>JAKQOD010000320.1 GCA_029565465.1 Deltaproteobacteria bacterium
TGGTCGCAAATCCAGTCAATGTAGCGCCCGAATCCAAAGATACCGCACGCCCACCCGTTGCGACCATGGTCACCGCGCCTGTCGCCAAGTCCATCCGCTCTGCCATCGTGCTTGCAAAGCCTGCCAGCGTCGTGCCACCCACAATTAATACCGCAGCGCCCCGATTCAAGGTGGCTGGTTCCAATAACGCGTCGGGACCAACGTGATCGGTGGCGAGATTGCCAAGCGCTTGAACATCATCGGCCGCGACGTCCACCACCAGCACATTGGCAGCGGCCTCACCAACGCATTGGCCTTGCGTCGCCGAACGACAACCACCCACGATGGCAACCCGGGTGGCATCAAGCGCTGCCGCAGCAAATTGCCACCGCGGTTCAAACACACGTGGCTTGCCAAACTGTAACGTTGTCGGATCAAACAACGCATACGCCCCAGTGCCTGCCGCAAAGAGTGCCACTCGCCCGTCGGGCATAGCGACTAACGCTGAGCCTTGCAACGTCGGCGTGTTGGCAAACGCCGGTGGTAGTGTCACCGGCACAAATTGATTCGTGCTGGAGTCGAAGAATTCAGCGCTGACTTGGTCGGCGCCGCCGACGATCAATGCGCCGTCGCCGGCGGCTGCTATGAGGGCCCGACGGCGTGGCCGCTGCATCGCCGCCAATTCACAACCGCCGCCGGGTGGCGCCATAAAAATCGGCACGGTAGCGCCGTCGACGATTGTGCTGAATTCAAAGGGCGCTGATTTGCCCACAGCGCGGACCGCACCACCTGCGCCGATGACTTCAGCCGTGAGTTGGCGTGTATCCGACGGAAAATCGGCGACGTCAAACGTTGCCACACTGCCATCGAGTGGCACTGACCGCGTAACTTCCCGGTCACCGGTTTGGGCGGTAACCAACAATAGCCGGCCATCTACCGCACGGCCACAACTCAGGTTGGTACCGTAGGTAGGCTTTAGTGCAATGCGCGGCGCAGGGTCGCTGCATGCTACCGCCACAAAGCACCAAAGCAGCAGCCCGCGGCCGGTTGCCAAGGCCGCCAACGACCCCGGGTTGCGGCGGCACGCAAGCATGCGTACATGATACACTCAAACCGCCATGTCCGACGTTCCGACGACATTCGGCAAGTATTACTTGACCGAAAAGCTCGCCACTGGCGGGATGGCGGAGATCTATCTGGCCAAATTGATCGGCCCTTCGGGGTTCGAAAAACTGCTGGTGATCAAACAGATCATGCCGCAGTGGAGTCGCGACCCGCAGTTTGTCGACTTGTTTGTCACCGAAGCCAAAACGCTGGTCGGCCTCACGCATGGCAACATCGTGCCGATCTATGAGTTGGGTGTCGTCGATCAAATTTATTTCATTGCCATGGAATATATCGATGGCATCACCATCGAACAACTCGCGACGACCCTGCGGCAGCAAGCCTTGCCGATGCCCGCGATCTTGGCCGCGTGGATCATGGCACGCGTGCTCGACGGGCTCGACTATGCTCATCGCAAAGGCCAAGGCGTGCTGCATCGCGATATTTCGCCGCGCAACATCATGTTATCGCGCGACGGCGAAGTGAAACTGCTCGACTTTGGCATCGCGCTGCCACTCGACGCCGCCGCCCAAGGCAGCATTGCGCTGGCTGGCTCATTTCCGTACATGTCACCCGAACAAGCGCGCGGCCAAGCGCTTTCGGGGCAAAGCGACATTTTCTCCGTCGGTGTAGTGCTTTGGGAACTGCTCACCGGCCAGTCGTTGTTTCGGTGCGCCGACAGCAAAGCCACGCTTGAAGCCGTGATGAACGCACCGATTGCCGCCCCTACCCACCTGCGTGCCGATATTCCACCTGCCATTGACGCCGCAGTCATGCGCGCGCTGGCACGGTCGCTCGATGAGCGCTGGCAGTCAGCGGGCGAATTGGCAGCAGAACTATCGCGGCTGGTGTATCAACAAGCCGCGCCACCCAATGCTCGCGATGTCGCTGACTTGGTTGCGCGCTATGCGCCAGCGCTGCAATCACCAACCAAGCGCGACGATGCTACGGCGCCTAGTGATGGCCGCGGCGACGCAACCAAGCCAATCGCCAGCATCGGCAATCTACCGCCGGCGGCGCCAGTGTTGCCACATACCACACCGGTGCCAAGGCAGCGACGTGCAGCAACCCACCAAGAAAGTTTTGCCACCGCGGTCGGCTTTGATGCACTGCTGCATGAACCTGAAACACCTTTTTCAACGCAGGTGACGCCAGCGGCCGCGCCAACCGCAAGCGAAACGCGCACAGCGATACCGCCGCAGGCCTCGACATCTCAGGTGCCCAGTGCTGCACCGCCAGCCCGGCGTTGGCGGATCACGGCGTTGCTTGCCAGCGTCAGCGTGGCGCTTGCTGGCGGCTTGCTGTGGCGGTTCGCGCAGCGCGCAGCTACCACACCAAACAGCGCGGTAATTGATGCCAGCATCACAAGCCGCATCGACGCACCGACCCCATCACAACCCATTGATGCCGCCGTGGTCGCGCCACTAGATGCACCACTGGATGCGCCTATCGCTCCACGTGCCGACGCAAGGCCAACGCCAGCGCCACACGACGCGCGTATCGCCACGCCGCGTACCGTCGACGCGCCGCGCGCCGTTACCGTGCAGCACGATGCCGCACCAAGCGGCGCAGGCAGCAATGCACGCGACCAAGCGACGCTGCGTGTTGGCGCGGTGCCTTGGGGCGAAGTCTATATCGATGGCGTTGCCGTTGGCCGCACACCATTGCAGCGGCAAGTCGCGGCTGGTGAGCATCAAATCGAAATTCGCTTTCCGGTAGGCTCGCCGCCGCGTAGCGAAACCTATCGCGTGCAATTGGTCGCTGGTGAAACCAAGCGTTTGTTGGCTGATTTCGCAGCCGCCGCCGGCAGTGCCAGCGGCGATCGTTAATGTTCCACAAGCTTGGCGTAACACGCGACCCGGTCGCTTGACACGCGGCGGCAGCGCACCGACGCTTGCGGCTATGGCAAGTGACAACGTAATTATTTCCTGCGCGCTGACGGGGGCCGTCACCACAAAAAAACATTGCCCGGCGATTCCTTACACGCCGGTCGAAATTGCCGAAGAAGCGCGCCGTGCCTACGAGGCTGGTGCCACCATCGTGCACATCCACGCACGCAATGATGATGGCTCGCCAAGCTGGAGCAAAGAAACGTTTGCAGCGATCCAACGCGAAACCCGCGAACGCTGCCCGGTGTTGATCAATTGGTCAACTGGCGGAGCCGGACCCATGCGTGACCGCGTGAGTCATTTGTCGCTCCGGCCCGAAATCGCGGCGCTCAACATGGGCTCGATGAACTATGCCAAGTGGAATTCGGCCAAAGGCGCGTTTGCGTTTCAATTCGTGTTTGCCAACTCGTTCGATGACATCGTCGCATTTGCCAAAGAAATGCAAGCCAACGGCTGCAAGCCCGAAATGGAGTGTTTCGACACCGGGCACACCAACTCGTACCGTGTACTCGAGGATATGGGCCTGATTGCCAAGCCGTATCATTTTTCGTTCATCATGGGCGTCGTCGGTGGCATCCCAGCGACGGCGCGTCACTTGGCGTTTCAAGCCGAACAAGTGCCTGCTGGTTCGCGTTGGAAAGTCATTGGCATCAGCCGCGAGCAATGGCCGTTGGCGATGGCCGCGTTGTCGCTCGGTGGCGATGTGCGCGTCGGTCTCGAAGACAATTTCTATTTGCCAACCGGCGAGATGGCAACATCCAACGGCGATTTGGTCGCTGCGGCCGTCAACATGGCGAAACTTTCTGGCCGTGGGGTGGCAACGCTTGAGGAAACCAAACAGATCTTGTGGCCGGCATAGCTTGCCGCGCGCATCAACACGTCGCGGCCACCGTGGCCGTGACCATAACGGGGCCGCGGCCCACGCGGCGCTCACCGTCGAGCCAGGCGCCAGAGCATGGCGCCGAGGCGGTCGGCGGCGGGCGTTCTACGTGAGCACCAAAAAGCGCAGCGCCGACGCACGTGGCCGCGCTGGATCGGGCCTTCCACTTCCCGGCAGCACGTAGTTGCTCGCACGCACCCAACGGTCTAAAACCGTAGCGAGGACACCATGGCGCTCAATCTTGATCTCGTCGGTAAAGCTTCTGACCCAATTACCCACACATACAGCTGGCGCGACACGGTCCTGTACGCGTTGGGCGTCGGCGCTAAAACACCCGATGAACTCGATGTCTTGTTCGAAATGAACGGGCCCAAGGTGCTGCCAACCTTCGCGGTCGTGCCTTCGTTCACGGCCATGCTGCAAGTGTGTGGCAAGCTGGGCGCCAACATGGCCATGGTTGTACACGGCGAACAGTCGATTCGCTTGCACCGGCCCATCGCCCCAAACGGCACGTTGCAAACGGTGGCGGTGGTTACTGGCATCTACGACAAAGGCAAAGGTGCGGTCGCCGTCGTCGAAGCCAAAACCGTCGACGACGCCGGCCAACCGGTATTCGACAATGTTTTTTCGATTTTCGTCCGAGGCGCCGGTGGCTTTGGTGGCGAACGTGGCCCTGAAACCGTCTCCGTCGAGCCGCCGGACCGGGATCCGGATTTTGCGGTCACTGAGCGGACTTCGGCTGAGCAAGCGGCACTGTACCGGCTAAGTGGCGATCTCAATCCGCTGCACATTTCGCCATCGATGGCCCAAGCAGTTGGCTTCGAGCGGCCAATTCTGCACGGCTTGTGTACCTACGGTTTTGCCGGCCGCGCGATTGTGCGCGCTGTGTGCGGCGGTGACACTACGAAATTACGCAGCTTTGCTGCGCGTTTTTCCGCGCCGGTTTTGCCCGGCGACGAATTGACGACATCCGGGTGGCGCAACACCGACGGAAGTTACCTGGTCCGGGTGACGACGGGCGCTGGCGACGCTCGTAAAACTGTGTTGTCGAACGCGCGCGTGGAAATCGGTTAGCGTGAACCTCACGCAAGAATTAGCCTTGGCACGTCGGCTTGCCGCCGAAGCCAGCGATATCGTGATGGCGATTCGCAAAGGCAATTTGCAGATTGAGTACAAGCCGGGCGACGAACCCGTGACGGTTGCAGACAAACGTGCGTCAGACCTCATTGCGGCCGGCGTTGCGACGGAATATCCGCACGATGTCGTGATTTCCGAAGAAAACCCTGACGATTTGCGCCGCATCGACGCCGACCGCGTTTGGTACATCGATCCAATTGATGGCACCAAAGATTATATCGCGGGCCGCGATGGCTTTGCCGTCATGATTGGCCTGTGCATCGCCGGCGCGCCGGTGCTCGGTGTGGTGGCGCAAGCAAGTTGCCAACGCACATACGTCGCGGCCTACGGCATCGGCGCCTGGCTTGAACAAGCTGGCCAAGCCAATGTGCCATTACAAGTCTCTGCCGTCACCACCGCTGCCGACGCGCGATTGGTGGCATCACAAAGCCATCGCAATCACGACATCGATCGCGTCAAATCCGAACTCGGCATTCGCGATGAAAAAAATATCGGCTCGGTGGGCCTCAAGTTGAGCATGATCGCGG
>JAKQOD010000326.1 GCA_029565465.1 Deltaproteobacteria bacterium
TTGGCCACGCAGCGAACTTATCGGCGCATCCTTGCCAAGGATAAAATTGGCGGCTGGCCGGCCCAACGCAACGATGATGCGTGGCATGACTGAGCCGATTTGAGCAGTCAAAAATGGTGCACATGCTGCCACTTCTTCATCAGTTGGCGTGCGATTTTGCGGCGGCCGGCACTTCACCACGTTGGCAATATAGACAGCGCTGCGCTGCCAGCCCATCGCGACGATCATCTTGTCGAGCAACTCACCAGCAGCGCCAACAAATGGCTCGCCGGTGCGATCTTCGTCGGCACCAGGGCCTTCGCCAACGAACATCAACGGCGCATGTTCGGCACCGATCCCAAACACGATCTTGTTGCGTGTGGCGCATAGGCCACAGCGCTGGCAGTCACCGAGTTCATCGCGAATCGTCTGCAGGCCCACCCCACCAATGGTTGCTGCAACCAGCTCCGCCGGTGCGGCAGGGGCCGCGGCTGCATCGTTATGATGGCGTACAGTCGCCGCCGCCGATGTAGCCCATGCCCCACCCCGTGCGTGGCGACCCAGCGCAACCCGCAGTTGTCGAACCAGCGTCGCGAACTCGTGCGCCGTATCGCTCATCGTTTGCCTTTGCGGCGAGCGTTTTTCGCCGGCTTCGCACCTGCACCGTTGGCCTTTTTGCCAACCGGCGCGTGGTTCAGCCGAGGCAACAATGCGTCCCACACCCGATGCGCAACCTCGGCTTTGGTGCCAAACGGAACGTGCACCGCATGATCCGCGTCGATCACGATGACGCGATTGGTGTCGACAGCAAAACCGGCGTCCGCTTGCGAAACATCATTGGCCACAATCACGTCGATCTGTTTGCGCACCAACTTATCGCGTGCATACGCCAACACGTTTTCGGTTTCGGCAGCAAAGCCAACCAACAGCGGCCGTTGCGCTTTGGCTTTTTGTCGCGCAGCGCCCAGCCCTGCCAAAATATCGGGATTCGCCCGCAGCGCTAACGTCGGTGTTGCACCAAGGCTCGATCGTTTGAGCTTTTGCGGCGCGATGGTGGCTGCGCGAAAATCAGCAACAGCAGCGGCCATGACGACAACGTCGGCCGAAGCAGCGGCCTGCTCAACCGCTTGCGCCATTTGCAACGCTGACTCGACGGCCACCACAGTAATGCCAGCTGGCACGGGTTGACCCGTTGGGCCAAGCACCAAGGTTACCGCAGCGCCTCGCCGATGCGCCGCGTGGGCCATGGCAATGCCCATCTTGCCCGACGACCGATTGGCCAAATAGCGCGCCGGATCCAAGGCTTCGTGGGTGGGGCCGGACGAAACCACCACGCGTTTGCCGGCTAGATCTTGTGGTGTGCGCAAGCACGCTGCAGCTTCAACGATATCTGCCGGCTCAGCCAAGCGCCCTGCCCCAACCCAACGACACGCCAGATACCCCACGCCTGGCGCGACCACATGATAGCCCGCAATGTCACGCAGACGCTTCAGGTTGTCGACGGTGATGGGATGGTTCCACATGTTGACGTTCATCGATGGCGCAAGCAACACGGGCGCTTTGGTCGCAAGCGCAATCGCAGTTACCGGATCATCGGCCATGCCCGTGGCCAGCCGCGCCAAGATGTTCGCTGACGCTGGCGCAATCACGACCAAGTCGGCTTCGTCGGCGGCTTTGATATGCCCAATGCTGGCCTCTTCGGTGAGGCTGAACAAATCTGTGAACACGGGCCGCCCCGTGAGCGCTTGAAACGTCATCGGGCCAACAAACTTTTGCGCGCGCGCGGTCATGGCAACGCTAACGCTGGCGCCGGCTTTGTCAAATAACCGCACCA
>JAKQOD010000331.1 GCA_029565465.1 Deltaproteobacteria bacterium
CGTCCAATCCCGCTGCACTGCCGACGCATGGAGTGCCGCGACCTTAACCTGCTATCGCGAAGCCACCGTCGATAGTGACCCGATGGTGGTTTGCGCCGACCAGATGTCGAGCGAGCAACTACAAGCACTCACGGCCGAAGTCGGGCACGAAATGGATACCATTCGCGCGGCCATGCATTGATCCATCGCGGCTGAGCTACTCGATGTTGCGTATTCGCCACAGCCCGATCGCACCCCACACCGTGACGATGCAGGTGATGCCAATGAGTCCGCTGCTAACACTATTGACGCTCATACCAGCGATCGAACTTGCGTGATATGAAATCGAAATATTGCGCAGCGAAATTGGCAGAGCGCTCAGCGCAAGGTCGATGAACAGCGCATAACAAATTGCCAGCGTCATGCCGTTTTTGGGTGCGATCGTCGCGACCGCCGCGGCCGCGACGCAAAATGCAAGGGCCGCAATGCCAACTGCTGCTAGCACCTGAACCGGTGGCACGTTGCCATCGGAGCCGACATGCGCCAGCACCAGGCCAACGATGGCACCAAATGCAACCATCGGCGCCAACGCGACAAGTTTGCCGGCCACGATGGTCCAACGTGCCAGTGGTCGCGACCATAAATACGCGCTGGTCCGTTCTTCGAGCTCTTCACCCAATGAGCTTGCCACATTCATCGCTGGCGAAATCGTCAACGTCAACATGACGATGCCAAACACGCCACGCATAAACATGGCATCGACGCGATGCGAGTAACGATAGGTTAAGCTTGCATACAGCAACGGCAACAAGGCCAACACGCCGGTGACCCAAGGCGCGCGCCCGCGAATGGCGCGGCGCCAGGTCAACGCAGCGATCGCCACGATGGCCCGTGCCGTCGACGGCACAGCGTAACGAGGAACGGCTGGCGTGTCGTTCATGCGGCACCTCCGCTGGTGAGATAGTCGAACACGGCACTGAGGTTGTTATCTGGTGAAGTCAACGCGGTTACGTGGAGTTGCTCTCGCACGATCGTTTGGCCAAGCAAGTCGTAGCAAGCATCGGGATTGCGGGTTTCGAGCACCACGGCATCGCGTTCAAATGCGATGCGCGTGATGTGATCGGCGCTTGCTGCTGCAGCGGCAACCACCCGTGGCCGGTCGCATTCAACCCGTATCCGATGTGGGTGTTTATCGATGAGGCGACGAATGTCGTAGATATTGCCTTCGGCCAATACCTGGCCGCGATAGATCACCACGATGTCGGTGGTGAGGGCTTCGATTTCGTACAGCACGTGGCTCGAAATCACGACCGAGGTCCCATCGGCTGCCAAGCGCTTGATGCGATCGATGATATCGATGCGGGCCATTGGATCGACGCCCGTTAATGGCTCGTCGAGAATCAACAAGTCGGGTTGATGCACGATGGCTGATGCCAGCTTGGTGCGCTGCCGCATGCCTTTGGAAAAACCTTTGATCGGCCGACCGATATGCTCGCTCATGCCCATCCGGTCGAGCGCTGTTTTTGCTGCGGCGATGGCTTGGTTGGTTGGCACGCCTGACAAGCGCGCCAAGAAACTAACCAATTCCAGCGCGGTTAACTCGTCGTAGGTCTTTTCGTGCTCGGGCGCATAGCCCAAGCGTTGCCGTGGCGCTGGATTGTGAAATGGGTCCTCGCCGAACAACCGCACCGTGCCGCGCGATGGCGTCGACAGCCCCACAATCATTTTCATCAGGGTAGATTTGCCAGCGCCGTTTGGGCCAAGCAATCCAACGATGTTCCCAGTCGAAGCCGCGGTTCCACGCGTGCGTTCGTCGCTGCCAAATTTCCAATTGATCGATGCGCAGCCCAGCACTTGGCCGTACCACTTCGAACAATCGGTAACTTCGATAATCGGTTTCATGGTGCACCTCCCACGCCGGTCGAGCGCGAGTTGTTAACGCGCCACCAAGCGAGCCCAAGGCCGATCACCACGTACATCAGGATGGCACCGATGGCGTAAGGCATCGGCACCATGGCGCTGCGACCTTTCCATTCGACGTCAAATAAATGAAATGTCAACGAGGTGATTGCCGTCGGTGGGTCGAGCGCACCAAGCGGAGTATTGGTCAACAACCCAATGCCCGAACAGATCGAGCCTGCGATCAGATAGGCACCCGCCCACAACGCAAGCGCCGTGCGGCGTTTGTTGGCCAACGCCGAGAAGCCCAACGGCAGGGCGGCATACAACAGGGCACCGGCAAGACCCGCGATCGCGGCTTTGCCAAGTACGGGCAGCAAGTCGATTAACTCACTGGTAGTTTCGGCTAGACCCAAACGCTCGGCCGCCAAAAATAGCGGCCCCGCCATCATGATGAGTGACGTGGCCAACAACAAGCCAGCAAACTTGCCTAGTACGTAATCGATCGGGCGCACCGGCCGCGCAAAATAGAACGTGAAGCCCCCACTTTGCGCATCACTTGCAATCACCGAAGCACCCACGGTCAAACTAAAGATGAAGCCTGCACGCGCAAAAAACGTCATCGAAAATGGCACGATCCCGTCGGAGAACTTGAGCCCCATGCCTTTGGACGCGATGGCGTTGAAGAGTTTGTTCGACGACACGTACATGACGGCCCCAGCAACCAGCGAAATCATCAGGGCAGTGCCAAGCGGAAATTTCAGCCGCCACCAGCCTTTCCACGCGGTGCTCAGCTGATTGCGCATGATGACGCGCCAGCGCGCCGATGCTGCGACCCGATTGCCAACATAACGTTTGTAGCCAAGGTCGTAGATCGCCGCGGTTGAACGGGTGGGAGCGGGGGCGGTCGGCGTAATGTTGGTTTCGGGCGCGCTCACGCTGCACCTGCTTTGGCTTGGTTGGCTTGCGCCGTGGCGTCATCATTGGCTGCGCCGATGATGCGCAAGAATGCGGCTTCAACGGTATCGCGTTGCACTTCGACGCTGCGCAATTGCGCCCCGGCTGCCGCGGCTAACGCAAACAGTTGTCGCGGGCCGATGGCCGGATCGACGGTCACGCGCAGCGCCACTGGCGAAGTTACTTCGTTAGCTAGGCCGGCCTGCGTCAACGCCGCCGCAAAGTCATGCGCATTGTCGCGTACCGATACCGTGTATTCGCTGTCACCGCCGCGGGTTTGCCGCAACTCCGCCACCGTACCGGAAAATTTCACTGCGCCGCGATGCATGATCACCGCTTGGTCGCAGACCCGTTCGACGTCGCCTAACAAGTGGGTCGACAGCACGATCGCGCAACCGCGGCGCCCTGGCATTTCGGAGATCAGTTCTAACATCTCGGCGCGAGCTTTGGGATCGAGCCCGTTGGTGGGCTCGTCGAGAAACAAGATTTCGGGATCATGGACCAGGGCTTGTGCCAATTTCACGCGTTGCTTTTGGCCCGTTGAATATGTGTCGACCGGCTGATAGCGCTTTTCTTCCAACCCGGCGTAGTAGAGTGCGGCATGTGCACGCTGCACCGCTTCGGAGCGCGGCAAGCCCGATAATTCAGCGGCGTACGCGCACAACTCGACGGCGGACATGTTCGGCAGCAACAAATCTTGCTCCGGCATGTAGCCCACACGAACGCGAATCGCAGCGCCATCGGTTGCTGCCGACATGCCCAAGACGGTCGCACGGCCCTCGAACGGCACCAAACCCAACAAGCACTTGAGCAATGTCGATTTGCCCGCACCGTTGGGGCCAAGCAAGCCAATGATCTTGCCACTGATCTCTGCGGTGACGCCTTGCAACGCTTTGATGGCACCGAAATGGCGCCGCACGTTGTCGACTACAATGATGGGTTCAAGCGCCATGCTTTGCCTTTTTTTTCTTGGAATGCCGTTTGGCCTTGGGCGGTGGCAGCCAAAGCACTTCGATCCGCACCGGGCATACCCCAGCATTGATAAAATCCAAGCGTTTGGCCGCTGCTTCGGCCACATCAATAATGCGCTCGCGCCGACGGCCGTAGGGCCCGCGGTCGTTGATCCGCACTTCGACGGAGCGGCCATTGCGGGTATTGGTTACCCGCACCTTGGCGCCCAAGGGCAAACTGCGATGCGCTGCGGTGAGTTTGTGTTTGTTGAAGCGTTCACCTGACGCAGTTGCTTTGCCGTGCCAATCGTCGCCGTACCAAGTGGCGAAACCGTTTTCGACGCTGATTGGCCGCCCGCTGCTTGGCGCACTTGGTATTTCGTCGACGGTAGGTTCCGCCGAGTTGGCCGTGGCAACCGGTTCGGTTGGCAGCGGCGGGAGGTCTTCGGTCGCGCTTGGCGGTTCGGTTTCATCCACGACAATGGAGGCCGGTTCCGCTTCCGGATCCGGCGCCGGCTGATGTGGCGTTGTAGGCGTCGGTGCCACGCGTGTCGGCGCGGAGCAGCCAACGAGCGCAGTCACCAATGCAAGCCAAGCTATCGCAGTGCTGCGCCGCACTATTTCATGCACCCAGGCCCAAGCAGCTTGCCGGCTTTTTCGAGTGCAGCCGTGCGCAGCGATTTGCCGGTTGGGCCATCGCCCAACCGTTGGCGATCGCGTTCGCCGTGGCCTTTGCCCAAGATGTCCCGCAAATACGCCGTGCGTTCGAACGTGTCGGAGTGTTCTTTCGTATGGCACGTGTTTGCGCAAAGATCTGGTGGTGGTTCTTTCATGATCGAAAGCGGTTGTTCTTCGCCGCCCTTCGCGACATGGATCGAGGCTGGCGCATGACACACTTCGCATTGCACGTCGCGCAACTTTTCGTTGTTCGCCATGGTTGCGCCGCTTGGTTTGTCCCAGCCAGTGACATGGCAGCCAATGCAATCTAAATCGAACTGTTGGTTGCGGTCTTCGAGGGTTTTCCATGCGTGGGCGTGGCGGGTGGATTGCCAGAAATCGACAGCATCTTGGTGGCAATCGGCGCAGGCTTCTGCACCCACGTACGATGGTGCACCTTTGGGCAGCGCCATCACCGGCTGGGTTTTCGCAAATGCGATGTTGGCTTCACCGACGGCGCGATTGTACTCGTTGGTGGCTTTCTGAATCGCTGGATCACATCCTAAGGCTTTATTGATTTTTACTTGTTCAAAACCAAAGAAGCTGCCTTTGACGGGCGTGCGCCAAGGCGATTTCGCCAATGACTCTTTGTCAGCGACCAGGGCCACACGTTCGGCCTTTTTCGCGGCGACGAACGCTTGGTCTGCACTCGGGTCGGTCGCGAATGCGGCAAGGTCTTTATCAAGTGATGCAAGTTGACGATCGAGTTGCGCACTAACATCGCGTGCGGCGCCAGGCCCAATCGCGTCGACCAATGGGCCGGCGTCACGGATCATGACGTCGACACGGCTGACAATTTGACCGCGGTTGGCCGGGATAATGAGATACGTGCCGTTGCCAAGATCTTCAGCACGTGGCGAGATTTGGTCTGGCTCCGGCGCGCCGTTGCCGAGTCCAGCCACGGCAAAGTCGATGCCACCAATGGCTTTGGCTAGTGCTAGCACGTTGCGCTTGCTTGAACTTTGCAACAGGCCGACCACAACCGCAGCGCCATCACGACGCAGTTGCGCCACTGCGTTTTTGCCAGCCGCGACTGGGTCAGTCACCGTGATGCCCCCTACTGTGTCGGCTTCCGCGACTCCAAAGATCCCAACTTTGACGTTGCCGACAGTTACGAGCTTTGGCGCTTCCACGGGGATGTTGGCATCGGGGGCGGCGTTGGCGAGCTGCCGGGCCGGGCGAATGTTGCTTGGGCCAGCGATCAAATCCGCTGGGCCAAGGCCGATCGCTGCAACTTGCAGCGTGTCGCGATAGGCATTCACCAACAGATCAGCTTTCTTTTCTTCTTGTGCAGCATGCGCGGCGCCCGGGTTTGCTTTGGAGTAGAGCAGGGACCCTGCATCAACGACGAGCACTGGCCCTTTAGCGCGTGCATCGTTAATCACTTGCGCGGTACGGGCTAAATCGCCTAAGGGATCGCTTGTGCAACCACAAGGGCCGAGCTGCCCACGAACTTCAGCCAATGCGAATAGTGTAAAGGTTGGCGCCGGTCCGGTTGGGACTACCACTGGCGTACCAGAGTCTTTGCTACGGCCCGAGCAGGCGCCCCAGCCGCCTAGGCTCGCCAACATCATTATTAATAGGGTCGCGCGTTGCGGGGCTCGATAGGCCGAACGCCCATGTAACCGCTGTGGGGATGCGTGCAAATGCTGCATTTCGGGAGTGGGAACCGAAAAGTCCCCGGCAAAATGGCCGATCGGCCGTTTTCCAGACATGCGGGTCATATAGCACGCTTGACAGATCAGGAAACAGGCGAGTAGATTGCGCCGCTTCCAAAACACCTCCTTTAGGATTCCCAATGTCAGTAGCCATTCGCCTATCACGCCAAGGCAAAAAGAAAGCTCCATTCTACCGCATCGTTGCCGCTGACAAGCGCAAGGCACGCGACGGTAAGTTTATTGAGCTTCTCGGCACCTACGATCCACGCAGCAAAGCGTTTACCCTCGACGGTGAACGCTACGCGAAGTGGATCAAAAACGGTGCGCAACCAAGCGGCACTCTCGCCACCTTGGTGCGCAAACAAGTTAAAGCCAGCAAAGCGAAGGCCGCCTAATGGCGCCTTCGGACGATCAGAACGAAGACCAAGGTAGCCACGATGAAGATCGTGGCGGTCGTGGTCCGCGCCGGAATGATGGCGATCGCGGCCCAGGCGGGAAATCGCCGGATGTAGCCGAATTGCTTCGCTTTTTGGCGCAAAATCTGGTCGACCAGCCGGACGACGTTCACGTTGTATTCGTCGAAGAACGCAACGCGAATGTATACGAACTGGAAGTCGCTGATGAAGATCTAGGCAAAGTGATCGGCCGCGGTGGCAAAACCGCCCGCGCTTTGCGTGCCGTTGTGCAAGCGGCGGCACCTCGTTCGCGCAAGCGCACGATGGTTGAAATTCTCGAGTAAGCGCAACATGCGCGGCGAAGATCGTATTGAGATCGGCGGGATCGCGCGAGCTCACGGTATTCGCGGTGAAGTTGTAGTCGTTACCCACGACCCTGACTCGACCATTCTCGACGACGTGGATGAAGTGTTCATTCGCGACCAGCGATACGTGATCAAAGCTGCACGTGGGACCCACCGCGGTTGGTTGGTTGCGTTGCAAGGTCTTGAAACACGCAACGATGCCGAACGCTTGCAAGGCGCTGCGGTAGCGGTGAATCGTAGCGAGATTGAACTCGCCGATGGCGAAGTCATCCTCGACGACATGATCGGCTGCGAAGTGCGGCTCACCGACGGTACGTCGTGGGGCCAGATCACCGAAATTGATGTCGGCTTTCAAGACCGATTGGTCATTGTGCAAACCACGCCTGGCGCTGCCATGGCGGTGGAGCGCATGTTGCCATTGGTTGATCAGTTTGTGATCAATGTCGATCTCGAAGCTGGGATCGTTACCATCGACCCACCTGATGGCATTCCGCAAAATTCAGTACCTGCCACCGCGGCGGTCGTTCGTCGTTCGCGCCCTGGTACCACACAGTAGCGAGCCGCCATGCAATTTACTGTTGTGACGCTGCTGCCCGAATTGATCGAAGGCGCGTTTGCGGCTGGTGTCGTTGGCCGCAGTCGCGACGCTGGCATTATTACAGTGGCTACCGTCAACCCACGGGAGTTTACGCACGACAAGCACCGGACCGTCGACGATACGCCCTATGGTGGCGGGCCTGGCATGGTGATGAAGCCGGAGCCCTTGCTTGCCGCCATCGCGGATGCAACCACGAAACATGGCCCTGCGCATCGCATTGCGATGACGCCGAGTGGCCGGCCGCTGACCCAACAACGGGTGCGCGAACTAGCGGCCATGCCGCACTTGATGATGGTTTGTGGTCGCTACGAAGGGATCGACCAACGCGTGCTCGACACCGCGATCGATGAAGAGATCTCGATCGGCGACTATGTGCTGTCAGGCGGCGAGCTTGGCGCACTCGTGATCATTGATGCCGTCGCACGCTTGGTGCCGGGTGTGCTCGGTGAGCCTGAGTCGGCTACCGACGAATCATTCGCTGGTGCATTGCTGGAGTATCCGCATTATACCCGCCCGGCGACCTTGGTGACCACGGAAGGTGAGCTGGGCGTACCGGCCATGTTGTCGTCGGGAAATCATGCCGCGATTGCCGATTGGCGCAGGCAACAAGCAATGCAGCGCACCGCTCAGCGGCGGCCGGAATTGTGGGCCCAGCATCGGCCTGACAAGCGCGATCGCAAACTGTTGAAGGCTTTGCCCGAGCTCAACATTGCAGCGCGCTGCCACATTGCGTTGGTGCATCACCCGGTGTGGGATCGCACCGGCAAAATTGTCACCACTGCGCTGACCAATCTCGACTTACACGATATCGCACGCTCGACGACAACGTACGGGTTAGCGGGTTTTCACATCGTGACTCCGGTCGATTCGCAACGCGACAAAGCCGAACATGTTGGCAGCATGTGGCGCGAATCCATGGCCGGCGAGCACCGCACGCACGCGTTAGCGTCGGTGCGAGTTGCCGTCGACGTTGCCGCTGCTGTGGCAGCCATCGCTGCAGTCCACGGCGAGCCACCATTGGTCGTCGCGACGTCGGCGAATCCAGCCGCTTTTGGAGGCAGCGAACCGCTCACCACCACGGCGTTGCTGCAGCGCTGCGCCCAAGCACCTGCACGACCCGTGTTGCTGTTGTTTGGCACCGGCTTTGGCCTCGCAGCTGACCAGCTTGGCGCGGTGGATGCGGTCTTGGCCCCCATCGAAGGCGGCCCGGCGTGGAACCATTTATCGGTTCGAAGTGCGGTCGCTGTCGTTTTGGATCGCCTTTTCGGCAAATCCGAGCGGTCCTAATGAGCCAATGGGATCAGCAAGTTGGCCGGTCCATCCATTGTTGATGCGTTGCAATGCCAGGAACGCTTGACGAAGGGGCCTGATCTCTGGCAGAAACGCCATCCCGACGTCGCCGCTTTGCGGCGGCGATCCATGTTCACCGCAGGTATCTTATGAGCGCGCACCAAATTCTTGCATCCCTCAACAAAGCAAACCTTCGCTCGGCAAGCCTGCCAGAGTTTCGCCCTGGCGACTCTGTCAAAGTGTGGGCAAAAATCCGCGAAGGTGAAAAGACCCGTCTGCAAGCCTTTGAAGGCGTCTGCATCCGCCGGGTTTCCAACGGCGCCCGTTCGACCTTTACCGTTCGTAAGATTTCGTACGGCGTAGGCGTCGAGCGGATTTTCCCAGACCACTCGCCAAACATCGAAAAAGTCGATGTTGTCTCGCGTGGTAAAGTTCATCAATCGCGCCTCTACTACTTGCGCGACTTGTCGGGCAAGGCAGCTCGCATCAAAGAACGCGACTACCAAGCCGATCCGAACGAAGCCCCACAAGTGGCGTTGACGGCCGAAGTCAAAGACGCCATCAAGGGCCGCGGCAAGCGCAAGAAGCTCAAAGAAGCTTCGGTAGCTTAATCCTACGCCTACGTGGCGTAGGCGAGGTTGTGATAAGCGCGAAGCGTTGGGCTTCGGCTTTAAGGAGGGTTGGGTATGGTGGAAAAACGCGGTGTAGACCCGCGCCGTCAACACGGTGCCGAGGCCGAAGACATTGCATGCTCGCTGCTGACGCAGCAGGGCTACCGCATTGTCGAGCGCAATTTTCGATGTCGAGCTGGCGAGCTCGACATCATCGCTGTCGAAGGCAGTATTCTGGTCTTCGTTGAAGTGCGGAGCCGTGCCAACGACCGCTTTGGCGGAGCCACGGTGGGGCGAAGCAAGCAACAACAGGTCAGCCGCGTAGCTGCGCTCTATCTGGCGCTTCGTAAGCCTTCGGCACGCCACATGCGATTCGACGTGATCACGGTAACGGCAGGTTCTGCCACGCTAATCCGCGATGCCTGGCGGCTCGGCGACTTGCATTAGCGTTGCGACCCGCAGCCATGCCTGTGTTCGCCCCCGTGCCCCGTGCCCGTGCCCGTGCCCGTGTCCCTGTCCGTGTCCCTGTCCGTGTCCGTGTCCGTGTCCGTGTCCGTGCCCGTGCCCGTGCCCGTGCGCCCTGGCCGAAACGCAAAATGCCCGTGCGGTCAGGCACGGGCATTTCAGCATGTAGCGCTGGACTATTTGCAGTTCGGGTACATTGCGTTGCCGCGACGACCTTCGAGATTGCAGCACGCTGCATCTGGGTTGGTAGCCTTGCAAGCTTCAGGCGTTGGCACAACGCCGCTTTCTGGAATCACGATGTAGTCTTTACAGATGCAGAATTTTTTGCAGCAGAAAGGGCCTACCGTCACGGCGATACCGCAGGTAAAGCCGGTTTTGCATGGCGATTCAGGCACCCGGTCACAGTCGTCGTCGCCAGCGCATTCGTTCGTGCACAACCCTTGGGTTGGCGGTGGCAAACGGCTGCCTTCCGGCAACTTGACGACTTCCTGCGGGACCCGCAAACACTGACGAGAAACGCAGTCCAGCGACGGCGATGCCACCACGCGCTGGGTGGCTTCGGTCGAACCGCCGAGATCGCATACGCGCCCCACTGGGTTGTCTTCACAACCGGCGAGTGCCGCAACCGCGAGCATCACCAACGAAAACAGCGAGAGGCGGCGATTAACGCGCGACGAGTAGGAGGCGGTGTTTGACATCATGGAGACGGTCCCTTCGGTTCTAGGCCCATCGCTGGGAGCGGGGCAGTAGAGTGGCTGCATAATCAACAAAGCGTGGGGATGAAGTCAAGCGAACATGCCTACGACATCGAGTGCCCATTGGTGTTTGCACTGGGACTTTCCTTCACAGCTTTCCGCGAAAAAAACGGCCGAGTGCATTAAGTCGATCGTGCGCTACCTCACGGCTTGACAAGTAGCCTCGCACTTGTTGAGATTCACCGCGTTGCCAAGCCTGGGCTTGGTTTGCGTTCGCAAAAGGAAAACCATGCGTCGTTCGTCCACCAAATCGTTGTTCTCGCACCGTTTCCGGGCCTTGCTTGCTTCGTGCGGGTTGGCTGCGGCAACGTTGATCGCTGCGCCTTCTATCGGTCACACTGCAGGTGCTGCCGCTGCTGCCGATGCGCCAGCTGGTCCACCATCGCGCACGCTTGAGCGCGCGATCAAACTGTACGAGAACAAAGACTATTTCTCGTCGACGATCGAACTCAAAAAAGTCTTGTCGGGCGAAAGCAACGACGACGCGAAGAACAAGCAACGCGCTGAATTCTTCATGGGTAAAGCGTTTTACAAACTCAAGTTCTACGCTGCGGCGCTGACCTACTTTGAAAAAATTACCAAGACCGGCCCAAGCCACGCGTACCATGCTGCGACGTTGAAATGGCTTGCTGGTCTATCGCGCGTATTGCCGGAAACCTCGGGGATTCTCGAACTAATCGGTAGCTACGACGCCGGCGCGCTTGAAGAGCCTTTGCTCAAAGACGTCAAAGACGAACTGTACTACTTGCTGGGTCGCCACTTTTATCGTCGTGGCGGCGAAGGCGACTTCGACAAGGCCATCGAATTGTTCGGCCGGGTATCGAAGGAAAGCGAATTCTACATCAAGGCGAAGTTCTTCACCGGCGTGACGTACGTCCGTCGTTATGAAGGCAAGCCAGCGATCGATGCGTTTAAAGACATTCTGGTGATCGGCGAGGAAAAGCCAAAGCAATACAGCGAAGCGGAAATCGAGCAGTACGTCGATCTCGCGCGTTTGCAAATGGCGCGCGTGTTTTACTCGACCCAACAGTTCGACACGTCCATCAAGTACTACGAACGGCTTGAGCAAAACTCGTCTGACTGGACCAAGTCGTTGTTCGAAGCGTCGTGGGCGTACTTCATGAAGACCCTGAGCTCCAAAGCGCTCGGCAACATTCACACCCTAAACGCACCGTACTTCGAAGACGAATTCTTTCCAGAATCGATCTTGCTGCGCTCGGTGATCTACTTCCGCTACTGCCAATACGATCGCGCGAAAGAATCCATCGCTGAATACGATGAGAAGTATCGTCCGCTCACCGAACAACTCAAAACTATCTTGGCGAAAACCGAAGATAACGCCGAGTTCTACGAGTACATCAAAACGGTAATGGCGCAAAAAGCAGGGTTGAGCCCGGTTACCCAGCGCATCGTCATGAGCGTGCTGGCCGACAAAACGTTGAAGAAGACCTTCGCGTGGGTTGAGCAGCTCGATCGCGAACTTGATCAATTCTCGAAGAGCGACAAAGCGTGGCAAACCACCCAAGTCGCAAGCGAAGTGTTGCAACAACTTACGCTGCAACAATCGGATGCACAGACCAAGGCCGGTGGCGTCGCCCGGGATCGCATCGATCGCTTGCAACGCGAACTTGCCGCACTTTCACGTGATGGTTCGAAGATCAAGTTCGAAATCTTGAATGCACAAGCTGACAAGCTCTCGGCCGAAGCTGTGGGGGCAAGTATTAAGAAGGGTTCGAAAGAGGAACCGATCATCATCGACGACGAGCACTTTGAGTGGCGGTTTAACGGTGAGTACTGGAAGGATGAACTGGGTTACTACCGCTTTAAGATCCGCTCGGAATGTAAACAATAATAGTAATTGGTCTGACCTGTTGGTTCCCTGTTCAGTTCTGTTCAGGCGCAACTTGGCTCTGTTGGATGTGTCCTAGCCCCTTATGAAGGGATTTCTCATGCCGAATCGTATGTCACGAGTATTTTCGAAACTGCTGCCAGCCAAAATGGCAGGTCTGGTCGGTACGTCCCTGCTGTCGTTGTCATTGCTGTCTGCGGGCGCAGGCAGCGCTGATGCACAGCCTGCTGCCCCAGCGAACAAGCCGAAGAACGCGCGTAACGTTGATGTCAAAGTCGATGTGAAGCTGTCCGATCGGGTGAAGCCGGCCAAGACTGAAGCGCCTAAGACGGCGGCACCAGAGCTGACGGCTGACAAAGTACTCAGCATCGAAGGTTTGGTTGGTGATCTCCGTAATGAGCAAACCCAGATTCTGGTCGACCTCATCGCTAGTACCGACGACCGCGAAGTTGAAGAAAAATCTGACTATTACTATCGCTTGGGCGAAATCTACGCGAAGCAGCAACGCTTCTACCGTTTGAAAACGGCAGAAAGCCAAATCGCTGCGGACATGGCCAAAAAGCCAGCCGACAAAGCCAAGTTTACCAAGGCGGCAACCGACAACGGCGCCAAAGCAAAGACCGCATTGGTCAACGCCGTGAAAGTCTATCGGGCCCTAACCGAAAACGACAAATTCAAGAACTACGCAAAGATGGACCAAGCGTTGTTCTACTACGGGTACACGCTGCAAGGCGGCAAGTACATGACGGAGGCGCGCGCCGCCTATGACAAGTTGCTCAAGAACTATCCAAACTCCAAATACGTGCCTGAAGCGCACTTGGCGTTTGCCGATTACTTCTTCGAAACCAACGATTTGGAAAACGCCGAAGCTCGCTACAAGCAAGTTCTCAAGTTCCCTAAGTCGAATGCGTTTTGGTACGCCATGTACAAGATCGGCTGGATCGATCTGAACAAGCAAAAAGAAGGCGAAGCACTCGAGATTTTCCAAAAGGTTGCGGAAGCAACGAAGGGCGATCCGAAACAAGAAGTGCTCAATCGCGCGTCGAAAAAAGACTACGTGCGCGCTTATGCGGCGGCTGGCAAAACCAACCTTGCATTTCAGGCATTCAAGCGTATCGATGAAAAATACGCGTTTACGATGCTTGGGCTACTTGCTGACTTGTACTTAGAACAAGGCAAGAACGACAAAGCGATCGTCACCTACCAGGAAATGATCAAGAACGAGCCGAAGGACAAAAACGTTTGTCTTTGGCAGTACAACATCACCCGCGCCATGCTGACGGCTGGCGACAACGACCAAAAGATTCGTGAAATCGAAACGCTGGTGAAGATGTACGGCGCGCTCAAAGGCAAAAAGATTTTGCCAGCCGCTGAAGCCGAAGAATGCCGTGACAACGCCGCCGCGATGTCGGGCGAATTGGCGCGTGCCTATCACTCGGAATCGTCGAAAACGCGTAATCCGCAAACCTTGGCTTACGCCGAGAAGCTCTACAAAGTTTACCTCGACGTGTTCCCTGACGCGTCGGACTTTGCGCAAACCCAGTACTACTACGCCGAGTTGATGTGGGCGCGCGCCGAAAACGAAAAGACGGCACGTTTGCAAACCGAACTCTGGGAAAATGCAGCTGTCGCCTTCACCGATGTTGTGAAGCTCGGCAAGGTTGACGACAAAACCCGGAAAGAATCGGCCTACGCAACGGTCCAAGCATGGAAGAACGCGCTCAACGTTGATCCTCGCTTGAAAAAACCGACCGACGTTGCTGCGATTGATGACAAGACCGATAAGGTTCCGCCACCAGTCGAGATCCCGGCACGCGAGCAGAAGATGCTGGCGGCGTTCGATGTGTACATCACGTACATCAAAGATCCGAAGGATGACGACTTGGTGGGCATGAAGTTCCACAAAGCGAACACCTATCGCAAGTATCACCACTACACCGAAGCAACGCCGCTTTTCCTCGAAATCTTGGAAAAGCACCGTACGCATGAAACCGCCGAGTACTCGGCCAACTTGTTGCTGGATACCTACAACCGGACCCAGCAATACGATGAACTTGCTGCGCTCGCTGACAAATTAGGCGACGACAAGAAGTTCCTCGAAGGCAAAGATGACCTCAAAACACGCCTTGACCAAATCAAGGTCGTGTCGATGCGGAAGAAATCCGAAAAGCTCGAAAAAGAAGCCAAGGCTTCGGGTGACTTCGGCAAGTACGTTCTGTGCGGTCAGAGTTATCTCGACATCTACAACCGTAACCCAGAAGCCGACGGCGCTGACGAAGTACTTTACAACGCAGGGGTTTGCTTCGAAGAAGGCAAGTCGATTGGTGCCTCGATTCGGGCGTACAATTTGCTGCAAAAGTACTTCCCGAATTCGAAGCAAACCGCCCGCGCGATTGCCCGCCTTGGCAACGCGTACGGTGAGATCGCGTTCTATCGCCAAGCCTCTGAAAAACTCGAAGAATACGCGAAGAAATACGGCAGCGAAAAAGATGCCTTTGATGCGATGAGCGACGCGGTGTTCTACCGCAAAGGTATTGGCGACGATGCCAAGGCCATCGAAGACACCAACGCTTTCGTTGCGCAATACAAGACCAAACGCGTGACTGAAGCAGCCAACGCACGCTTCTCGTTGACGTCGGTGTACGAAAAACAAGGCGACAAAGACCAAGTGATTACGCACCTGCGCAAATACTTGGGCGAGTTTGGTGACAAAGGCGGCGGCGACAAAGTCGTTCAGGCCTACACCAAGATCGGCTTGAACCTGTGGGATCAATCCTGCCCAGTAAAGACCGTCGACAACTCGTGCGTGAAGATCGAACGCGAACGCGCTGTGCGGCAGCAAAAACGCCGCAAGTCGTCGGAGCAACCAACGCAGTGTGGTGACTCGTCGAAGATCAAAATGACGGTTGTTGCGCGCGACGAAAAGAAGGTCAAAGAAGCGATGGCTTCATTTGCCAAAGCGATTTCGGAATTCGAAAAACGCCAAGGCAAAATGGGTGATGGCGAAGCCGCCGCGACGTACTTCTATGCTCAAGCCAAATTCCACTTGGCCGAGAAAGACTACGAAACCTACTTGGCGATGAAGTTCCCTGGTGGTCTCAACTTCGATCCAAAGAACAAAGCGCTTGCCGACAAGTCGATGAAGCGTTTTACCGAGTGGTTCGAAAGCAAAGCCAAGGCTGGCGCTTCAGCGCGTGAAAAATACGAAGGCGTGATCGGCGTCAAGGAAGCCGCTAACGCGATTGCTTCGGCCGCACGTTTGGGCCAAGTGCAACAAAACTTCTCCGACCAGTTGTTCACGGCTGAAATTCCAGCCGACGTGCGCAGCGGCGAATTTGCCGATGAAAAAGTGGAAGCGTATTGCGACGCATTGACCTCAAAGGCCGATCCGTTGGAAGCAGCTTCGCTGAATCTGTTTGGCGCTTGTTTGCGCAAATCAACCGAACTGGGCTGGTTCAGCGATTGGTCGAAGCTCTGCGAACGTGAGCTTGGCCAAATCAAGCCTGAAGAATTCCCATCGGCATTTGAATTGCGTGACAACCCAGACCAAGTGGCACCGGTGACTTCGACCGAAGCGCCAATCAAGCTTGACTGATTCTCGATCGGCTAAGGATTTATCCATGCGTACTACTTCACTCCTCGTTTCATTTGTCGCCGCAGCAGCGGCTTCGCTCACCGCATGTGGCGGTGCGCAAAAAACTGGTGGCTCGTCGAAAGGCGATGTGCCACCGCCTCCTGATGTTAAGAAAGACCCTACGGCAGTTGACGGCCGCACGGTCCCAACCGAAGTCAAACGCGAAGTTTCAAAAGACGAAAAGGCGGACTACAACGCTGCGCTGCAAGGGTTTATGGCCGCCGAAAAAAGCGGCTGGAGCGATTCGGCGTGTAAACAAAGCGCGGAGCGTTTTGATGCGGTTGGACGCGAACACGGCAAGCTGGTTGAAGCTTTCTTCATGGTCGGCCTGTCGTATCAACGTTGCGACATGCTCAGCGACGCCGAAAAAGCATACCGTCGTGCACTTGGCGTAAAGTCGGACCATCCACAGTCGCTGTCGAATCTCGGGACGGTGTATTTCCGCAACGGCAAAATCGAAGATGCCAAGAAATATTGGAAGACCGCACTGGACGCTTCGGGCAAACTGTCGGGCGCCTACGTCGGTACGGCAACGGCTGAAC
>JAKQOD010000344.1 GCA_029565465.1 Deltaproteobacteria bacterium
TGCCGACCGCAACCACGCTGCACCGGCGAGCGCTAGCGCAGCAATAGCGACCAGGGTTGCTGGCGAGATCCGTTTTAGAAAATTTGCTGGCATGCAATTGCGTTGGAAGTGAAGCGCCAACAACGGAAGATATTAGCGGTGGGCGTGTTGCTTGCCCACGCACTCACATAAATGTTGCTGCCCTCTGAGCAAAAGGTCCCAGTAAGCGTATCGCCGGGACTGATCGCGAAGCGAAAAATGTTGTTCATTGGCGCGATGCCAGTGCCGCACGTACCAGGCACTAACATGCCCCAGTTATAGAACACACCAGAGCCGGTAACACGGAGTTGAATGGTTGACGACGTGGGTGCTTCAAGCACAAAGCCGCTGCCGGTAAAGAGCGTGATCGGACCAGACCCAAATACTGCACGCACAACGCCGGGTGCTGTAAAGCTACCCGCTGGACCTTGCGGGCCTTCTGGCCCAGTAGGCCCCGCGGGCCCCGCCGCGCCGGCATCACCAGTGAGGCCTTGTAAGCCCTGTGGCCCAATTGGCCCCGCTGGACCCGTTGCACCGTCGGCGCCCGCTGGACCTGTTGCACCTGCTGGCCCCGCTGGACCTGTTGCACCCGCTGGACCCGCTGGACCGGTTGCACCCGCTGGACCCGCTGGACCTGTTGCACCCGCTGGGCCCGCTGGGCCAACCGCACCGTCCGCACCTGCTGGGCCCGCTGCACCGGCTGGGCCCGCTGGCCCCGCTGCACCATCCGCACCCGCTGGACCCGCTGGTCCAGCTGGGCCATCCGCGCCAAGACAGTCGGCAGGATCACAAGTACCGGACTTATCAACGTCTTCGCCTGCGCCGCACATGCCATCGGAATTGAGGTCCCAACAATGAGTCCCCGGCGTGCCCATCACGCCTGGAGTCCCCATTGCACCGGGCTCACCCATCTCACCCGCTGGGCCAGGTGGCCCCTCGGCAGCTCGATCATCACCACAAGCGAAAAAAGCAACGCATAGCAGACCGCTTAGTCCAGTCAGAACTTTCATGAATCCCCCTGCCTTCAGTCTGCCGATCACATCGCAGCGACGCAAACGGAAGGTGGACAAATCAATCAGAATTTCACTCACACATCGGCCCACGTGTCGGACACGTGTCCGGTTTCCGGACAGCATGTTTAGGGCACAACATGCAACGGTACGTGGGTCCACGCGACGCCACCAACACCATCGCGCACGACGACGACGAGCACGCCGTCGCCGAGTTCGGTTGCCGTCAGTTGACTGTTGGCAGCGGCCGCTCGTTTCAGCTCACCGTGCGTGCTCGCCCACACATAGGTTAGCCCCGGCGCGCCAGCCGCGCTCAGCTGCACAACTTGGTGCGCGTGTAACGTTACTTCGCGCTGTTCCACCCCATCGACGAGCACGGCGGGGGCGACCGGATTGGCCGCCGCTACGCCAACGCGGACATGCTTCACGCCCATCAGCGGGCCGTCGACGCCAGCCAGCGTCACCGAGGTTGTAACAGGTACCACCAACGCTTCACCTGCTGGCACTTGCTGGGCCGCCAGCTCGCGCGCTACCACCGTAGCATCGGCAGCTTGCCAAACTGCCGGCGCGCTTGCAGGCAGCAACAACGCAGCAAACGGGGCCGGCACAACAACATCGGTCATCGTTACTTCGCGTACTGCGGCGCCATCGAACACCAAGGCCGTCAACGTCGTCGTCTGCAACGGTGCAACGCCGGGCGGTGTCGCTTGCACGGCAAGGACGCGCGCATAGTTAAGCTGCCATGGCTCACTCAAATCAGCACAGCCAAGCATCGGCACCATCACGCCGAACGCTGCCCAGCAAACCACTCGACTCAACACACGATACATCTTCATAGTTCACCTCGCAGCCCAATGCTTGGAATGATTGGCAGCGCTTTGATCGCTCCGCGTTCGCGGTAGTCGTAGTTGTATTGGTACTGCACCACCGATTGGTTCATGTACAGATTCGAGATATCGAGAAACGCAGCGACGGTGCCGCCGCGCACATGCCACACCCGATCGACCCGCACATCTAGTTGATGACGCGCGTCGGTGCGCAACGAATTGATGGTGCCATACACCGGCATGTACTTGTTGCGATCGCTGTCGAAGACTGCGCTTGCAACCGGCGTGTATGGCGTCCCCGAGGCGTATTGCAACTTGCCACCAAAAATCCAACGTTGATTGCGGGTGCGGTAGCTCGCGGCAACTACAACATTGTGAGTTTGATCGTAGTCAAACAAACGTAAGGCTGCGGTGGGCGCATCCCTCCGCACCGAGCGCGACAAGGAATACGCGAGCCATCCGAAGAAACGATCACGCCGTACCGTGCCTAACACTTCGAGCCCAAACGTTCGCCCGCGCCCTTCATTCTGAAAGACGCCGTTTGCGTCGCGCACCAACATGTCCGTGCGCTCGCTGTCGTACACCGTGAGTTGTAGCTTGCGGCCGTTGCCAAAGCTGTGTTCTCCGCCCAACGTAATTTGCGCAGCACTTTCGGGGCGCAGCGACGTATTGAGCAACTCGTCGGTGTCTTCAGGCGGGCGGGTGTAGCGACCGGCTGCGAGCCGTAGCTTGTCGACGGCGGTAACGTTCATGTTGAGCTCGGCCCGCGGCTGCACTGGGTAACGGCCCAAGCGCGTAAACGCATCAACGCGAGCACCGATACTCATGCGAATCCGGCTGCTCAAGCTAGCTTCGATGGCCGACCACACCCCAGCGTCGGTGAGCCACAGGGTGCCGCGGTAGTAAACCTTGGGCGCATCGGCGTTAAAGTTGCCACCGTTGGGATCACCTTCACCTGCAAGGCGTGGCACGGCAACGTCGATCACTGCACGATCTGTGAAGGCCTCTATGCCGGCTCGCACCACAACATCGGACAGCCCAGCGGCATGTGCCATGCTTTTGCTAAGCTCAAAACGACCAGCGCCAAGAGCCTGGTCGATATTGACATGCAAATCCGGCCCCGCATCGATCGCAAGCCCTTGTAGCATTGTCGAAATGCCCATGTTGAGCGCCCAACCATCGGCGCTGCGCCAGATCGCACTGCCAATTGTGCGCACGAACTTGGTGTCTTGGCGAAACGTCAAGTCCGTGCTGTTTTCGCCGCCACCACGCGCAAGCAACTTGATCAAATCATCGCTACCGATCACGGTCAACGCAGCATGCCAACGCGGCGAGGGATCATAGTCCAGCCGCAACAAACCGTCGTAGTAACGCGGCGCAGTTACAAATCCGACGTCAGCGTCGGCTGGAATCAATGCGCCGAGATACGCATCAACATACGAGCGCCGCAGCGACAACATATAGTGAGCGCGTTTGCCCAGTGGCCCATGTGCGACCAGGTTGGCATCGATCGCTGAGACTTCGGCCGTCGAATGAAATTTGTCGCCACCACCACGCGTCGTCACGCTGATGAGGCCCGCGGTGGCGCCGCCATAGCGCACATCAAAACCACCGGGCAAGTATTCCAAGTTTTCGACGGCTGCCGACGGAATCACGGAGCGTTGCATGATCGAGTGATAGAGCTGCGGGATGTCGAAGCCATCGACCAAGATTCGAGAATCATGAGGCGACGAACCACGGATCACCACGCCGCTCGACGCTGCTTGCGAAAACGGTGACGTCGCCGTAACGCCTGGCAAAATCTTCACAGCAGCAAGCACATCGCCGCCGGTGCCTGGCACATGGGACAATTCTTCGCGTGCAAGCTTGGCTGCACCTGCAACCTGCGTTGGCGCGTTGGCTTTCACTTCGATGGTTTCCGCCGTTGCGGCCAAGCGCACTAACGCAACATCGAGAGTCACACCATCGATCGACACTACGGCCGAATCGAATCCATCATGTTCGAGAACCAGCATCGCACCACGTGGCCCGGTGATCGTCACACGCCCCGCCTCATCGCAAATCACCGGCGTTGCGCGCCCATCGACGACGATCGACGTAGCTGGCAGCGGTTGGCCGGTTGCGCCATCGCGTACGACCACGGCAACGGTAATGTCCGTAGCGCTGGCTTGGTCGGCAACTGCCGCTGGCACTTGAACCACCAGCGGTGCAATCAGACCAAGCGTGGCCGCAATAAATAGAAAACGAGCCATAACGAATCCTTGGTTAAGCGTAACTACCGTAGGCAGCGTGATTCGCGCCGCCTCGTTAGTCGTTACCTAGTCCCCGTTCGCGAACTTTCGTTCAACGCTATCGTGCGCGAAAACGCAAACCTGCAAACACCGTTGGCCACACCGCCACATGCACGCCACCGTCGGAGACAAAGCGTTTTGCAAGCACAGGATGAAATGCATCATTGGCAGTTTCAACCTTGTCGATGCCAACGTTCACGGCAGCACCAGCAATGATTTCAACCGGCCCAAGCGGCACCGCAACCGTTGCACGCAGCTGTTCAAGTGAACCGTGGTTGCCGTGCCAGAGATCGGTCAGCCAAGCCATCGCTTCGATATCCATGCCGATCGCGCGATTGCCCGACTGCATTGGCAGGTGCACGCCGAGCCCTGCGCCAACCAGCAGATCAGGGTGATCAGGCGCCCACGCCAGCCCCCAAACATTGTGCACCCGACGGGTGCCATGGCGCAGCGCCACGGCCGTCACCTGCGAAGATTCGGCCCAAGCATCGACGGAAACTTGGCCATCGCGGGCAAAGTTAAGCAGGCCAATCGGGTACGCGTCCTGGCTGGTTTCGCTGATATTCAGTAAACCGATTTGCACACCACGCATCCGCTTCGCCACGTTCACCAAGCTGAGCTGCACGCCATCAACATCACTCGCAATGTTGGCAATCCCCGCCAGCTGCACACCGTGGAGCTCGCGCGCAATTGAAACCACGCCACCCAGTTGCACCCCATCCAGGCGGCCTCTCGCAAGCGCGGCCGTGCCGCCGAGCTGCACACCCGCTATGTCGCGGCTGACCGCAGCCAGTCCGCCGACTTGCACACCGTCGGCAACGTTATCTGTGCTTGCAACCAGGCCGGCCAGTTGCACTCCGCCGTCGAGCTGCGCGGCACGCGCCACCAAGCCACCAAGTTGCGCACCCGCCACGGATTCGCGTTTGATATCTGCCAAGCCGCTGATGCTCACAATCGAAGCGGCATCGGAGACGCCAATCAAAACGTTGACGCCAACTCCGACGCGGGTATGAGCGCCAGCCAAACGCTCCACCGCCAGCGGTGGCAAAAAGCCGATTGACGCAGGCATGTAGGTTGGTTGCGGGCGCGGCCGGTGAAGCATCGCGGCCGGCGGCGCGACCGGCACGGTGTCGGCCACGGCAGGCGGCACTGCAGCAGCGCGCCGTTGCAAATTGGCCAACACATCTGCCGATTCATCATGGACCCAATTGGTGGCAAGGTAGACGATCAAACGCAGGCGATCACTTGCCAACGCAGGGAGCGTCGATTCACGCTTGATCAATGGCTGCGCGCCATTGCTGTACGCGATGCGCAACCAATCGCCATCGCAGCCAATGATGATGCGCGCAGGCGCTTCGAGCTCCGTCACGACGGTTGCGGCGAGTTCATTGGAAAGCGCAGCACGAATCGCGGCACCTTCAAGCCCACAGGCCACGTTTGCGACTTCAACCCCAACGCGATCGACTGGCGCGACTTGTGGCGCGACTTGCGTAGGCAACGTATCTTGCGCCTGAGCGGGCGACACCATCGGCGCCACGAAGCCCACCATTATTGTCGCTATGAAAATGCCTTGTCGCATACGGTTGGGTCCCCGCAGCCGGGAATTCGTTCAATCAATACCGCATGTTATTGCTACAAAAATATATTTGAACGAACCCGTGACATCGGGGACCAAGAAACGTTGTCGATCACCTTGGCCATCGTTGAACATGTACGCGGAACCGTGAGCGAGCCTACCCTACTCACGCGAATCGCGGCACGCGATCCATTGGCGATCGACGAAGCGTATCGGATGCACCATGCAGCGGTGCGTGCGTTTGCACGGCGTTTTGTGGGTGATCCCGATATCGCTGAAGACATGGTGCACGACGTTTTTGTGGCCTTGCCCGACGCCTTGCGCCGGTTTCGCGGCGATAGCAGCCTGCGGACGTTGATGATGGCGATCGCGGTGAAGCGCGGGCACAAACACATCCGAGCTGCGTGCCGACGACGCGCTGCGATGGCCAAGCTTGCAGCGCAGCCATTACCACCGGCGCCGCGCCCCGATGCAGCCATGGCGCAGCAACAAGCCGCCGCCATGCTGTACAACGCACTCGACCAACTCTCCGACGATCATCGCGCCGCGTTTGTGCTGTGCGAGATTGATCAGCTCAGCGCTAGCGATGCAGCGGCATTGGTTGGCGTGCCTGAAGCAACCGTGCGCACTCGGCTTTTCCACGCGCGCAAAAAACTGCGTAGCATTCTCGGAGATGAAGCACGATGAGCGAACCAAGCAGCAAGCCAAGTAGCGAAGCGCTGCACGCTCCGCAGCTGGATGCCGCGATCGCAGCAGCACGTGCGATCGCCGAACAAGGCGCTGATGACGGTGCCGCAACGCGCTTGCGGTTGCGCGAAACATTTAGTGAGCGTGGCGCGATCAAGCGTAAACGTCGCACCATGTGGTTGGCTGGGGCCATCGCTGCGCTGCTGGGCTCAACCGCGTTTGCCCACTACGCAGGCTGGAAACTGCCTGGCACGACCGCAACGCAACCGCGCCTCGTCACGCAACAACCAGCACCTGCGCCGGTCGCGCCGCCTACGATCACCCAACAACCAGCGCCGACGCCGGTCGCGCCTCCTACGATCACCCAACAACCAGCGCCGACGCCGGTCGCGCCGCCTACGATCACGCAGCGACCAGTGCCGACGCCGGTCGCGCCGCCTACGATCACCCAGCAACCAGTGCCGACGCCGGTCGCGCCGTCTAAGCACAACCAACCGCCAATACCTACGGCGATTGTTCGCGTGCCCGCTCCAGCCATCACGCCTGCGCCTGCGTTGCCCCAATCCCCCACACTGCCTGGCCCAATGGTAGCAACCCAGCCAGCCGAACCAACGCAGCCGACCCAGGTTGACGCCGAACTACAGTTGTATCGCACCGCGCACGAAATTCACTTTCATCAAAACAACCCGACCGATGCACTCGCAGCCTGGAATGCGTATCTCGCTGCGTATCCCGACGGCAGGCTCGCACTCGAAGCCCGTTACGCTCGGGCGGTTGCGCTGGTGAAACTCGAACGCTGGCAAGACGCACGAAGTGCGCTTGCACCGTTTGCGACTGCGCCGACGGGCGCCTATCGCCAGCGCGAAGCGGTGCAACTGCTCGACGCAATTTCCAAGCTATCTGCCACGCCGCCCCGTTGATGTCGGGCCGATTTCTGCTACACCGTCGTACATGACTGGAGCTGAAGCACTCGCACGCCTCAAAGAAGGCAACGCGCGCTTTGTTGCAGGGTATCGAAGCGTTGCTGGCTTGTTAGGCCACACTCAACTCAACATGGACAATCAAGCACCGTTTGCAATCGTGCTTGGCTGCTCCGATTCACGAGCGCCTGCCGAACATGTGTTTGACGTCGGCTTAGGCGAACTTTTTGTCATTCGGATCGCCGGCAATATCGTTGCACCGTCCGGCGTTGGCAGTGTCGAGTTCGCAGCCGAACGGTTTCATAGCAAACTAGTTGTTGTCATGGGCCACAGCAACTGTGGCGCCATTGCAGCGTCGCTCGAAAGCATTGTCGACGGCGCCGATCACACCTCGCCGAACGTCATGTCGATTGTTTCGCGCGTGCGGCCCGCAATTGAATCACTGGTGCCAGCGCGTGCTGATTTGCCGCCGGCCGGTAGCGCCGCACACGCCGCGCTGCATCAACGCGCGGTGAAAGCCAACGTGCTTGCAAGCGTTGACCAATTGCGCCACGGATCCGAAATCATCGAACGCCTAGCAGCGTCCGGTGAGCTGCTCATCGTGGGGGCATCACTCGATTTGCAGTCCGGCCGAGTCGATTTCTTCGACTGACAAATTGGCAACGCCGCCGCCCGAGCGCCTGCCCAGTTGGCGCAAAGCCCCATGATGGCGGCCGCCGGTCCGCGCACTTTTGCGCTACCGCGCGCACCGCGCTGGCCAATTCCTTGCAATGCTCAGCGACATGTCGGCCATTCCTTCGCTTTTACGCGTAATGACGCTTCGTGGCGCCGACGCGATGATCATCGAAACCGGCAAGTCTCCGTTGTTGCGCCGCCGCGGCAATCTTGAGCCGCTAACGACCGGCGCTATTGACGAAGCGATGTTGCTCGATTTTTTGCAGTCGCTGGCCCCTGACGAGATACTTGAGCGACCGAGTCAAAAGATCACCCGTCGGTTCGCAGCCGATGGCGGCCAGCACTATGAAATCGCGCTGGAACCCACAGCCAACGGGCTGCGCTTGATGGCTAAAGCGATCACGGTGCAAGCGGTCCCTGCCGCAACGGTGACGCCGCAGGTGCCCACAGCGCATGCGCCAGCAATGGCAGCGGCTGTCGCAACTCAATCACCACAGCAAGCCGCGGTGGTGCAGGCTACCGTCGACGAAGCGGCAGCCAAACAGCAACTCGTCGCTTTATTGGGCCCCACCATGGCGGCGGCCAAACTCGCCCGCGCTTCCGATCTTTGGATTTCCTCCGTGGCAGCGCCACGCATCCGCGTATCCGGCCAGCTGCGAGACCTTCACGATCACGAGCAGCTCGACGCCGCCGCGCTGCACGCCATTATCGCACCGCTGCTTGCAGCGTACGGCGGACAACACGACCTCGCACTTGCGTTTGGCGACCAGCGCGCGCGCGTGAATATCTTTTCCCATCTTGATGGCGTTGCAGCAGCCATCCGGTTGATTGCCGACGAGCCACCAACGGTGACGCAACTCGAATTGCCTGCTGAACTCGGCAAGATCGCCGAGTTGCGCGACGGCTTGGTGCTATTTTGCGGGCCAACCGGCTCGGGCAAATCGACTTCGCTGGCGGCAATCGTTGCCCATCTTGATGCCACGCGGGCGGCCCACATTGTCACGCTCGAAGATCCGATTGAATACCGGTTTCGGGCGCGTCACGGCTTAATCCATCAACGCGAAATTGGCACTCACTGTGATTCGTTCGCCACGGGCTTGCGCGCAGCATTGCGTGAAGGCCCCGACGTTATTCTGCTTGGCGAACTGCGCGATCAAGCCACGATCGCAGCCGCGCTCACGGCAGCTGAAACTGGCCACTTGGTGCTTGCGACGCTGCACGCTCCCAATGCAGCGGTCGCGGTCGATCGGATCATTGATGCGTTTCCCGAAGCCCAAGCGCGCGCGGTGCGGCATCAACTCGCTGCCGTGTTACGCACTGTCGTGACGCAGTACTTGCTGCCACGCCGTAACGGTGGCCGCGTCGCCGCTATTGAGTATGTGCCGGTCAACGCCGCGATCGCCAACATCATTCGCAAAGGCGAAATGCAAACGCTGCCAACCGCGATCGCGTCGGGCCGTGATGCCGGCATGATTGCGCTTGAGCGCTCGTTGGCACGGTTGGTCGAAACGAATCAAATCACGGCAACTGAAGCGCGTCGCGTCGTCGGCGATCCTGACTTGATGAACTCATTGTTGCCTAAACAACGCTAACAGCTGTCTTGACGGCGCAAGGTGGGCGAAGCTGCGAGTTACTGCTGCAGGCACAGCGAACCATTAAACATATTGCAGTTGGTCGAGCCAACCGACAAGAACATGTTGGTTGGGTTCACGATAACCCGCTGACCACCTAGGTCCGTATGATCAGTCCAGTTGCTACAGTTGCTCGCTGGCGACGATGGTTCGGTCAAACTGTTGGCGCCAACTGCCACTAAAGCTACGCCTGCGTCACCAAACGCGGTCAAGGTGTTACGCCATTCCAACGCCATAAACGCCGCACCTGTTGTCGCTAGTGGTTGCCCGGCAAGGTTCACCCACGGCGCACCGGTCAGATCAAACCGATCGCTCGCAGCGCGATTATCGATCCCGATGGCAGCTAAGAATGTGCCAGCTCGCCCGTTCTCATTCGCAAGGGCTTGGCACTGAGCGTCGGCGTCGGCAGGGCTCGCAAAAACCGCAGGGTTCCAGAACGCGAGACGCCCGGCTTGCGGGGTTGGGGCCGGCAACGCAACCTGATGGCCGACTTCACTGCACACCAACTGCCAGTAATTGACATCGCAACTCGACGAGACGCCACCAAACGGCGTTCGGCTGCCAATCTGCACACCGCGTGCTTGCCGCGCCGAATCGGTTGATGTCCACGCCGCACAATCTTCGCTTGGTGACCCGGTCCACGCATAAATCGGATAGACGTGCCAATAGTACGAACCGTCGGCGCGTTCGGCGATCGGCGAATAGCCTTGCCCAGCCGCCAGCTGTTCTAACGTATCGGCGATCGGCGAGCCATCAAGCCGCGCAAAACCGCGCGAAGCTAACAAGCCCGCCGGCAACCTGCCATCTCGATAGATCACGCTAACAAATGTGCCGCTGAGCCCGGCGCGTGCCGCTTCGCTTGCACAGATTGCATCGCCGCCGTTCACCATTGAGGCCGACGGCGTCGCGGTGCTGGCAAACATGCGATTCGGGCGATCCGCGGCGTCAACCGCTGAATCGACGACGGCGTCGACCGCACTAGCAGCATCTTGCTCAGCAATCCCAAATCCCACACGACCACAACTGCATGTCAAACATGCAGCTACCGTCGCGCCGATACGCACCGCGAGCATGTCGCGAGCATAGCAAACTAAGTTCCCAAGCTTACGCTTTAGGCGCGATTGAATCGACAACGCGGCGTGCGGTGTCAGTAAATTGCTTACGGTACTGCGCCGACATTTGTGCAGCGTATTCCATCGAGTCATGTGCGAGTTTGCTGATTTGTTCAGCGTTCGCCTTGAGGCGTTCGCTCACCGCAGCTTCGTACACAGCGATGTCTTTCATCCATTGGTCAACGCGTGCAGCTTGATCGCGAGCGAAGTCTGCGAAAGCTTCTGGCGTCACGCCCATCGCAGTAAACGCTGCGAACGGGCTCACCGGTGGGGTCACGGTGTTGCTGGTGGTGTTGCTGGTGGCTTCTTGCTTCGATTGATTCGTCATGCCGCAAAGCTAAGGACGGCAACGCGCTGTGTCAATCCGATTTTTTGCATCGCAACATTAAACCCAATCAAAGCAACGATTTAAATAATTGAAATTGTTTAATTTTTACAAACTTTTGTGCAGTGCACAATTTTATCACTGCAGCGCAACCTCGTTAGTCGCTGTGCACACAGCCTGCGCTAGCTGATGAAGATCCCCATCCGCTGCCACGGATCGCACGCGCACGCGGCGCACCAACCCGTTTCGCCAACGCATTTTCGGTGTCATCACCCAACGTTGCATTCGCGCGCAGCACACGCTCAATTGGTGACAGCTTTGCGTTTGCTGGTGGTGGTTGCACCAACCCTGCGCGTTCGTTGGCAAGCTGGGCGCGCAGCGTCGTCACCTCTTCGCCGCCGCCTTTTTGTTCGATTTCACTCATCAACGCCGCGGGTTCCAAATTCTTGGCGCCCGCATTATCGCCGGTGACTTCGATGTACGCCGAGCGCAAGGTTGCCATCCATTTGCCATGTACTTCACGCAAGGCTTCGGTCAATGCCGGTTGTTCAGACGGATCAGCGCGGCCGATATCGCTGAAGTCGGTCTGTACGGCTTTGTCAAAATTCGGGTAGTCCCACTCGGTGCGGCATTCTTTGGCCCACGTGAGCAGCGTCGCTTGACTCGGGTGCGGGCCACCATCCTCAGGCGCCTCCTTGGGCACCACCGAGTCGTACATCTGCTGCAACGTATCAGCGCGTTGTTGGGCAGCGATGAGTTCTGCTTGCAGCGCGGCATAACGAGCCTGCAGCGACGCGACCGACGCCGGCGCACTGCTGCCCAATGCGGACGTTTGCACGATCGAGCTCCGGCCCAGCGTTGCCTCCGCGGTCAATTGCGACGGAGCCGCCGGCTTCGGCGAAGCAGTTCGCCCCAACGCCCACATCGCGCCCGCGCCAAGCAATGCACCAACCAGCGCACCGCTTAGCACGTACACAGAAGGCTTCATAGCCCAAGGCTAACATCGTGGCACTGGCGGGTCAGGCTCGCGAGCGTAAAACCCGTAGATTGCTGGAACCAAACAACGGCATTGCTGTCTGGTTGGCATGGGCAAACATTTCGCATTGACGCTGGGCCTGGTCGCGGCGGCGCAAACCATGATGAGCTCGACGCCCGCACGCGCCAACAGCATCGACAAAGCCGTTATCAAGCGCGTCATTTTCAAACATCGCAGCGAATTTACCACCTGCTACGAAACTGCCCTCAAAGCGCAGCCTGACCTGGCTGGCAAGATTATCGCCAAATTCGACGTCAACGCCGATGGCATCGTGATCGCAGTTAACGCTACCGGCTTAACTACCGAGCTCAACGATTGCGTCGCTGCCACGATTAAGCAACTGCGTTTTCCGAAGGCGCAAGGAACGATAACGATCAACTATCCTTTTGTGTTTGCACCCAAAGGTGTCAAAACCCAGCCAAGTTAGTGTAGCTGGCTATTCAAGTAGCCATGAGCGTGTAAAACGTCAGCTACTAGACTGAAGCTGTCCGCGGCTTGGCGGCCGTTGTCCGTTAAGGGCGGCATAAATATGGGATCGATACGTGGCATGAAAAAACACGTATTGCTCGGGCTCATTGTTATTTGTGCTAGCGGTTGTGCAGCACGCCGCATGAACAACCAAATTAGCAGATTGACAGAAGGGGGTAAGTTGGTCGTGCGTTGGACCGCGCACACCCCGCCGCCCTACACGTTTGCTGTCATTGATGTCGGCCCAGGCAAGGCGCCACTAGAAACGCCCACGTTGAAGTTGGCGACGTACAGTTTAATCGCAATCGATTCCGACTATATCGAGACCGAACTCATCGGTGGCATCGACGCGCAAGGGTGCTTTAATTTCGGGCGTGGACGCAGCAACGGGGTCTGGGTTGATCGCAACGCGGCCGGCAACATCACGTTGGAATCGATGGGGTATCAACGCGTGCGGGTCGCTACCGATTGCAGCGAGTACAAAGGCACGCCTGCCGAGCCTTTTTTTGCAGCGGAAGTTGCAGCACTGCCAATGCGTCCCAACGTCGGAGCTGCACAATGAAGGTCCCCCGCTCGATTGCGGTGGCTGGTGCAGCGGCGAGCAACGCAGTGCGTCTGCGTTGGCAACAATAACGCTACGGTGCGCAGCCGCTCGATTCGGATTGGCTGCTCCAGCCTTGGCCACGGATCGCGCGGGCGCGGGCAGCGCCGAGGCGCTTAGCCACCGCAGCTTCGGTATCGTCGCCGAGATTTGCGTAAGCGCGGTATTCGCGTTCGAGCGCCGTCATTTTGGTGCCGGGCGGTGGTGGCTCAGCAAGGCCTGCGCGTTCGTTGGCAATCCGAGCGCGTAGCGCGTCGAGCTCACCGGCGGCGCCTTTGTCTTCAATTTCGCTCATCATCGCACTCGGTGACAGCGTCTTGGCGCCTGCGCTATCACCGGTGACTTCGATGTACGCTTCGCGCACCAATGCGATCCATTTGGCATGAACTTCGCGCACGGCTTCGTTCACTGCAGCAACTTCACCGTCGCCAACCGTGTCGTTGCCTTTGGTGAGCGCAGGCGGCGCAACCATCAACATGCCGGGATGATCAAACTTGGTGTGGCATTCGGCCGCCCACGCCTTAAGCGTTTCGGCGCTTGGATGCGGATAACCATCGGGCACTTTGGTGGGCGCCGCACCGCTGGTTTTGAGCTGTGCAATTTGTTGCGTCAACGCGGCAAGCTCGTCGCGTTGCGCTTTGAGCTTAGCTTGCAACTCAGGCACTGTGGTTGGCAAAGCATCATTGGCGGCGACGCTTGGCGGCACTGTCGTGCCATTGTTAGCAGCACCGGCCGAGTTACTACCGGAAGCAAGCAGCGGCCCACCGCTCGTCGAGCTATCGACGGACAGCGTCGCACTATCGCCAGCGGCAACGGCCTGCCGAGCTTGGCCATGCGCGACCACCACGCCGCCTTCATAGACGGTGACAACGACCGCCGTAGCGATCGCTGCGCCAACCGCGCCACTCACAATCATGTTTTTGTTTGGCTTCATCATAACCTCGACGCGAAAACAGGTACCGGTGACTTCAACCTTGCCAGCCGGCGTATGGACGACGAACGCACCCCCGCGTTCGACGCGATAAAAAACATTGCCGGCGTTTTGGGTAACGTCGACGGCGCCCGACGACGTTTGCTTCCATGCCAGTTGCGCGCCAGGTTCCGCAACCGCGACGCCACGGGTGCCAACGCGCACCGAGGTCCGCGCAGCCACAGTGACAGCATCAGCACTTGGCGGCACGCTGGGTTGGCGCATCAGTGTCATCGCAAATGCAGCCACCGCAGCAACGGCGACGATCATGCTGATGCGCCGCGCAGCAGGTGATGCGAACAAGCCTGCCCGACGGTCGCCGCGCCGGACAGCGTCGGGGTGCGCAGCGTTTTCGGCTGGCGCAGTGGGGCTAGCCGTCGGCACTGCCGCCGATGCCACCATCACGCGGTCGGCAAATTCAGCCGAAGGTGCGACCTGCGCCCATGCTGCAAGCGTGCTGCGATCGTCGTCGGTCAAGATGCCGTCGTTAGCGCCATCATCATTGGGCTTTGTCATGCCAACCTCGCTTGGTGCGGCGCACTAGCTCGCATAGCGGCACGCGCACGCGCGAGTCGCGATTTCACAGTGCCAATTTCAATCGCCAACGCTTTGGCGATTTCGCGTTGCTCAAACTCATAAACATCGCTCAGCAGCAACACCGCGCGGTGCTCGGCAGTGAGTTCGGCAAGCGCGCTTGCGATCCAATCGCTCACCGGTGGTGCCGCGCTTGCGTTTGCCGCCCGCACTTGCACTTCGTCGTGCATGCGTTGGCTAGCTGCGAGTTGCCGTTGCGCATCGATCGCGCGCCGTGCTGCGATCGTAAGCATCCACGTCGACAACCGAGCAGGCCCAAGCGGCGTAAACTTTTGCAATTGCGCGAACACCGCAACGAACGTCTCTTGCGCTGCATCTTCGGCAGCACTGCGATCGATGCGACCGATGATACGAGCACATAACCCAACCACGCGATCTTGGTACATCAACACCAACGCACGACAAGCCGCTGCATCACCACGCTGAGCGCGGCGCAGGGTGACTTCATCGATTTCGCGTGCTGACGCCATCTGGTTCACCTGCTTACTCGAAGCACGTGGCTCAAAGGTTCCATCGCTTGGTCTTTTTTGCGCTTGGGCTTGGCCTGGCCTTTGCTCTCTACTGAAATTGACACTTCGAAGTGTGCAGTTACCCAAATAAATCCAATAGGTTGCCAGCCATGACAAGCCCTTATCACAAGCTCTTTGTTGTCTTTGGCAACGTTGTATTCGCGTTTAATGTCGCAGCCTGCGGGGCATCATCGTCGACGGCAACACCTGATGCTGCTTCAGTTGCAGATGCCAGCAGCGGCAATGACGCAGTTGCTGGATGTGCCGCTGGGGCCGCTGGGGTAGCGTGTGTGTTTGCGTTGTACGACCGCGTGAACGCTGCGTGTTCGCCTGCCGGGGTTGCGCTTTTGCGCAGCGAACTTGAACAGCGCGCGCCACTCGGTCCGCTGTGGCTTGATGGCATTGCACTGTTCCGCACCAGCGCAGCCCGTGCAATCGCTGGGGAGTTCAACAATTGGTCAACGACGGCGCTAACCACAAGTTCGTTTTGCAACAGTGACTTGTTTTTGGCTCGCGCACCGGTCGCTGCCGGCTATTGGCAATACAAAGTTGTCGACGCAGCCGCCAGCGGCGCCACCGCGTGGCAACTCGACGGCAATAATCCGGCCTTTGCCTACGATGGGTTTGCTGGCAACGCCGACGGGCGCAACAGCGTGCTCAACACGCCTGGTTCGGGCCGCGGCCACTTGGTGAATCTCGGCACGCTGGCATCGACCACGCTTGGCAACACCCGCAATCTCACCGGCTATTTGCCACCAGATTACAATGCGCCCGCCAACGCAACGCGCACCTATCCAGCGCTGTTGATGCACGACGGCCAGAACATTTTCGACGACACCGATTGTTGCTTCGGCCACACAGGCTGGGAAGTCAACCTCACGCTCGATCGCGAAATCGCAGCGCGGCGGGTCGCGCCGGTTGTCGTTGTCGCGGCCGATCATGCCGATGCAGCGCGCAGGGACGAATACGGATTCTCGGTTAGCGTCGGCGGCAAGATCGAAACCTTCATTGCGTTTTTCGTCGACAACTTCATGCCACGCGCAGCGCAACTTGTGCGTATCGATCCGGCTCGACGGTTTGTTGCTGGCTCGTCGCTGGGCGGCTTGGTGTCGATGCGCATCGCGCTTGCGCACCCTGACTTGTTTGCAGGCGCGGGGTCGTTTTCCGGCGCGTTCTGGCCAGGCCAAGACACCAACACCGCCTTGCGCAACGTGCTGCCTGCCGCAGGTAAAAAGCCGTTCGGCATCTATCTCGATCATGGCGGCGCCGTGGCCGACGACAGCGATGGTGCAGTCGACAGCATCGAGGTTCGCGATCAAATGGTAGCGTTGGGCTGGCAGCAGCAACCCTCGCCGCAGTGCACGTTGAGCACGAGCAGCCTTTGTTATCATCATGAAGTTGGCGCGACCCACGACGAACTGGCGTGGCGCGGCCGCGCGTGGCGCATGTTACGCTACTTCTTTCCAGCGTAACGCGACTTGCCGTGCATGAACGGCTCGACGCACGCGCTTGCAGGCGAACGAACTTCACGGCATCGTATGCCTATGCGAAATTTGAGACCTGGGTACCGCGTGATTGTCGTCGCAATGGCTGGCCTGCTTGCTACCCACGCGAGCCCCGCGCTCGCCGACGAAACCGGGTGGGCAATTGGCGGTGGTGGTAAAGTGTACGGCGGTTATAAAACCGCCTGCCAAGCGTTTCTTCGAGAAACCGAACAAGGTGACGTCAAGTATGTGATCGATCGTTTTGAAGAAACCAGCGCTGGCGATCAACGCTGCTATCACAAAAATGCCGCCGACAAAGAGCCAGCGGTATCGTACACACTCGTCTACCGAACCCGCCGTACCCCCATCAATGGTCAAGCTTGGTATCGCGGCAGCTTGCGTGCAAATCGCACCGTGGCCACTACGACAAATCATTTCCTTGGGCCAGGCGTGTACTACACAACTGAGCCATCGGTAGCGCGCAGCTATGCCATCGCCGACTATTCGTACGCGTGGGTCCGTGCACCGAAAGCGAAAATCAAGCCAGCAACGGTGATCGAAGTTGACGTCGACGTCACCTCACTAAAGGTGCTCGATTTTTCGCAAGGCGAAGAGCTCACAGCGTTTGAAGACATACTCAAAGCAACAAAGCTGCCCGGCCTCAATAACCTGCCTGCCGACGCAAAGCTAAGCATCTATAAAAACGGCACGGTGAATCCCGTCGCCTTCCACAACGCATTTCTCGAGTACCTCAAAAGTAAGCAACATAAACTAACTGACTTCCAGGTCATTATCGGACCGGACTACCGCCACAACAGCAAGATGATCGTGCTTCGCGACCAGGCGGTGGTGGCTCGCATCGACAAGACGGCGGCAACTCAATACGAATTTGTGACGTTCCCAAGCAAGCAAGAGGTCATCGATTTATTGCAAGAAGTGCCAACCTGCGCAGCGACCACCGAATCAAAGTGCAAAGTGTGGAGCGAACGGGCCGGCATGGCGCTGATGAACCGCCGCGGCTGGCGCAGCAATCACATGCGCGGAGGTGACGGGCTGCACTACTTCCTACGCTTTGGCGATCTGTATATCGACGGGACATACATGCAGTTTCATATCGTCAAAAAAGCAGACCCAACCGCAGCAGCGTTGTTTGTCGGCTCTGAAGTGGAACTGCGTGCGGAGCTTGCCGAGTTCCCGCAAAAAGAGGGAGAAAAGGCGGAGCAGTGGTTCGAACGATTCTTTGTACCCCTGGCTGACACGTATGAAAATTCCCAAACCAAACGGCCCATTCGGTTTGGATTTGCCGACGACGGCCGCGCTGTACTGATGGATGATGGAAACTAGCCACACGCAGGGATGTGTACGCCGCGCCATGCAGTGCCGCCTTTCGCTTGTATTGCGCGCAGCTTTAGAATCAATACTGGCGCAACTGCACGACGCGGGTGCGGTCACTCGCAAGGCCCATATCAACCACAACACCACGCAGGGTTGCGCCGGCGCCGACGGCAACCATGCCAACGGGGCCAATGTCCCGCTGTGCAAACTGCTCTGGCAACCACACCCGGTCAGCAAACGCTAACCCATTGACGTTGTCAAACTTGGGCTCGTACGCCCACGCGGTTTTGTTGCAAGCATACGCCGATACCATGCTGTTGACGCTTGCAACCGACTGCGTGAGCACTGGGGTCGCCGAACGAATGACGGCACCAGGCGTCAGCGCGCCACACGCAACTTCGACACGACCTTGGCCCGACGAACTCATGCAAACGCAACCGTCGGATGTGATGGCAGTGCCATGCCGATAGCGCCCCCGCACGAGGGTTTCGCCGATCGACACGCCACCACTGTTGCGCAGCGTAATCGTCCACACCGGCGCACCAAGTTCAGGATCGCCAAGGGTTGTGAACGTAGCGCTACGGCCACCGCCAATCGCAAAGGTGTCACCTTGCGCTATGTGATTGTCAGCGAGCAAGCCGTCATCATTGGAGTCGCCAGGTAACCACATAATGGAGGGGTCCATCGCAAGCATCGGCGCCGACTCGTTGCTGGCGATAGCAACCGTGGCAATTTCGCCAGGCAGCGTCGAAAAGCTGACTGGCAAGGCGAAGTCCCCCGAGCCCTGCACGATACAGGTGGTTCCAGTGCAGGCCTGTGCACCCCACCCGTCGAATTTAGAAAGCGTTAACGCATATAGTTCCACCGACCAATTTGTGGTGGTGAACCCAATCGTGCAAACGCCGTTGACAACTGCACATCGCGTTGGGTTGAAGCCATTGCTGCTGTACCAAATTTCGCCCCACGTTGTGCCGCTTATGTTGACCGCCAACCGCGCAACCACCGGTGGTGGCGCATCAGGCATTGCAGCATCAGGCATTGCAGCATCACGCATTGCAGCATCACGACCGGCACCATCCGCGCGCGCATCGGCCACCGCATCCGACACCGGGTCGACGCCGTTTCGCGCATCACCGACGCCTGCAGCGCGCCGCCCATTGTCGCCGCAACTGGCAAGCAACCCAAGTGCTCCTACGATTAGAATTGTACGCATACTGTAGCAGTGGCCTGTGAATTCGGAATTGATCACTCTTTCGTATTTCATTGAGGCAATTGCCATTCTTTGCCGATGCCGGTGAGCGTTCTCGCTGCCGCAGCGCAAGTCGCCGGAATGCCGTCTCCTTTCGCTTGCATGGTCACAGCGTGAAGTAGCGCGGTTGGCGTGTAACTCGGCCGAATAACCAACTTTATTCAGGCGTCACGGCACGCCTGTAGGTGCGGGCGCGGACCGCAACGTGGTACAGTGCCGCCCTATGAACTCGAAGAAGCCTGGCGTGCCAGAAGTACGTACGCCCGACGGCGCAGTAGCCAAATTTGTCGATGAACACCTTACGGTTACGCAACCCGTGCAAACACCACGGCTACGGCCAACGCCTGCCAAATCAATCACGGTGGCCGAGGGCTTCGATGGCCGCGTCGACAAGTTGATTTCGGAGCACTACCCCGACTTAGGCCGCAAACGCTTGGCCGAGTTGTTTGCTGAAGGCCTGGTTCGAATCAACGGCAAGCTGGGCAAAAAAGGCGATTTCGTCGCGCCTGGCGACCTGGTGGACCTCAAAGTACTGCCGCAAAGCCGAAGCGAAGAAACGCCAGTGGCCGAAGCGGCGGCGTTTGCACGCATCAGCGTGTTGTTGACCCACGCCGATTTTGTGGTGGTGAATAAACCGGCGCATATGCCATCGCAGCCGCTGCGGGCGGGCGAAACCGGCACGGTGGCGAACGCGTTGGCCTTCAAGTTCCCTGAATGCGCCGGTATCGGCGACGACCTGCGCGACGGTGGGTTGGTGCATCGCTTGGACATTGGTACCAGTGGCGCACTATTGGCAGCACGCAATGAGTCCGCGTACCGGACCTTGCGCGAAGCCTTTTCGAGTGGCCAAGTACACAAAGAATATCTTGCGGTTGTGCGTGGCCGGCTGGGCGCCAATGATTGCGCAGCACCACTGACCCAACGCGGCGACCATGTGGTTGCCGACTATGCTGAAGGGTTGTCGGCCTACACCGAGTTTACCGTTGAAAAAACCGCGGGCGACTACTCGTTGGTGCGCTGCGTTGCGCGCAGTGGTCGCATGCATCAGATCCGGGCCCACCTGTCGCTCACCGGCGCACCGATTATCGGTGATACGCGTTACAGTGGGACGGCCCACGCCGGCTTTGAAGGCTTTTTCTTGCACGCTGAAACCCTAGCGTTCACCCACAACGGCGAAGCCATCCGTGTCGTCGCCCCACTGCCAGAAAGCCATGCAGCGCTTTTGACTTCACTCAAATTGGCGTAACCGCTTCGCGCACCGGCACACCGCGGCCGGGTTGTGAAAAACAATAACAACACGTGCATCCAAAAGTACTGAGCTTGCGAATCATGTAGTTCCTCCACCGCTAACAGCCGATGGCCGGGTGAACTGACGATGAGCAAATTTTTAGCTATTGCAAGCACGCTTCTAGTCGCATCGGGTTGCCATGCTGGCGGAGTGAACACGGCGCCAGCGGACGCGTCAATGACGGCGGATTCGCGTAGTACGTTGGATGCACGTGGCACCGATGCCACAGGGTCCGACGCAGCCACCGTCGAAACGTACAACTGGAATTTGCCAGCGTACTATCCGATACCATTGGTGCCAGCTGACAACCCGATGAGCAATGCCAAGGTGGAACTCGGGCGGCGGCTGTTTTACGATACGCGCTTGTCATTCAACGACACCACGTCGTGTGGCAGTTGTCATGAACAAGCCAAGGGCTTCACGGATGGTCGTGCGCGCTCGATTGGTGCGAGCGGCCAGCGTCATCCGCGCAGCGCGCAAGGCCTAGCGAATGTGGGTTACTTCGCTCGTTTTGGGTGGGGCAATCCCAATCTCGATAGCCTCGAAAAGTTGATCCTGATCCCGCTATTTAGCGAAACGCCCGTCGAGCTTGGCATGGCCGGGCGCGAGCCAGAGTTGCTTCGCAAGTTGAGCGAAGTGCCGTTGTATCAGCAGCTATTCGCGCAAGCTTTCCCGAATGAAGCAGCCCCTATCACGGTTGATCATGTGGTGAAAGCAATCGCATCGTTTGTGCGCAGCATGGTGACGTTCCGGTCGCCAAACGATAGGTATGGTTTTGAAGGGGATGACGCCGCCTTTTCCGACGCAGCCAAGCGCGGCAAAGCATTCTTTACGGAAAACTGCTCTGGGTTCTGCCACGCTGGTAACAATATTGTTGAGTCGGACGCCGAGGCAGCTGCCGTCGGCCAGTTCGCACCGGTTTTTCATGTGAACGCGATCTACAATCTCGACGGCAATGGTTTGTATCCCGTCGGAGGGCAAGGCGCCTTTGAATTTACCGGCCTCGCAAACGACATGGGCAGGTTTCGTACACCAAGCTTAAAAAACATCACGTTGACGGCGCCCTATTTCCATGACGGCAGTGCTGCAACCCTCGACGACGTTATCGATCATTATGCAGCTGGCGGCCGCACGATTACGGTCAATGGCAATGTAAGCGTCGGTTCAGGCAATCCACGGCGTGAGGTTTTTGGGTTTCAGATTTCGCCGCAACAACGAGCCGATTTGCATGCGTTTTTCGAAACGCTAACCGATGCGCAGTTTTTGACAGATCCGCGATTTTCCAACCCATGGCTGTGAGCTGTAAGCACCTGCTTTAACAGGCGTTTCGTAAAGCCGTCGCAAATAATCCGCGCCCGGGTTCCCAAACTTCGCCACTTGCGGGTCAATACTGCAAGAACATGCGAACTAGCCTAGGACTGGGATTGATTGCTGCGTTAGGGGTGCTGTTGACGCAGCTACCTCATACACAGGCGCAGGCCGCGGCGAGCGCAGCACCGGCAGCACCGGTAACCGTTGCAGCGACCGACGGCGCAACGCAGTACGCGATCTTGATCGGCGCGAACGTGGGCGGGCCTGGCCAACCGGAGTTGCGCTACGCCGAAGACGACGCACGCAAAATGAACGAAGTGTTGACGGAATTGTCCGGTTACCGCAGCAGCAATATCATTCGGCTCAATCGGCCAACGCCGATGCAATTGATCGCAGCGATCGACCGGATTCGTGACCGCATCGTGGCCGATCAGATCAACGGCAACGTGAGCCGCGTGTTGTTCTATTATTCGGGCCACGCCAAAGCGTCGGCGCTCAATCTCGGCGACAACGAATTTCCCCTCGACGATCTGCGCGCGCGCCTGACTGCGTTGCCAAGCAAGCTGACGGTCGTCGTGCTCGACGCTTGTCAAAGCGGTGCATTTTCTCGCATCAAAGGCGCCACTGGCGCTGCCGATTTTTCGATCAACTCGAAGGCACGGCTTGATGCCACCGGCATCGCCGTATTGGCATCGTCGACGGGTAGTGAGCTCTCACAAGAATCGGAAACGCTACGTTCGTCGTACTTCACGCATCACTTGCTCGTCGGCATGCGTGGCGCGGCCGACAGCAATCGTGACGGCCGCGTTTCCGTCGACGAAGGCTACCGCTACGCCTATAACCAAACGCTGCTAGCGACTTCGCAAACCGCGGTTGGCGGCCAACACGTTACGCTCGAAGTGGACCTCAAAGGCCACGGCGAAATCCCGCTGTCGTATCCACAGCCCGCGACCGCCAAATTGGAACTGCCCGGTGACCTCAAAGGCCACGCCGTCATCGAACATGTGCGGTCGCACTCAGTGATCGCCGAAATTGAAAAAGTGCGCGGCGCACCGATTCGGTTGGCACTTGCGCCCGGCGAATATCGCGTGTTGCTGCGCGATGGCAACGAGTTACGCAGCTGCCCACTCACCGCCGCCAAAAACGCCGTGGCCACCGTCGACATCGACCGCTGTGAACGGCTCGCGATCGTCGACAGCGCACGCAAAGGCGATGCAGCGCCGCGTTTTGAGCGCCCAACCAGCATCATGATCAGCGTCGTAACCGGCAGCGAGCGCGACGATGCATTCATCGAGAACCTGCGCAATTTCGCTTACACGCGCGATGGCATCACCAGCGGAGCGGGCGTCTCAACCGGCGTCATCGGCATGGTCACCCAGCGCATTCATCCGCATTTTTCCGTCGGGGGAAGCGCCGAATGGCACGACAGTTCGTTTTGGCGCCGGCCTACCGAACTCTCGCCCCTGACCTTTGAGTGGTCAACCGCTGCGATCTCAGCCTTGGCCGTTGCTGATGTGACGCTCGGTGACGACGGTATCGCGCGACAGTTCCGACCATACGCGTTGGTTGGCGCCGGCCTCGGCTTGGGTCGCACCACGTTTTTCAACGCGTACGACACCGAAAGCAACGAGCTATTTGCAGGCTATGCACTCACCGCCGGCGTTGGCCTCAACCTCGACGCGCGACGGATGAATCGCATCACCGACGGCATGACGGTGACGCTCGGCTATCGCTTCAACTACGCACCGATCATCAACAACCTTATCGGCGATACCCACGCAAGTGGCGGCGGCCGTTTCGAATTCGGCTTGGGCTATCGCTTCTAGAGGACATTATGCGCAAACCAATCTTTGCATTGCTCTTGATCGCTGCCGCAGCATCGCAACTCGGCGCTACTGATTGCGGCGGCGATCCGCCCATCATCGTCGACCCAGGCTTCGACTTGTGGTGCGGCGATCAACTGTGCGCGTGGCATGTTGACCGTGGCGAAATCAAAAAAGCCGCAACCTGGCATAGCGAAGATGCGGGCGTCGAGCTGCTGAGCGCCGACACTGCAATTAGCCAACTATCGCAAACCCACGCACAATGCATCGAATTTTCGTTTATCGCCAACGTAGATCCAACGGTGGATCTGCGCTTGGAAGCCGATGTTTTCAACGATGGCAACGTCGAATACAGCGAGCACATTCCAACCGCGCGCTGGCAACCGCTGACGTATCGCATGCGGTTCGCACGCAACCCCGACGGTGCGCGATTTCGATTTATCAAACGCGGCGAAGGCGCCGCTGTATTGGCTCAGCTCGAAGCACGCTCGGTTACCAATTGTAGCGGCCGGCCAGCGATCGAGCTCAAGGCTGCCCCCAATGGGTACCAGTGTGCCCAGAACGCTGAGTGTCGCAGCAATTTTTGCAATAGCGGCGGCAGCGATCGTGGCGTGTGCGCGGATTGTGGACCGGGCCTCGTCGATAGTTGCCCGATCGATAAAGTCTGCGCCACCGTAGATCCGCAAGATCCGAATCAATCCGAATCCTTTGCGTGCAGCAACCCCGGTGAACGCGAACTCGGTGAACGCTGCAGTTCCGATGCTGAATGTGAATCGCAGATCTGCAACGTTGGCCGCTGTGCGGCGTGCGGCCCAGCGAACGCCTGCGACAACGACCAGATCTGCGGGCCAAGTGTGCCTGTGAAGGGACCATTCGTTTGCGCTCCAGGAAAATTCGCGGGCGCGATGGGGGCCGCCTGCTTCACCAATGCTGATTGCGCTAGCGCCACGTGCAACGGCGCGGTCATGCGGCAGTGCCCAGACGGCCGAACCTGCGGCACCACTGCAGATTGTCCGTCGGAAGGTAGCGAACAGCACGGCCCATGTGTTCCTGTAGGCGTGCAAGGTGGAACCTGTTCATGATGCACAAGGCGCGTATCGCGCGTTTGGCCCAGCGCTGGTGCGCAAGGCCGAGCGCTTGCTGCGCAATCGTGATGATGCTGTCGATGTCGTGCAAGCGGTCTTCGTAGACCTTCTTCATCGTTGGAATTCCGAAGTGGACCTCCCTTATCTCTATAAAGCGGTGACGAACCGCTGCTTGAACCAGCTCCGCGACCGCGGCAATCGCGCGCGGCTGTTGGAACGGCAAGGCACTGCCGTTGGCCCGCAAGGCCGGGTCCGCTGCGATGAGCAAGTACTGGGGCTCGATCTTATTGTCCGGCTATCGGACCGGCTCGACGAAGGCCATATGCAAACCTTGGTGTGTCGTTTCGTCGACGACATGACCCAAGAAGAAACCGCCACCCACTTGGGCGTCTCGCGCAAAACCATCGGCAAACGGCTCGACGTCATTCGCGACGAAGTCCGCGCTCTGCTCGCAACTGCCAATGCAGGCGGTGCAGCATGAGCACGTGCATCAGCGAACCAATTTCATGGTTACGGTTGGAGCAGCATGCGCTTGCGATGACGGCGGCCGACGAGCGCGCTGCAATCGAAACGCATCTGGCCGCATGTGAGGCCTGCCGCAGCGCACTGCAAGCGGTGCAAAACGACGCGCTGGTTATGCCGGAGCTGCCAGCGCTGGAACGCACGTTTGGCATCCCACGCAACGGTGGCCAAGTTATCTCGCTCGATGCGGCACGAAAAAAAGCGCGTACGCGGCGCTGGTTACTACCGACGACGATCAGCACGGTGATCGCCGCGGCCGCGGCTGTGATGCTTTGGGTGCGGAGCAACCACACTGGGCCGCGTGGCGAAGCCGGCCAACCAACCCGGACGCTGCACGCCACCAGCCATGTCAAAGGCGCCGGCGAACTTGCCTTGCAAGTTGCGCGCGAGCGCAACGGCAATGTGCAGACCAATGTGGCAACGTTTCGCGTTGGTGACCGTTGGAAAACGTTGTTGACCTGTGCACCGTCGACAGCGCTAAGCGCTACGTTGTGGGCCGATGTCGTCGTATTTGAAGTTGCCGGGCCAGACCTTGTGCCAGCATTTCCACTGGCCTCAAGTCAACTCGAATGCGGCAATGCAGTCGCACTGCCGGGTGCCTTCGAGCTCACCGGCTCACGCGAAAATATCGTTTGTGTCGTCATCTCCGCCGACACGCCGTTGAATCGCACGACCGTTGGCTCAGCGCTGCTCACCAGCTCCGACGCGGTTTGCACCAGCGTCAAGCCTGAGTAGCGCGCTTCGAGCGCAACGACGATTTCGTTCGCACATGCATAAAAGACGCGAAACTTACTCGAACCAGTTCGATGCGCCGCTGCGATCTACATATTGCCAGAACCTGATTGGGGCGGTGGCGAAGCTCTTGCCGACGCCTCGTTTTCGTCGGTCAAGCGGTAAGGCCCCATGCCCTTGCGGTTGAGCGAAGCGTTGCATCGCGTTGCGAACATGCTCAAGGTAGGCCACGTCGTCATTCAACAATACATCCGAGCTGTGCTTAAGCACCGCTTCGACGTCCGGCAGGAACCCCAGCCGTTCGATCGACACCTCGCGCGACTTGAGAGCGACCATTTGCCGCTGGATCGGCGTTGCGCGTCGCGCCTGGGGCGCACCGAGGTCGATCACAAGCCCTCGCCCGGCACGGCCGGCATCCATACCGAACAGCTTGGCGTCATTTACCCGATCGACCATAATCCAACCGAAGAACCCACGGCATGGTCCAACGTATGGGCATCCCTCGGCAACCACACTGGGCTCAATCGCAGGAAATGCAGTAAGGATCTGCTGGGTCTCGAAGAACGCGTAATAGCCTACTTCGTCACGGTAGCCTGCCAGCGGACGGGCGATGATCCCATTTGATAGCTCCCACCCAAGCAGTTCGCGTACGAAGCAGTCTTGATGCGCCGTGCTGTGCGTGCGGATCTCCACCAGATAGCGAATCCAGGGAAAAGGTTGCGCAGGAAGCCGGACGTCGGTCACGCAGGCCGTTTCAAACCGTGCAAGGGGATTTTGCGTAAACAGGTTTTCTCACGGTACCGCCTTGCATATTCAGGGAGTAGTCGCAACGCCAAGCGCTGCAAACGCTGGCGTCCACGCGGCGAGGGTCGCTTTGGCACCGACGGCAACAATCGACCAGTGCCCAACCAATTTCAGCGATGCATGCAGATCGCCTTCGTCGCGTTCGTTCGCTTGCGGCGCCCAGCCTTTGGCATGCTGGATCAACACAGTGATCTCGTCATTACCAACGCGGTACTTTACCAACGCAGCGTTGCGTCGGTGAATCTCGATCACGCCAGCGGCAACCGGCACCGCGCCTGGCAGCGCCATCTGCGGCGCATCTTTGCCAATCGCACCGATTGCCCAGGCTTGCAGTTCCGCGGGTGCAGGTGCCAGCAAGTCAAACGCTTTGGCGTCGCGCCGATGCGCAGCTACTGCTTCGGTCATCAGCACGTTGTCGCGCGCTGGCAAGATTGTATAGATAGCCACCACGGTGCCGATCAGCACTGCTAAGGTGAACAACAGCGAGATCGAGACGCGTCGTTTTTCGGGCCGCGGCGGCGTCACCGTTTCGGGTTCAAGGGTTGGGCCTTCGGCGTCTGCTTCGATTAGTTTCATGGCTGGGGCTCCGCTCCAAATCGAGCGGTGAATTGGGCACGTAGCTTCCCACAAAACGCGGCGAGTTCCGCATTGGGCGGCAACGGATTGTCGTCGACTGGGATTAAATGTCGGCACACCCACGTCGCCGCCTGGGCAGGGTACGCCGCGGCAAACATAGCAACCGCGCTGGCAACATCGTCGGCGTAACCGTATTGCACCATCGCGCTTTTGCCACCGGGAAAATCGCGCAGCCCTTTGGCCAGCCGGACTTGCCACACACCGGGGCTGCTTGGCGCGTGTGACGCCGCATCAACGAGGGGATACCAAGGACAAAATTGCATGGCGCGTGACGCCAGCGTAGCAGACCTGCTAGCGTCGGCGCATGGCCGAGCAGATCAGCTTTCTATTTGATGCTACCGCCGCCCGCAAACGCCGGCGGGCTAAGCCTGAACCAAGCCAAGCCGCGGTCACGCCGGCTACGCTGCCCGTGCCAGCCAAGCCGCTGGCAAGCCGGGTCGTTACCGGCGATTCACTCGCCGCCGTGCAACGCTTGGCCACCGGCAGCATTGATGCCATCTATATCGATCCGCCATTTGGCACCGGCAAAGTGCGGCAAGGCCGTGGCACATCGTATCAAGATGTCGACGGTGATCCCGATGCGTTCGTGGCGTGGCTGGCACCGTGGCTGCGCGAATCGCAACGCGTGCTAGCAGCACACGGCTCGTTGTTCGTGCACCTCGATTACCGCACCGTGCACTACATCAAAGTTGAACTCGACCGCATTTTCGGCCGCAGCAATTTCGTCAACGAAATTGTCTGGTGCTACGCGGTTGGTGGCAAAGGCAGCCGCAACTTCGGCAAAAAACACGACACGATCCTGTGGTACGCGCGCAGCGATGCCTGGGCGTTTTATCCCGAGCAAGTGCGGGTTGCGCGCCGCGGCGGCTCACACATGAAGGTAGTGCTCGACGACGCGGGCAACCCGGTGCAGCAAAAAGTCGATCGCAAAACCGGCAAGGTTTACAACTATCCGGTCGACGCTGGCAAAATCCCCGAAGATTGGTGGACCGACATCGAAGTGCTCAATCACTCCGATCGCGAACGCACGGGTTGGCCCTCGCAAAAACCCGAGCGTCTGTTGCAGCGCGTGATCGAAGCGGTCACCAAGCCAGGCGATATCGTCGCTGATTGGTTTGCTGGCTCGGGCACCACGGCCGCGGTGGCCAAACGTTTGGGCCGCCGCTACTTCGTGGTGGATCGCGAAGCCGAAGCCACCAAAGTGATCGAGCAACGGCTCAAAGCGGCGCCATCGACGACCAAGGCGCTCGGCAAACCACCTGGCAACCCACCTGCGACGACCAAGGCGCCTGGCAAACTAGCTGGCAAACCACCTGCAAAAACCAAAGCTGCACCAGTGAAGAAAACCGCCAAGCCACCAAAGCGCAGCAAGGCCAAACCACGTGGTTACAAAAAGTAACCGGTTGCCACAAACGCGATCAGCACCACTGGAAACAATGCGATCACGCAGCCCAGCACGTAGTCGCGCCAGCGTAGCTGTGACGCCGCCAACGCATACGCGACCGGCGAGTTGAACCACAACACCAAGCGCAGCAAGACCACGGCGGTTAGTGGCCGGTGCTCGATCATTAGAACCAGCTTTGCAAGCCATTTGTTTTTCGGCGCCCAATGGCTACCGCTGCGCAGCCCGCGGCCAATCGCAAATGGCGCCATCAACCCGAGCAGCCCAACGCCATACGCCAACCCAAAACCAAGATACGGCCCAAACGCGAGGCGTGCGCCGATGATAAACACCATGCCTGGCAAACCGATCAAGAGCCCGACGACGAAAGCGACCGAAAACAATACAGGCGCCCATGGCCCCATTGCATCGAGCCATGCAGCAACCTCTTTTGAGGTCAGCCCGCCACGGCGAAACAAGATCACCGCAGTTGCCACAAATGCCGAGCCCAGCACAGCGATCGCCGCCCATCGCAGCGCGCGCAGGCGCCTAGGCTTAGTCGTCGACAAATCGCTCAAGTGACAAGCATAGCCTGCGTTTGGTTCGCAACCAAGGCAGCTGCTACAAAACCTCAGCGCGTCAACGTCAACGTCGTCGCTGCGCCAACCGCGATGCGCACCGCTGGCACGGTCACAATCCCATTGCCGTCGACGACGACATCACCGGCTTGGCCAAGCGACGTGGTGTAATGCACGGTGCTACCGGCCGTTGGCTGAAACATTTGCGGCCGACGTGGCGTCACATCCACGGTCATCTCGCTCGTGTTTAGCGCATTGCCAATCGCGCTCGACCAGCTGGTTGCGGATTCAACGGGGTCGGTCCAACTAAAGCCAAGATTGTTGCCACCAACCAAATCACCGTCGGTGGGCGAGCCATTGCCAAGGTTGTTGTCGATGGAACTATGCCCAAACGCAGGGTAGCTCAGGTGTTTGGCAAACCGGCTAGCTGGGTACCATTTAGCAATCTCGTTGGGAATCGACCCAGTTGAATGGTCACCATTGTTCCAGGCAAACGCAAATCCGTGATGCGCCGCCGTCATCGCTTGCACCATTTCAACTTGTTCGGCCCAAGTTGCAAAGCCGTCGTTGCGGCCACAGTTCCAGCCCAAAAACGGCAACGCAGCTGGATGCCCGGTGGCAAACGCAATTGCATTGTGATGCTCGGACCACAACTGGCCCATCGGCAACGTGTCGGTCGCGGTGGCCGCCGTCGTGATCGATGTGAGGCCAATTTGTTTCAAGCGCGGACGATCAGGGAACACCGCTGCAAACAATTCGGGATGACGAAATGCGAATGACATCGAGCCCCACGCCCCCATCGACCCACCCGTCGCCGTGACATGCTCAGGATCAACTTGGTAGCGGCTGATCACCCAAGGTATCATGTACAACAAGCGCGCTTCGGTGAACGGATACGCATGCCGCGCATGATCGCCCCACTCCGGCGTAGCAACGTAGCCAAACCAGTACGTCTCAAGGCTTTGCATGCCATCAGGCATTACGATGGTGTCGCGATTGCGCATCATCAAGGTTTGCGGCCCTGAGTGGGTTTCTTCGACGGAAAACACGCCCGGCAAGCCCGCACGGTAGCCCATCGTAGTGTCACCAAAGTATTCGTAATAGTCGCCGTAGTCGCCAGCGCCACCGCCTTGTGCATTGCTGGCGTGCAAGATCACGGATAGCGGCAAATTGGGCGTGCCGGTAATCTTGGTGTTCGGCGAATACTGGCCTCGACTAGCCGAATCGTAAACTTTGATCGGCTGATGCGGCGCCAACGCTTCGGCAATCGGCGCCGTCGTCGCATTGCGGCCCGGCTCAATCGCTTCCATCGCGACGTCGTTCTTGTCGGTAGCAACCACCGCAAAATAGGCGCACCCATTGTCGCTTGCATTAGCAACCCACAAGCCGCTCCACGTCGGCAGCGGCGTGCCATTGTTTTCCACCAACGCCATCGGTGCAGTATCAACCAGACGTTGCGATGGCTTAAACGCAGTGCCAAACAGCTGCCCCGAATGATTCAAGATCTTCGACGTAATGAGCTCCGCGTTGGCCAAGTCGGCATCGGATGTGATCGGCGTGCGCGAGCGATACACGCGGTAGCGAATATCGGCCCCGGCTGCGCCTTGGGCGCGGTCGCGCCACGACACAAACGATTGGCCGTCGTGATGCACCACCTCCATCTGCGATGCGGACGTCCGGATTTCGGACGTCAATTGGCAACGTGGTGATGCCGCCGCATCAGCGGCAAGCGGCGCATCTGGCGTACCATTCCCGCCGCCGCAATTCGCAGCCGTCAACGCGAGCAGTGCGGGCCATGCCTGGCCAACCCGAAGCGACGTGATGATTTTCACTACGCTATTTGAAACGATCTCCTGGCCAACTGCAACGATCAAGCGCGAGCCCAGGGGCTGCTGCGACATCCGCGCGCTGCGCCACTTCGGCAACCGCTACATGCGATAGCTAACGATCGCGTCGAGCTGGGGATACAGTCGAGCAAAACCAGGGTTGCCACCGGCCACATGCGCTTGCACGCCGGCCCCAACTGCAAGGTGCCAACGGCTTTCGTCACTAAGCCACCAACCGTAGCCCAAGGTTGCACCGATGCTGCCAATAGCGCCAACATGGGCGCCGTCAGGCACAGCCTTCTCGTCGCGAATGCGCGCTGCGCCGGCTTGTGCGAATGCCGAAACCGAAACGCCCGCCAAGTCGCGACCAAAATAATGGACCAGCCGAACGCGCGCCACAGCGCCGGTTGCGTTGATGTCAGCCGCATCACCCGAAACGCCGAACACATTGCCGGTTTGCGTCCACGCGCCATACAGCCCAACGCTTACTTGGAGCACCGTTGGCAGCGGGCCGGTACGTGTCGCCAATGACATACCAAAGCCAACATTAACAACGTGTAAGCCCACATCAGCGAGCCAAAACCGCTGCTGTCGCTCAAGCGATTTGTTGCATTGCGAATTCACGGCGCACGCATGCGCCGGCGTGGCAGCATGCGCCATCGCGATGACGGCAACCGCAACTGTTGCGAGCCGTGTAATCCACCAGTTCAAGCGATGGGCAATATTCATGCGCTACCAACGCCGCGCCATCCCAAATCTTACACGTCAGTCTGCAGTATCGCCGCCTTTGAGGCCGTGGCGCTTAAGCAATTCCCGCAAGTGATAGCGCGTCAGGCCAGCTTCCCCCGCCGACCGCGTGATGTTGAAATCATTGCGCGTCATCAAGGCTTGCAAATACGCTTGCTCAAACGAATCAACAACGGTTTGTTTGGCTTGCTTGAAACCAAAGCCGGCTTTGAGCAGCGATGCATCAAAAATCGCAGGGCCGCTGTGCGCTGGCAATTCAACGCCCGACAACTGCGCTGCGGCTTGCTTGGCCGCCTCGGCGCCAGCTTGCGCAAGATCGTGCGCAACCATCACACTTGGGCCCATTTCGCGGCCGAACACCAAGTCGGCCCGCGTGATCACGGGCCCATCCGACAATGCCGACGCGCGCTCGACCACGTTGCGCATTTCGCGCACGTTGCCTGGCCACGCATGGCTCATCAGTGCAGCCATTGCATCTTGGCCAAATGACATCTGCATGCTGCGCCGTGCCGCCACTTCGCGCAAAAAGTGATTCGCGAGATTTGGAATATCTTCACGCCGTTCACGCATCGGCGGCAATTCGCAATGCACCACCGACAAGCGGAAATACAAGTCTTCGCGGAACGTGCCCTTGTTTACTTCTTCGCGCAGATCGCGGTTGGTTGCAGCCAACACCCGGACGTCAACTTTATGCGTCTTGTCGCCACCGACGCGTTTGATTTCGCGTTGCTCAAGCACGCGCAACAATTTAGGTTGCAACGAGATATCGAGCTCCCCGATTTCGTCGAGGAAAATCGTGCCGCCATTGGCTTGTTCGAAGCAGCCAATCTGTTGCTGAATCGCACCGGTGAAGCTGCCCTTTTCGTGGCCGAACAGCGTCGATTCGATCAGCTCGCGAGGAATCGAACCACAGTCGAGCACCACGAACGGCTTGGCTTTGCGGTTCGAGCCATTGTGCAGGGCCCGCGCCACCATTTCTTTGCCGGTACCGGTTTCGCCGGTGATCAAACAAGTTAGGTCGCTCGGTGCCACTTTTTCCAAATGCGCGAAGATTTCACGCATCGCTGGCGAGCTGCCGATGACAGCGTCGAACCGATCCTTTTTCGACAGCTCGATTTCGACCACGTCTTGCAGCGGTTGAAACTTAATGTTGGTATGCCCGATGCGAAACACGGTGTTCGGGCTGAGGAACACTTCGCGAATGCGCAAGTCGCCAACGAACACGCCGTTGCGTGAATTGAGATCGCGCAAACGATAACCATCGTCGCGTGCTGATACTTCGAAGTGCGTGCCCGACACGGCTTTGTCGGCCAACACCAATTCGCTGATGATGCTACGGCCACCGGTGATCCGTGGCTTGGCAATCTCAAGTTCTTTGCCTTGATCTGGTCCGCTGATGACGACCAATTTGCCTTTACGCAAACGTCGTACAGTGGCCCACTCCCCCTCAAAAACGGTAGTGAGTCCAGACCCTTCCTCGAATTGTGGCCCGTCGTCTTGCATCGAGCCCGAGCGTAGCACAGCGAAACGACTAATTTTAGTTCAGGTAGCGTTCGTTTGTTTTCGCACGCTTTTTACCTACGCCTGGCTTTTCGGCAGCCCGGCCGTTGCCAGTTAACGGCACCAGCGACAAATGCGCACGTGACCGGCGCAACTGCCAGCGGGTCCACAAGACCCGCGGATTGTAGCGCTTCGAAGCTAGCCAAAACGCCATCCCCATCGCACCACCAAATGCACCGGCTTGTACCCACCGGCCTTGCAACACCACAAATGCAACCGCCAGCCCAACGGTGCCGATCACGAGATGGCGGCCGGTGATATTGATGGCCCCCATCAGGCTCATCGGGGTTTTGTAATAGACCATGCCAAACGCCAATTGCAGTGCAAAACCAAGCGCCGAAATCCCGCCGAGCACAGCGAAATCATTGCCAAGAATCAAGCTCATCACCGCCGCACCGATCGAGCCCGCGACCGCTGTCAGAGCGGCAAAACGCAGCATGCGTCGAGTGCCCCAAAATTCTTCCATTGGGGCCTGCGACATCATGATGAACGTCAGCAACACCAGCCAAATGATGTCGCGTTCAATAAGCGGCCCGGTCAACAGCGTCCAAACGCGACCTTGCCGGAACACAGCGGTGCCGGTGGGCAAGGTCCATTCGAGAATCCGCGCGCGAGTTTCCAAACTGCACAGCAAGAACGCCACCGAACACGTGACCACAACACCCAGAAGGATCTTCGCACCCCGAGTTAGCTTCAAATTCGCAAACGGCGATTGCGTTGGCGTATGGCGGACCGACATCGGCCCTACCATAGCAGTGCCGCGCGGCTACGGCGACGTCGAACGCAAAAAAGGCCCACTTTGCAGTGAGCCCTTTGGTTTCGCTATTGGTGTGTAGCCTAGCGACCAGTAATCAAAATCATGGCCGTACCGAGGTTGGTATATTTGTTCGGCGCGTTAACTTGCTGATTTGCAAAACCAGCGGATTCGCCAAGCGAGAGCTGCTGCGCATTGATCGCCGCAACCGCTACTTGGTAGATGCCAGCTGCCGTCGCAATGCTGTAACCAGCACCTTGCGCACAATCAAACAGCGTTGGCGTCGTTGCCGGCGTAG
>JAKQOD010000128.1 GCA_029565465.1 Deltaproteobacteria bacterium
CCAACGCTGCCAACCGTACCTGGCCAAGCTGCAACGCAGCGCTGCCACAGCGTTGGCACTCGCTGAGTTGGCAGCGCTCGAAACGCGTGCGGCGCGCCACGCGGCAGCTGCTGTGTGTTGGCAATTTTGCGCAAGCTGTTATCAGCAAGTGTCGGCGGCAGCGCTCCAGGCCCAGGCGCTGGCTGCCCAAGTGCGTAGCCTGCTGGCGGCCGAGCGCCTTGACCATGCGATTGTGGTGGCACCGCATGCGCATCAAGCCGCGGCGGCTGCGACGGCGCCCGAGCTTTCAGCTGCAATCGACGGCGATTTCGCCGACTATTTGTTGGAGCATGGGCATGATGCCGACGAAACCCGCGCGGCCTGCATGGTCGCAGTTGAATCGGCAGTAGATGCCAAGCTGCGCCCTGCCGGACCGGTGCTGTTAGCGCTAGCACGCATGCGGTTGGCTGCCGTGACGTTGGCCGATGCCGATGCGCTGCGCCACTGGGACGCCGGTCGCGATGCAGCGGTGCAGCTGGCGGCAGACCTACGCAGTGATGTGGTGCTGCGCGGCGCGTTGCTGGTGCAGGCCAGCAACGCCACGCTTGCACGCCCCCTGTTGCACGCGCGACTGCAACAGCACGCAGCGCAAGACTGCAGCAGCGAAGCGCTCGCTGTGTTGCGGGCAGTAGAATCGAGCGACCATGACACGTGAAGTAACCACTGGCTATGACGAGCCTTCGCAGCATCTCGATGATTGGGCGCATGTCGTCCAGTTAATGTCCGAGCGCTTAGTCGCCATTCGCCAATGTTCGCCCGATACCGTGGTGCTCACCGAAGCGCAACGGCAACGCATCATTGACGGCAACCCTGCCCTGCAAGCGCATAATCGAGCGTTGGTGGCGGCACGCGCGCAGATTGCGAGTCGTGCGGCGTTTTCGCGCAAGTTTGGACTCGCGCTGCCCCTTGAACTATTGCGCGAGCGCTTCGAATTGTCACAACAAGACGTTGAGCTGTTGGCCGTGTTGGCGACGATCGAACGCGGGGTTGCGTGGAATCCTTATATGAGTGGCGGCGGCGAACCGCTGCAAGCCGATGTCGCGTTCTTGATTGCATTGATCGCAGATGCGCAAAGCCCCGCCGAAGCGCTGCGCTTGCGCTTGGTCACGGATGCTCCGTTGGTCGCGCGTGGCTTCGTGGATTTGATTGCCGCCAATGGTTGGGCAAGCGCGCCGCCGTTGTTGTACATGCGCGTTCGCTTGGCCGAACGTATTGCTGCGTTCATCGACGGTGCGCAGACACCGCCGCCGTCGGTGCTGCATAGCTTGGCGTGGTTTGCGCCACGCGCTGCGACCCCTGAGCCACTGCTGTTGCCGGAGCCGCAGCTCATTGGCCAGCTGCAACGCGGGTTGGCACGGGTGGACCAAATCGTCAGCGTGTTGGGTGCGCCCGGGGTTGGGCGCAAATCATGTGTGGCAGCCGCGGCGGCCGAGTTGCAGCGCCCCGTGCTGTACATCGATCTGCACGACCTTGCGCCCGACGCGCGCGTCATCGAAGCCGTGATGCGGCCATTGCTGCGTGAGGCGCAGCTGCAGAATGCGGTGTTGGCATTGGTGCGCGCCGATGACTTTGCCGACGGTGAAGGCCAAGGCTCCGCGCATGTTGCGCTAGCCGAACTATTGCGCGCGGTGCGCGTGCCGCTAGCCCTGGTAGGCGAAAAAACGCCGGGCTGGGCGTCGCGTTGCGGGCGAGTCCTGATGTCGTTTGCCGTTCCGTTCCCGTCGGCCGCAACCCAGTTGCAGCTTTGGATTCGACATCTGCCGTCGACGTTGGCGTTGGCTCCGGGCACATCGCTTGAATCAATTGTAAAACGCTATGCCGCCACGGGCGCATCGATTCGGGAAGCGTGTGATGAACTGGGGCGGCTCGATACG
>JAKQOD010000362.1 GCA_029565465.1 Deltaproteobacteria bacterium
CCGTCGATTCGATCGGCTGGATTCCAATTACCACTGCTATCGCGGGGTTACTCGCGGTAATTCTTGCATTCGTCGACGGCAAACGACGGTTGGCGCCAGTGATGGCTGTAGCCGTCGCACTTGCGGTCTATCTCGCAGGTAAGCCAACGTTTGCACGCGAGCTCTCGCAGTTCTGGCCGCTTGGGCTCGGCTTTGCAGCCGCAGCGGGTGTTGCGCTCGTCGGAGCGGCGAAGCTGGCCGACAAAACGTTTGCACCTGCCGTTTGGATTGGCCTGTTGCTCACCGCTGCCATCGCGGCACTCTGTGCATTGTGGGCGCCGTCAGCCTTGTTGGCGATGTTGCTCGGTTCGATGGCCACAACAGCCGGTGCCATTGGCATCGGTGGCTTGATCTTGCGCATACATGAACCTGCCCCACTTGCCCAAGGCGTGTTCATGGCGCATCTCGCAGGTACGGTGGTCTACACCCATCTGTATGCGAAACTGCCGATGCTGCCAGTGCTCCTGATCGCAGCGGCCGTCGCAGCGCCAACGGTCGTCGCATTGATTCCGGGCGACAGCGTGAAACAACGTTGGCTGCGCTCGGGCGTGGCCGTGGCATTGGCGGCAGCGTTGGTTGGTGGCGCAGCCCTGATCATGCACAGCAAACTCGCCAACGAAAAATCAGACCCAGCGAACATGTACGGCGGGTAGGCCTCGCAACGGATATCACTTCGTTTTCGCTGGGGTTTCGGCGTCGCTTTTAGTCTGCTGCTTGATGCGCCAAGGCCATAGGCAGGCGGCTTGGGTTGTTGTAGAACCCAAAGCGCATGGCCACAGCGACATCAACCGACAAGTCCGAGCGCCTCGAGTTCTCAGCCGAGCGCGCAGTGCAAGTTCACGACCTCATGGTGAAAACGCGCGTGCTCGAAGAGCGCTTGATCACCATGTACAAACAGGGCGATGGCTATTTTTGGATCGGCGGCCCAGGCGAAGAAGCTTTCAACATTCCGCTTGGGATGATGGTCGATAAAGGCCAAGGCCTTGCCCACGACTACGTGCATTTGCACTATCGGTCGGCCGGCACGCTGCTCGCGATGGGCGCGTCGCCGGTTGATTTTTTGCGGCAAATGAAGAACACCGCGACCGACCCGTTTTCGGGCGGCCGTAACTTTGCCGGCCATGCGTCGATTCGCAAATGGAACGTTGCGCCGATCACTAGCCCCATCGAAATCCAATACTCGATTGCACCCGGTACCGCGATGGCGCAGAAGCGGCACGGCGGCACTGGCATCACCATCGTGCAAGGCGGCGACGCTGGCACTGCTGAAGGCGACTTCGCAACCTGCTTGGTGTGGAGCAGCCGCAAAGGCGCCGAGCTACCAGTGCTGATGATCGTCACCAACAATCGCTTTGGCATTTCGACGCCATATGAATCGCAGCACGGCGAAAAATACATCGCCGATCGTGGCAAAGCATTTGGCATGGAAACCGCGGTCATCGACGGCAACGACCCTGAATCATCCTGGGCTGGCCTTAGCAAAGCGATGCACTACGTGCGCACCGAACGGCGGCCATATTTGCTCGAAGTTGCGGTATCGCGTTTGTACGGCCACTCGTCAGCATCGGGGGCCAACTACAACAAAGAGCAGCTCGACTGTCTCACCGCGTATGAAGCCAAGCTTGAGCAACGCGGCGTGCTAACGCGCGCCGCCATGGACGCGGTGCGCGAGCGTTACACCAATGAACTGTCGGAAGCTGCCAAAATCGTGCGCGACGAAGCACAGCCAGATGGCTCGACGATTTTTGATCATGTCTTTGCCAGCAAAAACCTGGTCGGAGGAGAACTGTAATGGCGTCCTTGATTCAAGCCATTCGCATGGCGCTACACGTCGGTGAAGAACGGCTCGGCGTGACCGACATCTTCGGCGAAGATGTTGGGCCACCACTGGGCGGCGTGTTCACTGGCTCGCAAGGGCTGCGCACTGCATGGAACTCACCGCTCGACGAGCGCGGCATCATTGGCACGGCAATCGGCCTCGCGATGGCTGGGCAAAAGCCCGTGTGTGAGATCCAGTTTTGCGACTACATCTACAACACCATCGACTTGCTCAAAGTGGCTGGCAATACCTACTGGAGCACCAACGGCGATTGGAACTTGCCGATGGTTTGCATCACACCGGTTGGCGCAGGCATTCGCGGCAGCATCTACCACTCGCACTCGTTCGATGCGACGGCAACGCATATTCCAGGCTGGAAGATCGTGATGCCATCGAATCCCCTCGACGCGTACGGCTTGCTGCTGTCAGCGATTGCCGACCCAAATCCCGTGTTGTACTTGGCGCCCAAAGCGTTGATGCGCACCAAAGCAACCCTCGACGAGTTGTTGCCAGGCGAACCGGCCGACGACAAATTGTTGTGCAAGATGATCGACGCGCCACTCGGCGACCGCTCGGCGTGGAAGCCGGAATGGCCGCCGCTGGAAACCTTGTTTGTGCCGATTGGCAAAGCCAAAACCGTGCGGCCAGGACGCGATGTTACCGTGGTGAGCTACGGACGCACGTTGCCGTTATCAGTGAAAGCCGCCGAAGACGCAGCCGCCGAAGGCATCGAAGCTGAAGTCATCGACCTGCGCTCGTTAGCGCCTTACGATTGGGAAGCGATCAAAGAAAGCGTGCTGCGCACCAATCGCGTCATCTTCGTCAACGAAGAAACCGAAATCACGAATTTCGGTGAGCACTTAATTCGTCGCACCGTCGACGAATTGTTCTATCACTTGCATGCGCCACCAAAACTGGTAGCCGGTGCGTTCGTGCCGGGCATTGGCCTCGCCGATAACCTTGAGCGTGCCAGCGTGCCGCAACGCGAAACCATTCTCGACGCCATTCGCGAATCCGCGCGCCACGAACCGTAGGCCGAGCCCGCTGCACAACGGCGTTACGATTTCGGAGCCGCGAGCGTCATAATAAACGAACGGTTGCCCTCTGCGTCGGCGGACTGGTACACGACGGTAAAATCGCCATCGGCAAGAAACGCGTCGATGCAAAGTGCGTTGTAGTAGATCACAGTAATGTCGCGGGGACGCCGCGTCAGCGAAGCACGAATATTTGCGATCACGACACGCATCACAACGTCGGGAAACGGATTGTAAAGATAGAAGTGGGTGTACGTATCGAGCGCTGTAAACACCGCAGCGTCGGACTGGTGGATTTCGACTTTACGGGTTGGAACCCGCAAACGTGCAAAGTTCTGCCGCGCGGTAGCAGCCAGCACGGGCGAAAGCTCAACGCCGTCGGTGCTGGCGAACGGATATTCGCCCATGGTGCGCAGCGCGCGCCCTTTGCCGCAACCGAAGTCCAAAATTCGATCGGTAGGTCGAATCGTTAGCCGATCAAGCAACTCACGCAAATGCTGGGCATCTGACGGCGTGTACTTCTCGGAACGGGCGGCATCAAGCCCTAGCGCATCGATTGACATCGGCTGGGTAAAGTCGACGCCCAACAGGCGCTCCCCCCAAGTTTCTAACCGAGCCATGTGCGTGGCTGACAAAAAACGAGTGAATTGTTTGCGAATCACTCCGCGCAACGGCTTGGGCATAGTGTGAGCATAGAAGCCGCCTGCCCCGATGCAAACAGGCCGGTCAACGTTTGTGATGGGCCGACAACGGGTGGCAAGTACGACGCTTGCACCAGCATGCCGCCTGCCATTTTGCATAGTTCAGTGATCGAATCGGAGCGCCGCTCAGCTACACTAGCGTGGTGACGTTGCGTATTTTGCTTTCATCGATATTGCTAAGTGCGTGCTCGCGCACCGCAACGACGCCACCTAAACCGAGTGAACTTACAACACCGGCGAAACCGCCCGCGGCTGATGCCATGGTCGCGACACCAACGCCAGTTGCAACGCCCACGGTCGCACCGTCGGTTGTTGACATCGATGGCTGCACACCACAGGCGTTCGCCGAATCGGTTGACCTGGCGGAAGCTTCGGGTGCCGCGCCGATGAAATTCGACGGCAAACCAGCGCTGCTGGTGGTCGGCGATAGCGGCAACCACGGCGACTACGCGATCATCGATGCCGACACGGGCAAACTGTTGGAACAAGGCAAGCTGCCGCTCGGCGCCACCAGCGACGACGTTGAAGCGCTCGCTGCCGCTGATGGCGTGATCTACGGCATCACCTCTGCGGGCTGGGTGTACCGCTGGCAAGAGGGGCCGAAAGCCACGCCAATGGCACGTTTTACCCTCGTCGGCGAGCCATATGCCATCGGCGCTATCGATACCAGCTGGCGCAAGCACGGCGGGCTGGGCGACAAGCCGCCGCCGGGCGAAGCGATGGCCTGTGTTGCCGACGGCACCAACTGCGGACGCAACTATGAAGGCCTGTGCTTACAACCGGACCTAAAAGCCGCCGCAGGTAAAAGTGGCAATCAGTGCGTAGGCCTGGCCATTGGCAAAGCCGACGGCAACGCTTACTGCGTGACGCTCAGCAAAGGCAAATTGGTCGCCCAACGCGACCGCCGGTTTGCGGTTGCGAAGCCGGGCGCCCTCGCCGACTGCGCTTTCGACGATCAAAATCGTGCCGTCATCGGGTCCAACCTGTTCGACGCCTTGGCGGTTTATACCGTCAAAGACTGGGCCGTAACCGACCAGGCCAGCGCTGCTCCGACGATAACGCGCCGCATCGGCGTTGGCATCGGCTTTGCCGAGGTGCTGGCAACCGGCCCAAGCGGCGTGCTGTACCGCATGTCCGATGCCTCCGGCGCACCTAGCTTGATGGCAAAATTTCGCTGCGCCGACGTTTCGCAGTAACATTATCGAGTGCAGTGCCCTTATTGCGGCAACGATTCAAGCGTCACCGAGACCCGCGTGGTCAGCGACGGGTTGCGGCGTCGGCGCATGTGTGGCACCTGCAAACGCCGCTTCACCACGTATGAAAAAGTCGGCGCGGCTAGCTTACGGGTGCAAAAACGCAACGGCAGCGTCGAACCGTTCGACAGCGAAAAACTCGTGCGCGCCCTCGCTCGCATTGGCCGGCGCCGTGCCAACGTGCAGCTCGAAGATGCGCGCCGCATTGCGCGCGACATCGAAGCGAACCTGGTCGATTCGGGCCGCAAAATTGTAACGTGGTCGGACATCGTTGCAGCCGCGCTCAGCCGCTTGCGCGCCATCGATAGCGTTGCCGCCAACCGCATGACGGCCAATTATCTCGACGACAACGGCAATCTTAAGCTTGAAGGCAGCGAGACCTTGGCGCCCGACCAGCCACAGCTCGGCTTGCCTGGTGTCGACGACGATCTGTAGCGGTTTGGGCCGATCCAACCGTTGGGCCAGCGCTGGCTTTGCCAGTACTGTGCCAGTACTGTACCGGCATGGAAGTTCCATCAGCCCAATCTCAACAAGTGTTCGCACCGGGCATCCTGCGCGATCAAGTCGCGATTATTACCGGCGGTGGCTCGGGCATCGGCCTGGCAACCGCCACCGAAATGGCGCGCCTGGGTGCACGCGTCGCCATCTGCGGCCGCACCGAAGCCAAACTCACCGCAGCGTTGCCAAACATTGAAACCGCCGGTGCTGACTTCGGTACCGACCGCGCGATGGCGATGCCATGCGATATTCGCGAGCCAGCGCAGGTTGAAACCTTCGTCAAAGCCGTGTGTGAACGCTGGGGCGGTGTCGACATTTTGGTCAACAATGCCGGTGGCCAGTTTCCGTCGCCAGCACAACTGATTTCGCCCAATGGCTTTTTGGCCGTGGTCAAAAACAATCTAGTCGGCACCTTTCACTTGTGCCGCGAAGTTGCCAATCAGTCGATGATTCCGCGCAAGCGTGGCCGGATCATCAATGTGATTGCCCAGATCTATCGCGGCTTTCCAGGGATGTCGCACACCGGCGCCGCCCGCGCTGGCGTCGAGAACCTCACCATGTCACTTGCCGTCGAATGGTCGCAGTTCGGCATTTTGGTTAATGCCATCGCACCGGGCATCATCAAATCATCGGGCACCGAGCGCTACCCTGCGCAGCTATTGCAGCGTGGGGTTTCGCAAACGCCGCTCAAACGCATTGGCAGTTGCGAAGAAGTCGCGGCGTCGATCATTTTCCTCGCTTCGCCGGCAGCGCAATTCATCAGTGGCGCCACCTTGCGCGTCGACGGTGCGCAGGCTTTGTGGGGCGACACCTGGGAGATCGTGTCGTGAATCTCGCACTTGAAGGCAAAGTTGCACTAGTGGCCGGCGCGTCGCGTGGCATTGGCCGAGCAATTGCGGCGGGCCTCGCAGCCGAAGGCGCGCACATTGCCGCTGTCGCACGTGGCGAAGCTGGCCTCAACGAAGCGGTCACAGCATTGCGAGGCTCGGCCGCGACCCGTGTCGTCGGCATCACGGCCGATGTCTCCACGGCCGAAGGTGCCGATCATGCGATTGCACAAACCGTGGCCTTGCTAGGCGGCATCGACATCGTTGTCTGCAACGTCGGCAAATCATTTGCGCGCCACTGCAACGACATGACCGACGCTGACTTTGCACAATCGCTTGAGCTGAACTTGTGGGCAACCCAACGCGTGGCGCAGCGCGCAGTGCCACATCTGCGCGCACGCGGCGGTGGCGTGATCACGATGATCTCATCGATCTGGGGCCGCGAAGCCGGCGGCGCACCTGGCTACAACGTTGGCAAAGCTGGGGTGCAAGCGCTGGCCAAAGCGATGGCACGCGACTACGCCGCTGACAACATTCGCGTTAACAGTGTGGCCCCCGGCTCGGTCCGGTTTCCGGGCGGCGGCTGGGATAAACGTGCGATCGCCGAACCGGAAAAAATCGCTGAGTTCGTTGCACGCGAAATTCCGTTTGGCCGCTTTGGCAGCCCCGAGCAAATCGCAGACGTTGTGGTGTTTCTGTCGTCATCACGCGCCAGCTGGGTTAGCGGCGCTGCGATTGTGGTCGATGGCGCGCAGTCGCGGTCGTTCTGAATGCTGCATCGCACATTTTCTGAGATCGCAGATAATATACATCAGCAATTTCAATGACTTATAATTGTTGCATTGCACAATAAATCAAGGTAACCATGAAGCTAGATGTTGTATTCCATTCATCAGCTTCAACGCCGCTTGCTCGATCCGGTTGCTAGCGTGGCCGCTACTGCGTGTCGTTGGATAGGTAACGAGCATCCTTTGACCCGGCTGGCGCATGCGAATGCCGCGTTGCTGCAACGCCTCACCAAAGATTACCCACGCCAAGGTTTCGGCATCGACACGGTGACCGCCCACGGCCAAGAATTGCGGGTCAGCGAAGAAGTGGTGCTGGATCGCCCCTTCTGTCGCGTGGTGCGGTTTGGGCGGCAGAGCCGCGACGCCGCGACCACCGTTGCACTGGCCAGCGACCCACGCGTGTTGGTGTGCGCGCCACTTTCAGGCCACCACTCGACGCTGCTACGCGACACCATTGCCACGTTGTTGCACGACCACGACGTCTATCTCACCGACTGGCGCGACGCGCGCGACGTGCCGCTTGCCGCAGGCACGTTTTCCCTCAGCGACTACGTCCGCCAGATTCAACTGAGTATTCGCACGCTGGGCGCCGAAGATTTGCATGTGGTTGCCGTGTGCCAGCCAACCGTGCCAGTGCTCGCAGCGATTTCGCTGATGGCCAGCGCAGGCGAAACCACGCCATGCACGTTGACGTTGATGGGCGGGCCGGTCGATGCCCGCCGCAATCCTACTGCAGTGAACAAGTTTGCCGTCGAGCATTCGTATGACTGGTTCAAACGCAACATGATTCACCGCGTGCCGTCCCCGCACGCAGGGGTTGGTCGCGAGGTCTACCCGGGCTTCATTCAATTGAATGCGTTCGTGATGATGAACCCGCTCAAGCATCTCGCTTCGTATCAAACCTATTGGCTTGATAAGTTGCGTGGTCCCGACGGTGCCGAAGCCGTGCAACACCACGAAAAATTTTACGACGAGTACAACGCCGTGCTCGACATGGACGCTGCGTACTACCTCGAAACCGTGCGCTTGGTGTTCCAAGAATTCGCGCTTGCGCGTGGCACCTGGACCATCGATGGCCAACTGGTGACGCCAGCAGCGATCAGTCGCACCGCTTTGTTCACCATCGAAGGCGCGCACGACGACATTTCGGGGCTCGGCCAAACCGAAGCCGCCCATGAGCTTTGCGCCGGCATTCCAGCAGACCGCAAACGACATCTGGTCGCCGAGGGTTGCGGCCACTACGGTTTATTTGCGGGCCATCGTTGGCGCGAAAATATTTACCCTGAGATCCGCGCGTTTGTACAAACCCATCGGCAAGCGCGAAGCGCAAAAAAAGCGAGCGCAAATGGCGTCGCGCCGCATGCGCTGCGCCAAGCAACCGACGCCGCCCCTGCCCAGGAGCAACTATGAACCTCGCAACCGTTCGCCCCGAGCCCCGCGCTGAAGCGCGCAACAACGCACCGGTGGCGTTGCCACTGGCTGGCAAAACCGCGTTGGTCACTGGGTCCACCAGCGGCATTGGCTTGGCGATGGCATCCGCACTAGGCGCCCAAGGCGCCAATGTCATCGTCAACGGCTTCGGTGACGTTGATGGCGCGGTAGCCACTGTAAAACAGCGCAGCGCTGGCAGCCAGGTTGGTTTTCATGCAGCAGATCTGGCGCGCGCAACTGACATCGAAGCGATGTTTGCGTACGCCCATCAAGACTTCGGCGGCGTCGACATTTTGATCAACAATGCTGGCATCCAACATGTTGCAGCGATCGAAGATTTCCCAGTTGAGCGCTGGGATGCAATCATTGCGTTGAATCTCACCGCAGCTTTTCACACCACGCGCTTGGTGCTGCCAGGCATGCGTGCGCGCAACTGGGGCCGCATCATCAACATTGCGTCGGTCCACGGCTTAGTAGCGTCGACCCACAAAGCTGCCTATGTCGCAGCCAAACACGGGCTGCTTGGCTTCACCAAAGTTACCGCGTTGGAAACCGCGCGTACCGGCATCACGTGCAATGCGTTGTGCCCAGGCTGGGTACTCACGCCGCTGGTGCAACGTCAAGTTGATGATCGCGCGGCGCGCGACGGCGTCCCGGAAGCACAAGCACGTCACGATCTCTTGCTCGAAAAACAACCTTCGGGTGATTTCGTGACATCCGAACAACTCGCCGCAACCGCGTTGTTCTTGTGCAGCGAAGCCGCCAACCAAGTGCGCGGCGCAACCTGGAACGTCGACGGTGGCTGGACCGCGCAATAATTCGTAGCCAGCGGGAATAAATCCCTGCGCGCTGGAATACGCACTGTGTGATGCCGGTTACGGCGGCACAGGAGACGTATGAATAAACGGATTGGCATTGCGATTGGGCTGTTGGTTGTTGTGATTCTTGGTGCGCTGTGGTGGCGGCAACATCGTGCCGCACCGGTGTCGCAGCCCGTCGCAGCTGACGGCAGCGGTAGCGCTAAGGCAACCCCATCGGCGTTGCCAAGCAGCGCGGTGACAACGCCTGCATTGGCTCGCATTATGGGACGCGTCGTCGACGATGCCGACCATCCGATCAAAGACGCTGTGGTGGTAGCGCGCCGCACCGGCGACGATGACAGTATTGCAGCGACGACAACCGCGGCCGATGGTTCGTTTTTGCTGACCGACATTAGTGTTGGTGCACTGACGGTAACGGCATCGGCCAACGACTATGAGCCGACTACCAATCCTGATGTTTCGCTGCGCGCCAATGAAACCACCAAGATTGAATTTAAGCTGCGTCGTGGCGGCCTGCCGATTACGGGCATTGTACGCGATGCGGGAGGTGGACCGATCAGCGGCGTACGCGTGGATGCGAATCTCATCGCAGCCCCATCGACCACGACCTCAGCGATGGCGAGCGCGCTCACGGGTGCCGATGGCAAGTACCAACTTTCGGTTGGCGCCGGCACCGTGCTGCTCGCGGCCAGCCACGAAGAATACAGCGTGCAACGCCAAACCGTGCAACATGCAGCACCCGGTAGCCAAGCCGACTTCGCATTGGTACCCGGAGCCGTAGTCGAAGGCATGGTACGCGACCGCGTCACCGGTCAACCAGCCGCTGGCGTCACCGTGGTGGCGCGCCGCGACGGACAAGGCGCGATGTTGGGCGGCTCACGCGGTGGCAAACAAGTGCGCAGCAACGCAGCTGGTGCGTTTCGCATCACGGGGCTCTCACCCGGCAACCATATCTTGACGGCACGCGCGCCGGGGCAACGCACCGAACAACCGGTGGCGATTGGCTTGGGCGTTGCCGAACAGCTCGGTGGCATTGAGCTCTGGTTGGTGCCAGCAACCGCGCTGCGTGGGATCGTGCTCGATGAGCAAAAGCACCCGGTGGCGAACGCGTTTGTGGTAGCGGCCAGCGACAGTGGTTCGGAAATCGACAACACCAATGAACAAGGCGAGTTTGAATTCACGGCATTGCGGCAAGGCAACTACCGCTTGTGGGCCAACAAAAGTGGCGCCAAATCGCAGGCGTTGCCAGTTGTCATCGGCGATGCGCCCTTAGCACCGATCACGCTAACGTTGCCTCCAAGCACCGCCGTGGTGCTCCGTGGCCACGTCGAGCCGCGTGGGCCAGCAACGATCACCGCCGAGCGGAAGATGGCGCAGTTAACGATGGAACCGATGCTGCTCGGCGGCGACCTTACGGCCACGGCGAATGCCAATGGCGATTTTGAGTTACGTGACGTGCCGCTAGGTCCGTGGAATCTGCGCGCGTTGGGCGCCGATGGCACGCGTGGCAAGGCGGCGGTCGAAGCCATTGCGGGCGGCCTCAACGATGTGGTCATCAAACTCGAACCAGGCGCCTCGATTGCAGGTCGCGTGATCGACCAAGATGGCAAAGGCATCGCTGGTGCAACTGTGATGGCTGGCCCAACCCAAGGCGCGGTGAATCACACCATTCGCAACGGCGTGGTTACCAGCGGCCAACAAGTACTCGCCGACGGTACCGGTGCGTTCGTCTTGCGTGGGCTCGAACCCAATGCGTATCAACTCAGTGCGCTTGACCGTGGCCGCCCCGTCGAATTTGTGGGTGCGCCGCCGAAGCCTGTGAAGGTCGAACAAGGCGCGGCGGTTACCGGTATCGAGCTCAAAGTAAAACGGCCAAACGGTGTTATTCGTGGCGTGGTGCTTGGCCCCAATGGCGCGCCGATGGCTGAAGCGTGGGTCAGCGCGCGGCTCAATGTGGCAGCCATGATGTCGCAGATTGCAGGGCCACCGCGTGGGCCCGGACCCGGACCAGCACCCGGACCTCGTCCGGCGCCACCTGCCAATGGGTCGAATGATCCGGGCCAAGGCGACACTGAACGCAGCGAAATGATCGAAATTTCCGACGACAGCGACGATGGCATCGCACCGGTGCTCACCGATGCTGCAGGCAAATTTGAATTGCGTGGGTTGCCCGCAGGCCAATACGATTTGATTGCGGAAGCCCAAGCCGGCAAATTGCGTGGCCGCGGCAGCAGCGCAACTGCAGGCAATCCCGTGACGATCAAACTCACCGGCTTGACGGAATTGCGTGGCGTTGTCACTGCTAACGGCAAGCCGGTCAGCAGTTACTCCGTGCGCATCGAAGGCCCGATGGAGTCAAGCATGGACATCACCAACGCCTCCGGCGAGTATCGCTTTATTCGGGTTGATCCCGGCACCTACCGTGTCTCGGTTACCGGCGATGCAGGCCGCGGCAGTGGCGAAGTAAATGTTGTCGAAGGGGCGACGGCTAGCTTGGACATCAAACTCACCAGCGATGGCGTTGTCGTCGGCAAACTGGTGGACACCGCTGGCAAACCAGTGGCCAACGCGCCGGTGTTGGTGGTGGCATGGCAACCACCCAACACCCCACAGCAGATCACGCTCAATGGCCCACCACCGATGAGCAATGCCGATGGTACCTTCAAGGTCAGCGCGCCTGCTGGCAAGTCAACACTGCTGGCGCTTGGCGGTGGCCGCACCATGTACAGCGGTTTTATGGTTGTAAGCGGCCAAACTCTTGACGTTGGCAGCATCGTGCAAGGGACCACCACCGAAGCGAAGTAGCGACGAGGCAATTAGGCGACCGCTGTGCCGACATAGACGGACGCTGGCCGAATGAGTTTCCCCGTGCGGCGCTGCTCAACAACATGGGCGGCCCACCCGACGAGGCGGCCGAGCGCAAACATGGCCGTGAACAAGTCGCGCGGAATCTGCAAGGTATCCAGCAGCACAGCGGTGTAGAATTCAACGTTTGCACACAACGGCCGATCCGGTTTGCGTTCACGCAGCAGCTCGGCGGCGGCATTTTCGACGGCGCGTGCGAGGGCCAAGCGTGGCGTCGCCATGCCACTTGCAGCCAGCTCAGCGATCACAACTTCAAAGACCGCAGCGCGTGGATCGCGTACGCGATAGATGCGATGGCCCATGCCCATGATGCGCCGGCCAGCGTCGAGTTCGGCCGCCAACCATGGCTTGGCGTTGGCGGGTGTCGCAATCGCGTCGAGCATGTCGAGCACCGGCCCAGGCGCACCGCCGTGCAACGGGCCTTTGAGGGCACCGATGCCAGCCACTAACGCGGAAATCATATCGGAGCCAGTCGATGCCACGACCCGCGCAGCAAAGGTAGATGCGTTGAGCCCGTGGTCCATCACGGTAGCCATGTAACGCGCCAGGCCGGCCGCGGCCGTCGCACTACTCGGCGCGCCAAGCATTCGCAGCGTATCGACAGTGTGGTCCGTGCCAAGCGGCGCTTGTGCATTGGCCGCGGCAAACCAGCGCGCTGCGATCACCGGCGCAGCAGCAATGGCTTGCAATGCATCCTGCACGTCGTTGCCGGTAACCGGCAACCGTGCAAGCCCGGCTCGCAAGGCATCCATCGCGTCGACGCCAGCGCGTCGCGGCGCAGCTGGCGCTGCGGCCCAAGCCACGCCACGCAACCGACCTAGCTCGGCAGCGAGCTCGGCCGCCGTCAGCGTGACACCGCCAGCTTGCAACACCGCGGTAGCTGCACCTTCAAAGGTTAGGTCGGCTTGCTGGGCAAAGCGCTCGGCGTTGCAACCGGCGATTACGAGTTGGCCGAGCTCGCCATCAACATCCGAGATTGCCGTGTGAGCAACCACAATGCCGTCGAGTCCAGCATGGAGCGGCGCAGAAACGGTAGCAGTTTGAGTTTTCATGTGGAGGTCCTTTCCTTCCTTCATGTAGTCTCAAAGCTATGGTTGATCAACGTAGATTCGACAATCAACGTTCTACCCCAAAAGCTGGGCCTGCTGGCAAAAAGCTGGCAACTACCGACGACGCTTGGGTTTCAGCGCGCGATGCTGCAGCGTTTTTGGGCATCGATATTAGAACGTTATACGCGTACGTTAGCCGTGGCGCCGTACGCAGTTCACCAGCGCCAAGCGGCCGCGCTCGACAATACGCCCGCGACGATCTCGCCAAGCTCAAAGCCCGCCACGATGCGCGGGCGGGCCACGGCGCCGTTGCGGCCAGCGCCTTGCGGTGGGGTGAGCCAGTGTTGGACTCCGCGATTACAGAGATCACGCAACAGGGCCCGGCCTATCGTGGTCATCTGGCAACCGCCCTGGCGCATCGAGGCGTCGCTTTCGAGCGCGTCGCCGAGCTGTTGTGGCAAGGCTACCTACCGCCGGGCGATGTGTCGTGGACACGCACCGCGCCAGCGAATCTCGATCGCTTGCTCACCGTTGCCGCTCGCGCATCCAGCCTCGATCTCATGAGCATGCTGACGACCGCGCTGGCGATGAACGATGAACAACGCCACGACACCCGGCCCGATACGCTGGTGCAGGTAGGCCGACAACTGATTCCCCTGCTCGCCTGCGCCTGCAGCAGCGACCGCACCGCCAGTTGCTTCGCCCGACTCTTGCGGCAACCATCGGTGGCCGACATCGTCACCGCCGCGCTGGCCGCGCCGAGCGAGGTGCGGCCCCTGCTTGAACAAACCTTGGTGTTGCTCGCCGATCACGAACTCAACGCTTCGAGCTTCGCAGCCCGCATCGCAGCGTCGGCCGAAGCCGATGGTTACGCCGTGATCAACGCCGGGCTTGCGGTGTTATCGGGCACCGGCCACGGCGCCCACTCGCTGCGGGTTGAAGCCATGCTGAACCAGATCGCCAAACCCAGCGACGCGCGAACGGCCGTGCGTGTCATGCGCGAGCGCGGCATCGCGTTGCCCGGCTTCGGCCATAGCCTGTATCCCGACGGAGATCCGCGAGGCACGGCATTGCTTGGTGCAGCGCTCGCGCGCGCCGGCAAACGCCCACGCCTCCAGGTAGTGGCCGCCGTGCTCGACGCAACCCAAGGCTGGGCCACGCCGAACATCGACTTTGCGTTGGCGGCGTTGTGCGCAGCCTACGATTTACCGCCGGGTACCGGCGTAACGCTGTTTGCCATTGGTCGAACCGCAGGCTGGATTGCGCACGCCATGGAACAGCGTGCCGCTGCGTACTTATTGCGCCCACGGGCACGCTATGTCGGCGTGCCGTTACGGTAGTTGGCGCCTATTTGGCGACGGCGATGCCACCTTTGGCATCCGGATCGTACTCGGTCTTCGAAACTTGCAAGCCGCGCAAAATCAGCGTCAACACGGTCCCTTTGCCGCCGGTCAGGTACGTCTTTGGCAAAAACAAGAAGTAATTCTTGATATCGTCCTCGGGCGCCGTGCCATGCGACTCTTGGCCCGAACTGCCGGTGCACATCCGAATCTTTTCGCCTGGCGCCAACGTGAAGCCAGGATCGATAACGCCCAGCAGCGATTTCTTCGTCGAGCCGCGGCGACCAACCGTCATGCCGCACCCACGGGTATGAAACGGTCCCTTGCCGTCGTTGTGTAACACCACCCATTCGGTGTTCAATTTCTCAGAATCATCAGCAGCGTGAATTTCAACAAAACGAATCGCCATAGGCCTGGGACCATACCTACCTGCGTTCCGGGTTGCAATCGCCGGAAAACCATCGATAATCGCCCCGATGTCCGGTAAAGAGATCATTCGTGTGGTAGCCGCCGTGATTGAGCACGAAGGGCGCTATTTGATCACCCAGCGGACCAGCACCGCCGTGCTGCCTGGCTTGTGGGAATTCCCCGGCGGTCGCATCGAGCCTGGCGAAGATGAAGCCACGGCGCTGATTCGCGAAGTCAAAGGCCGCATCGGTGTTGCCGTCGTGGTCGGCGCTAAGCTCGGCGAGAACATCCATCAGTATTCATCGTACGCCGTGTCGCTTACGATGTACTCATGCACCATTCCCGACGGCACCCATCCTTATCCAGCGTCGGTTGCCGACCTGCGATGGGTCGCTTCGCGTGAGTTCCTCGACTACGATTTCCCGCCGGCCGATGAAAAAACCATGTCGAAGCTGCTTGGTTTAGTCCGCAACTAGTTTCGATCGCGACATGACACCACGCAGCTTGGCCCTCCAAACCGAACTCGGCTTGTGGAGCACACGCGGCAACATTGTGCAGCGCCCAGGCTACATTGTGGTGCGCACACCGTCGGACTACGGCTACTTTTTTGGCAATTTGCTGCTGCTTGCGCAAGCGCCAACCGCGGCCGACGTGCCGCTGTGGCAAGCGCGGTTCGCTGAAGAATTCGCAGGGCTGCCAGTGCGGCACGTGACGCTTTGGTGGGACCAAGGCACGCTTACCACCGACGCTGAACAAGCCCTGGTTCAGCACGGCTTTACGATCGAACGGGTTAGCGTGATGAGCCAGCCGACCCGCGTGATGACGGCTCGCACCGTCGATGGCATCACGTTGCAAGAACTAACGGCTGCGCAAGCGGAGCAGCTCGCCGACCTAGGCTTGCAAATCAATCAACGCCACGACGAGGCGTTCACGCTGTTTCACCAACGGCGCGCACGGTGGCAAAAACAGCTCATCACCCGCGGGTTGGCGAGGTTCTGGGGCGCGTTTGCCGACGGCAAATTGGTGGCCAGCCTCGGCATGTTCTATCACAACGGCCTCGCGCGCTTTCAAGACGTGCAAACCGCTGCAACATTTCGGCGACGAGGCATTGCGAGCGCGCTGCTCTGTGCAGCGATGGACGCAAGCACGGCCGCCCGCGCGCAGACCGCCATCATCCACGCCGAACCTGGGGATGCTGCGCGGCTATACGAATCCCTCGGCTTTGCCCATGTGGCAACGGCGGAAACCGCGTGTCGATATCCCCTGCCCGTTACGGTGTAGGATTTGGCGTTGGGATGGGCGGCGGCGCGCCACGCAGTTGCGCTTCGAGCGTTGCAATCCGGCGCAATGCAGTGTTGAGTTCATTTTCAGCGCGCTGCGCGTCAGCCCGTGCCTGATCGCGTTCACGTTCGACGCCAGCGCGGCCAGCCACCGCAGCATCGCGGTCTCGCTCGGCGCTAACTTGGCCCGCGCGGGCACTTTCGCGATCCGCTTCGGCGCGAGTTTGCGCTTGCCGCGATGCTTCGGCTGCAGCCTCAGCGGTGGCTTGACCGGCTTTGGCCGCTTCACGTGCCTGCTCCGCCGCAGCGCGCGCCGACGCAGCATTGTCGCGATCGCGTTCGGCCACGGCTTGCGCTTGTTTCGCTGCATCACGGCTGGCTTCCGCCGCGGCTTGCGCGGCCAGCGCTGCATCGCGTGCTGCATCTGCGTCGGCCTTCTGCTTCATTGCTTCACGAAACTTGGCAAGCGCATCGTCGGCAGTACCTTTGGCTTGCGTTGCCGCAGCTTCGGCATCGGCACGCATCGCTTCGGCGGCTTTGCGCTTTTGCTCGGCGATCACGCGCATCGATGCAGCATCTTTGCCTTCGCGCTCAGCTTGCTCGGCGCGTTGCTTGGCAGCTTCAGCTTCGCGGGTCGCGGCATCGGCCGCGCTCGATTTTTCGCTTGCATCTGCGCGTGCGGCGGCCGCCACTAAACGCAATTCGGCTTGCGCTTGTGCTTGGCGTGACAATTGCGCCCACACCAAGGCGCCGGCGACTGCGGCAGCGGCAACGAACACCATCATGACCGACGCCACCCGATGCTTACGCACCCACTGCGCCATCCGCCCGGTCGGCGAATAACGATGGGAAAACACCAAGTCGCCGGTCAGATACTGCTTGAGCGCCAACACCAGTTCGTCGGCGGAAAAACGCTGCGCGGGGTCGCGATGCATCGCTTTGGCAATGATGCCCGACAGCTCAGGGTCGCGCGCCATCGCAGGTGCAACCGGCTCCTTGCCGTTTAGCCAGTCGAGAAACTTGTTGAGCTGCTTGCTGCGCTCGGCAGCGTTGAGGTCCAGCTTCCACGTAAACGGAGTGCGGCCGCTGATCACTTCATACAAGATGACCCCAAACGAATACACGTCAAAGCCTGGCGCTGCAGCACGGCCTTGGCTTTGCTCCAACGACAAATACGGTGGCGTGCCAGCACTGATCGTCACCATGCGGCCGCTTGCCGAAGGTGGTTCTTCGCCTAACAAGGCTGCGTCGGCCGAGCCTTCCACATCCAAATCGCGTGCGATGCCCCAATCAATCAAAGTCGCTTCGTTGCGGGTCCCAAGCAGAATATTATTTGGTGTGATATCGCGATGCACCACGCGCCGTTCGTGTGCATATGCCATGGCTTCCGCGATCGAAACCAAGCTCGCGATAAGTTCGAGCCGCTCGCGGGTTTTGGGCTTGCCATCGGCCGCTTCGTCGACGGCTAGTTCATCGAGACGGTCGCGCAACGACCGGCCTTCGACTCGCTCCATCACACAAAACGGCCAGCCCGTGCTGGCTTTGCCCAATTCGTAAATCGTAACGATCGAGGGATGCTGCAGCTTGGCGAGGATCGCGGCTTCGGTGGCAATGCGCCGCTGAAACATCCGCATCAGCGCTGGCGTCAGATTTTCACCTTCGCGTGGCGTCTTCAAAATCACCGTGCGTTTCAAGCGGCGATCATCGGCCGCAAAAATCTGCGCCATGCCACCTTCGGCCATCGGTTCAGCTGGCCATACAAACGCTGCTTCCGAAACCAAGCCTTTAGGCAGATCCAAGGCTACCTCGCCAACCAAACTGCGACACATCGCGCAGCTTGCAATGTGCGCCGCCGTCGTGGGGTTGTTGCGATCGCTGAGCTCAGCCATCGTGGGGTGTGGCCCGTCGGCGACCCGCGGCGCTGTTTTATCCGACTCCATGCGCCGACCATACCTGGTCCAGCGGCGATGCGCGAATTGTTCACGCAGTTGCGCAGCGCACCTATTTCGCCCACGCTGGCAGCGCATCACCTGCGGTGCCTTGCCAGGTCGAAGCAACGGCGACGTTTTTGGTCTTGTTGTACCCAAGCAACCAGAGCATCAACTGGCCAGGATCACCACTACTCGATGCAGCACGATTGGCGCTCACCAACACCCGTGAATCCGCCTTCAATACGACTTGGACACACGCATCGCTGGCCAGGCCTTCGGGCACGTCGACAACTTCATTCCACTGGCCGCCGTCGGTGCGCGTCGCAACCGAAATGTACGGCCCACGTTCGGCCGCACCGATTTCCAAACGCGGCCCACCTTTGGGGGTCCAATACATGACCTTGTCAGTGCGAAATGCACCGCATTTTAACCGCACTGGCGTGCCAACGACGAGGTCCGTGTTGTTGGCCAC
>JAKQOD010000130.1 GCA_029565465.1 Deltaproteobacteria bacterium
AACCTGCAAGTCCAAGCACTACGCGCAGCGCTGCATGCAACCGTGCCCGATATCGCCATCGGCACCGTGGATAAATTCCAAGGCCGCGAAGCCCCGATTGTCATCTACTCGATGTGTGCGTCGTCCATCGCCGACGCACCACGCGGGCTGCCGTTTCTATTTGATTTGCACCGCCTCAACGTTGCCACCTCACGCGCCAAAGCCGCCGTCTTTCTGCTTGCTGCGCCCACCTTGTTGCATCCGCCTTGCCGCACGCCTGACCATGCGCGCCGTGCCAACGCCCTCGCCCGCTATGCCGAGCTCGCAACCCCATGGCGTTTCGGTTGAACTATGGAACCGCGGCCCCGCACAACGTTGCTGGCGCAAGCGTGCTGGCGTTGCGATAACAGCGTGGGGCGCACTGCCGTGAACTGCGACGTCGCCGCACTACAGCCTCAGCGAACGCTGCCAGCCCAACAAGACCGCAAAGCGGCACCGTTACTTACACTGCATCAGCATCAAGCGATACGGCGCGGCTGCCATCCCGCCTGGCTGATAGTTGCGCCCGTCAAACGCTTCGACATACGAAATTTCGACGCCACCGCACGCGTTGGCGCCGTCGATTTTGTAGATGAACCCCAAGCCGCGGCGGCGCCCCGTAATGATGCCGACCGAACTACGCATAATATCCCACGTCGTCGTTGTCCCACTCGCTACAAACCCCTTCACGCCGATAGCCGCTTCAACTTTTGGGCGCATGTAGCTTTCTACTCTGGCGTCATGGTCGCGCAGCCCCCAACGGCCCGACTTTGCAGCCATAGTTTCGATGTCAGCTTTCGCCGTTGCGAGCGGCGCAGCAACCTGCGCGGTTGCATCCGGGCAAACAACGTTCTCGCGCTTGCACAACAGATCAATCTCCGCGAGGCGTGCCTGCTGCATCTGCGCGACGCCAGCTTGCACCTTAAACCACGTCAAGTTCATCCATGGTGCCACCGTCGGAGCCGCCGCTTGTTGCGCCAACAATTTGGCAACGATCGGAGTTTTCAACGCCTGCACTTGCTTGGTGATTGCGTCCACCGTGACGGTTTGGCACCAATGCCGGTGATCAAACGTTTCGTTGTCCCAGCGCGGCTGCAGCGGTTTTAATTCATTTGCAAGGATCTCCAGCAAGCGCGGTCGCACATCCGCGGCGACCGCAACATCGCTGATCCCTTTGCCACAACCATCCGCAAACATTGCGATCTGCGCAGTGCCTTTGGTTGCAGCTTCCAGCGCATGCAATTCGCCGAGCGCGCTATCCGGGGCTAGCCCGTCGAGCAATGCCGGTTCGCGTAGCAGCGCATAGCCGGCAACAACTCGAATGCTCGCGCGCAAATACTCGGCCCAGCGCATCGCAGCTTCCGGATCTGCGCTGGACGCCTGCGCCCCGCCCGCCGCACTGGGCGACACGACATGCACAAAACCGCAGGCCACCGCGGCGTTAGCAACCAACGCCAAAGCCACGCTGTGGCGCCACAAACTTCTAAGACTACGCTTCATGAACAAAACTACCTTTCGTCAGCAGTGCCCTGCGTCGGTGTTCGCGCGCGTTGGCTGGACCAATAATTTTGAAAATGCTGTGATGGTGGCAGCGGCTTAGCTCTGCGCGCCAACTCGCTCGCGATTCAACACGCGTCACCGTGTTGCTGAGGCCTGCGATGGAGAGTTTTTTCCGACAAGCGCCGGCATGGAGTTCACGGGCATGGACCATTTCACGGGCGCATAGCGGACAGCTCAACCGCAGCACGGACAACTGCACGGGCACGGACAACTGCACGCTCCCGACCACCGCGCGGAACCCGGGCACACCGTCGCGCGAAGCTTCAGGCAACCATTACTTCATCAACTGCTCAGCAACGGCAGCCAACAGCGCGCTGGCCACAGACTTCACAAGGTCACAACGATCGTCACAGCCAACACCAACTGTCTCACCTTCCAGTGGCCAGCCTCCATCTGCTGCGCCGCCATCAAGCACCATGATCTCGCCAGCGCAGGTCGGCAGCATCTCGGAAACCTTCGCGCCTGCCAACTGCCACCATTGCGGCCGCAGCCCGACATACGTTGCCTCATCATCAATGCCTAGCTCTTCGCCAGCAAATCCACGCCACCCTGGCGACAACGCATTCAACCTAGCTTTCGACATCACCGGCCTATCGCAGCGATCACTTTGCAGTTGCGCGATATTTGCACCAAGCACATCCACCCCTAAACGCACGGCAGCCTCCACGCCAACCACCTAATATCATTAAACCTTTCGCGTATTCGCCGCATCCACGCCACCCAATCGCCACAGCTTTGCAACCAACCGAACGCTTGTCAGCCCGACCGCGTTTTTCCCTCGGCCAACGCACCCAAATCGCACCAGTGCGCTACCATGCCGCGCGTGATGTCGTTTCGCCTTTGAGCGCCGTCGCAATCGCAAGGAATAGCGTATGGCTGCAAAACGACCACCCATTGTCCTTGTCCGGAAATCGGACGATTCCGCCCGCGCCAAATCCGCGCTCTGGCAAAAGCTCGACGCCGGCTTGCGCAAAGCCGCGCCCGATACCTTGTCATTGCTCAACCCCGGCGCGTCGCCGCACTACGTTGCATGGCTCACCACCGTCGGCAACGAAGTTGGCGTCACCATGCATCCCGCCATCATCGACACCTACCGCGCCCACGACGGCGCCGACAACAGCAGCGGCATCTTCGCGTTGCTGCCTGGCCAATCTGCTGCCAACGAAATGCCGTGGCTTTCGCTGCCCCAAATCGAAGAAGAGCTGCCCGGCTTTCGCAGCGCGGGCTACGACTCCGAAGGCGGCGTGCGCAAGCTGCTGCCGGTAGCCGCACAAAACGGCGATGTGCTTTACGTGGCCATGGAAACCGCCGAGCTCGGCCTCTTCGACGGCAAAACCGCCGAAGCCAAAAGCCTTGGTGTCACCCTGCCCGACTTCCTCGCGACGATTGAGCGCGCTATGGACGAAGGCCGCATCGGCGAAGCCGGCGACGGTTTAGAATTTGTCGCTGCCCCTGCGCCGGCCGGTGCCGCCGCATCTGCCAACGAATCAGGCGGCTCCCCTGCACAACGCCTCCTCGCTGCTTTCATCGAACAAGAGCAACTCCTGATCGAAGGCAAACCCTCCAAGCAACTCATCGCCGACGTCGACAAAGTCCTCGCTGCCAAAAAATCCGCTGCCAAACGCGCCGCCGCCCTCCTCGACGTTTTCGACGACCACGACGAAATCGAAGACGTCTTTATCGACGACGACGCCCTCGAAGCCGCCATCAAAGACTTGGGCTAGTTCTACGTTACGCCGCCCGCGCCTGCGTCGCCGACCACGTGCGCGCATCGTTCAGCTGCAACGGCCGGCAACCATCAATGCCGCGTGCAATGCATCGCTGGCCTACCGTTCACGGCCTGGCCGCAGCTGTTCCAGAATCGCTACAACCAACAAATCTTTCGGCCGTCCGGCGGCCAGCTTGATCTCGATCAACGTTTCGAGATTGAGCGTTCGCACGGTCAAATCACCGTCGACAACCTGGTGCGTATGCGGCAACAAATCTGCATAACCGCGGCCATCGTGCAACCGGCACAATACGTCCAACGCTCCCAGGTTGGTGGATAAATTCAGCTGCCCCTGCCCAGCAAACAAATTCGGCGTTGGACGCAGCTCGCGCCCGTATCAAGCTCGGTAAGCACTGAACTGAGCCGTGCAATGTTGTCCGGCGTTTGCGATGGTACGATCGATGGCACGATCGCCAGCTCCTGCGTTGTTGTGGGCGCACCAAGAATGACAGCCGCCGCACCGCCAACCACAATGTAGTCCATGTTCGCAGCGCCTAACGCACGCAGCAGCGCTTCCAGATCAGCGACGCGCGGCCTGGGCATCGGCTAACCGTTGTAAAACCTGCGCGGCTTTGGTTGCCGCACGTAGGCGTTCCACCAAACTAAGCTTGGCGTGGTCAGCAATCAGTGCCGCGTCTTGGTTGTATTCGTCCTCGCCCACAGGCTCCGCTGCGCCGTCAA
>JAKQOD010000131.1 GCA_029565465.1 Deltaproteobacteria bacterium
GTAAATTATGCGCGCTGCATGACGGTATGTGTCATTTCATAGCCGCGTGCTTTGTAAAACTTCCAGCGATCGCGTCCGGCAGCGGCCACGGCCTCATCCGAACCGACAATTTCAAACATGCGCTCGAAGCGCGCAAAAAACGATGGCGGCGTAGCGCTCAGGTTAATCAGCACGTCGGCGACGCCCTCATGGGTCGCCTCATGGTCGATGATGATCGGTGTCTCACTCGCCAATGGCGAACTGAGGGCTACGTGCGGCAAGAAACCGTCCGGCGGCATCTCCCACAACAATGCATCAAGTTCCTTCGTCGCTTGCGCATCGGGCGTGAGGACGCGCACCCGTCGCCCTTGCGCATACGCCTTCGCAACCAAACCCGCGGTAGCGCGGATTGGGTTGGCAACAGCGGTGAAGAATTTGATTTCAGTCATGTTTCGGTGAGCGGTGAACAGTGAGTCGTGAGCAGAAATTCGTGACGACGGCTAGGCTTTACCCCAGCGATTAAACGTGTGAGCGAAGCTAACAAACCACTGCGCACTGCACTCCGCTCACCACTCACCTTTACTTTTCGCCAGCCATCACGTAATCCACGAGCGCAGCCACCGGCCGCGCCGTAGCACCTTTCTCTTTGCCCGAGCCTTTGTAGGCAACGCCCGCAATGTCAAGGTGCGCCCAGTTGTATTTCTTGGCGAAGCGCCACAGGAAACAGGCTGCCGTGATCGCACCGCCTTCGCGTCCGGCAACGTTGGCCATGTCTGCGAAATTCGAGCTCAGCGCCTCTTGGTAATCTTCTTCGAGTGGCATGCGCCAGAAGCGATCGTTCATCTTCTTGCCCGACGCAATGATGCTGTCAGCCAGAGCGTCGTTGTTCGAGAAGATGCCGGCGTTGTGACTACCCAGCGCCACGACGCATGCGCCGGTGAGCGTGGCGATATCAATCACGGCACGTGGCTTGAAGCGTTCGGCGTAGGTCAATGCGTCACACAAGATCAAACGGCCTTCGGCGTCGGTGTTGAGCACCTCAATGGTTTGGCCGCTCATGCTGGTGAACACGTCCCCCGGCTTGGTGGCTTTGCCGTTGATGTGGTTCTCGCAAGCAACGACGAGGCCGACGATGTTTTGCTTGGGTTTCAATTCGGCAACGGCCTTCATCACGCCAAACACTGTGCCCGCGCCCGACATGTCCCACTTCATGTGATCCATCTCAGCGGCGGGTTTGATCGAAATGCCGCCGGTGTCAAAGGTCACCCCCTTGCCGACAAACACTGTTGGCGCCTCGTTTTTCTTGCCACCGGCGTACTCGAACACGATGAACCGCGGCGGTTGTTCGCTGCCATTCGTCACCGACAAAAACGAGCCCATGCCCAGTTTTTCAATCGCTTTACGATCCATCACGGTCACTTTAAGGCCGTGCGATTTGACGAGTTTTTTCGCCTCTTCGCCCAAACGCGTGGGCGTGCAGAAGTTGGCCGGCAAATTGCCCAGATACTTGGTGAATTCCATGCCGTGCACCGTCGCCACCGACACTTTGAGCGCCGCCGCGGCAGCTTTGGCCGTGTCGTCGGGCATACCGAAGCGAACACGCTTCAGGCTCGGTTTCGGCTTAGCGCTTACGCCCTTCGTTTCGTCGTAACGGTAGGTCGCGTCCGACACTCCCATCACTATCTGCTGCATGGAGTCAACCGCGCCTTCAGCCAGTGGGAAAATTGTTACTTCAGAAAGCGTTAGCTCAACGGCCGCGGCGGCAACGGCCTTGCCTGTGGCCCGAGCGTCTTTGGCTGCGAGTGCCGCGTCGACACCCGCGCCAAACACGAGCACGCGAGTAGCCGCTACACCCGGCAGGTTAAAAAGCGGCAATACGCTGCCGCAGCGCCCCGCAAACGATGCCGTCTTCAGGGCAGCTGCCAATGCACCTTTGCTGGATTTATCAAGCTCTTGAGCGGCCCACGAGAGCTTTTGGCCCTCGTGCACAGCCACGGCGACCGCATCGGCCTTAGTGTTGGATGGATGATCCGCACGTAGTGAAAATTCGATCATGTTTCGATCTCGCGTAGAAAGGGTTAGCGCGTCGGTCTCAGTGACCGGCCGCGAGGTGGGTAAACTCGCACATTATCTTATGACTGCTGTACG
>JAKQOD010000387.1 GCA_029565465.1 Deltaproteobacteria bacterium
GGCTGTGCGCCTCGGGCTTTTTGCCCGTGCCCGTGCCCGTGTCCGTGCCCGTCACCGTGTCCGTGTCCGTGTCCGTGTCCGTGTCCGTGTCCCTGCCCGTGGACTGTGGGTGGCTACTTCAATGGAACAGCGGGCTGGTTCGGGCAAAAAGCCCGAGGCGCACAGCCAGGAAGGCGGCGCGAGAACCGGACCGGAGCGTACTTGCGGTACGCGAGGACCGGAAGCGGAGCGCCAACGAACCTGGTTGTGATGCATCGGGCTTTCATCGTTTGATCGCTATTCCTCGTCGTCGCTGCTGTCGGCCTTCGCCTCTGAGACTGCGGGCCCCGCCGCTTTGGCTTTATCTTCTGCCAACGCAGCCGCAATACGCTCGTGCATCTCAGCACTGCGATCATGCAAAAAGCGCAATTCTGGTGGTCGCGCCAGATTCAGCTCACGCGCGGTCGGTCCACGCAAAAAGCCGGCCGACCGGCCCAAGCCTTCGATGACTTTATCAATCACACGCGGCTGCGAACCAACGATCGAAACGTACACGTTGGCAACCGACATGTCGACGTTCATTTCGACCCGGGTGATGGTTAACAGGGATGCCGCTTGCACCCGCGGATCTTTGACTCGATCACGGATGAGTGCTGTCAGCACGTCACGCATCGCGTGTTCCACTCGTTGTTTACGCGTGTTCATGGTTCCTCAGCGGCCAGCCATTCGGCAGGTGGCGAAAACGTTTCGTTGCGGCGTGGTGCCAATTCGACTTCGTCGCCAGCATCGACGCGTAATTCTTCGCGCCGCTCGGCAATCAGTTCGCAGTCCGGCTCTTCCCGAATCATGCGCATCAAGCCATCGATCAACTCGACAGCTTTGCGATGCTCAACATTGACGACAGCGCCGCCAAGCTCGGCACGCTGCCAGACATCAAGCGAGCCAACTTCCGACAGCCCGATGCCAAGCCGCTCTGCGATGCGCGCGCGAACACGCCGCACCACAGCTCGTTTTTCTTTGAGCGAGTGCGCGTGCTCGATACGCAAAGCGAGCCGAACTGCGACTACGTACACAACGCCCAACTTGAAGCGGACCGCGGCACCACTACAACTTCGCAGCCTCTTCGACTACGTCGTAGCACTCGATGACGTCGCCCACTTTGAGCTCGTTCCAGCCAGCCACCATAACGCCACACTCGTAGCCGTTTTGGACTTCGCTTGCATCGTCTTTGAAGCGACGCAACGAACCGACTTTGCCTTCGTACACTTGCACAGCATCACGGATGATGCGCAGGTGCGCTTTGCGAGTGATTTTGCCTTCGGTGACCATACAGCCAGCGATCGTTCCCACTTTGGGAATCGAATAGGTTTCGCGAACTTCGAGCTTGCCCATCGACACTTCGCGTTTGATTGGTGCAAGCAAACCAGCCATCGCTAGTTTCACTTCATCAAGCGCGTCGTAGATGATGTCGTACAAACGAATTTCGACATCTTCTTGTTCGGCGAGTTTTGAGCTCTTGCCAGCTGGGCGAACGTGGAAGCCAACGATGATGGCACCGCCAGCTTTGGCCAAGTTGACATCACTTTCGGTGATGCCACCAACCGCCGCAGCAATAACATTAACTTTGACTTTTTCCGTCGACAGCTTGATGAGCGCGGCCTTGAGTGCTTCGGCGGAGCCTTGCACGTCGGCTTTGAGCACGATCTTGAGCTCTTTGTTATCGACTTCTTTGAAGCGCTCCATGAGCCCTTCGAGCGACACTTTGTCGCGCGAGCCAAGCTCACGTTTGCGCCAGGCTTGCCGACGATGCTCAACCACCGACTTCGCGGCGCGGTCGTCTTCGGCCACGTTCACGACATCGCCGGCTTCTGGCACGCCGTCGAGGCCAAGCACTTCAACCGGAGTTGAAGGGCCAGCTTCTTTGAGCACTTCGCCACGATCATCGAGCATGGCGCGAACTTTACCAACCGTGCGGCCTGCGACGATGATGTCGCCGATCCGCAAGGTGCCTTCTTGCACCAACACCGTCGCCATTGGGCCGCGGTTGCGGTCCAAACGAGCTTCGATGACCACACCACCGGCAGGCTTGGTTGGGCTAGCTTTGAGTTCGAGCACTTCGGCCGAAACCGAAATCGATTCAAGTAGCTTGTCGATGTTCTCGCCTTTGAGCGCCGAGACATTTACGTAGATGGTATCGCCACCCCACTCTTCTGGGATGAGGCCGTGGTCGGCCAACTGTTGGCGAACCCGATCGGGTTGCGCATCTGGCAAATCCGACTTGTTCACAGCGACGATAATCGTAACCTTGGCATCTTTAGCGTGCGCCAAGGCTTCCAGGGTTTGCGGCATCACACCGTCGTTGGCGGCAACCACCAGAACGACGATATCGGTAGCTTGCGCACCGCGAGCACGCATTTCGGTAAACGCTTCGTGGCCCGGCGTATCGAGGAACACGATTTCGCCGTGGCCCGGCGCCGTGATTTTGTACGCAGCAACGTGCTGGGTAATGCCAC
>JAKQOD010000389.1 GCA_029565465.1 Deltaproteobacteria bacterium
CGTCATTGCGCGGACCTTACATCAGCTGTCGCGCCGCCATGCTGGGCCGTTGGTGGTGGTCGATTGCGGTGCGGTATCTGGGTCGTTGATTGAAAGTGAGTTGTTTGGGCACGAAAAAGGCTCGTTTACCGGTGCCATCTCGGCCCGCGCTGGAGCTTTTGAGCTTGCCACCGGTGGCACGGTTTTCCTCGATGAAATTGGCGAACTCTCGCTCGAGTTGCAGCCGAAATTATTGCGGGTGCTCGAAGCGCGTGAATTGCGTCGCGTTGGCGGCAGCAAAGTCACCAAAGTTGATTTGCGCATTATTGCAGCCACTCGCAAAGATCTGCGGTCAGAAGTCGAGAAGGGCAAATTCCGCGAAGACCTTTTCTTTCGGCTCAATGTTGTCCCTATCGTGTCGCCGCCGTTGCGGAATCGGCGCGAAGACATTCCGATGTTGGTCGATTGTTTCGTTCACGCGCTGGGCGGCACCAGCAACGCCATTAGTGAAAGTGCACGGACCGCCATGCTCCGCCATGACTGGCCCGGCAACGTGCGTGAGTTGCGCAACGTGGTCGAACGAGCGCTCGCGTTGGGCGGCGATCCCGATGCGCTGTTGCTTCCGATAGCACCATCAAGTAGCGGCAAAGGCTCAGAACAGTTAACGTTTTCTCCGGAATTGTCGTTTCGCGATACCAAAGAGCGCTGGACTGAGCAGTTTGAACGGCGGTACTTGAGCTGGTTGCTCAAGCGCGCTGAAGGCAACATTTCCAAAGCGGCTCGTGATGCCGACATGGACCGCAAATACCTGCACAAGCTGCTGCGCAAATACGACATCGACGCGAGCCGCGACGACGGCGACGAAGCTGACGAGCCGCCGCTGTAAGGCTTTTTCAGGCTGCGACGTTTGAGAGTCGCTGTGAGGTCTGCTACACGCAAGGCATTGTCGGGGAGAATGCACATGCGAAAAGACAGACTGCGAAGCGTTTGGGGCCTGAGTGTTGCGCTCGTGATGTTACCGGCGGTTGTTGCCGCTGGTAACAAAAGCAAACCAGCCGATGCCAAAGTCGACATTACGGCTGCCGTTGCAGCACTCGCTGGCAGCGACGTGACCGCCGCGAGCAACGCCATGACGCAGCTCGGCTCCGTCGATTCAGCGGCCGCGCATGATGCAATTCTCGACGGCTTGGCGTTTGGGCCGCACCCGCAAGTGGTGCTCGCGGCGTTGCCAGCGTTAGTCGCGCACCCGGCCCCGGCGGATGCCGCCGTGATCGCGCGTTATGCCGTGTATCGCAGCCCAGCTGTCCGCATGGCCGCGATGGCAGCGTTGGGCACGTATCCCGATCCAAAAGCGAAACAAGCGCTGGTCCGCGGCCTTAGCGATAGCCAACGCACGGTGCGTGCGGCTGCCGCGGCTGCGATTGGCAAGGCTCGTTTGCGAACGGCTGTGCCAGCGTTGATGACATTGATGGAAAAAGGCGAATTGCCCGCGGCGGTAGCGCTAGGGCAAATGGCGGACGTCGAAATGGCGCGCACGATTGGCGAAAGCTTGGGCCAGGTGCCCGACGAAGCGTTGGCGACATGCCTGGGTACGATGTTAAAGCGCGATGACTTTGGCCCCGATACCGCCCGCGTTCAGGTCGTTTCCGTCATCGGCAAAATTCCATCGAATGACGCAATTACGGTGTTGACCGATTACATCGAGGCAACGCCAAAGAACCCGCCTCGACCGTCGCGCAAAGAGGCCGAAACCCTGGTGGAACAACGCTTGGGAGGCAAATAGTTATGACGCACGTTCGTTTAAAACCGTGGGCGCTCGGGTTAGCTGGCTTGTTGCTGGTAGGCCAGCTTGGCTGTGGCGGCTCGTCGGCGTTCGGTTTGCAGTCCGACGACAATAGCACTGCGCAGCTCACGGCAGTGCTCGCTGCGCATCCATCCGCCACGGCGCCAGCGCCACGCAACGGTACCGGCGACGCGATGCTGGTATTGACGGGTGGGGCGCCGAAGTTTTTGGCCGCCTATAATTTGTCGAAGCAAAAACTCGCATGGCGGGTTGCGGCCGATGTGAGTTCGCGTATTTCGATCGGCAAAGACCTCGCCGTAGCGCTCGAAGGCAAAGAGCTAGTCGCGCACGATCTCACAACGGGGGCCGTACGCTGGAAAATCAACGTTGCTGGCGCCCTGGTTGGCGTTGCAGCCGCTGCGAACCATGTGATCGCCGTCTACAAACAGGGGACCGGCAAGCCGACCTGGCATGTGGTGGCGTTGGGGGCGGCGAATGGCGCCGAAGCCTGGAGCAACGATTCGGAAGGCGAACTCGGCGCGCCGGTGGTGCATGGCGACATCGTGTTGGTGCCGTTTTTGAGCCAATGGCTCAACCTGCTTGATGTTGCCACCGGCAAACCGTTGGCGCGTTTGCGCGGCCTCGAAGATCAAGTAGCGATCCTGCGCGCGACCAGCGACGCTGCTTACTTTGGCTCGAAACGAGGCATGATTCGGCTCGACGAAAAAGCCGCGAGCGGTAGGCGCCAAGAGTCGTCGTTCGTAACCATCAAGGTGCCCACCCAACTAGCCCGGGCCACCTGGGGGGTGGACGCGTATTCGAGCATTGAAACAGCGTATTCGGCCGCCGATCGAACCCGCTTACTTTGGCGGGGGCCGCACGCCGGATCGTTCGAGCTACCGCACGCAACCGTGCACTACTTCCGCTTCTTATTCGACTTCGCGCAAGACGGCGCGCTGCGCTGGGTCTACAACCATCCTCGGGTCGAACTCGTGGCCAGCGAACACATCGGCACGGCACTGTTGGCTGTAGCCGTCAACGGTCAATTGGTTGCCTTGGATCCGTCGACAGGCAACGTGATGCAACGGGTTGATCTTGGCCTTGGCAATGTCCAGGTCGTTGGCGCAACCTTTGATGCCGACGGTTGGGCGCCAACCGGCAACGAAGCGTCCGAATCTACCCACGCTGCGTTGGTTGCAATTGCCAAAGATCGTGATGCGCGTTTCGAAGCTGTGAAAGAACTTGCAGTTGCAGCATTGGCCAAAGAAACCGGTCCAGAAGTAACGGCCGACTTGCTGAGTATTTTGGCTGAGCCGCGCGTGTCGATTAAGCTCAAAGACCAAGTTGTTGATATTCTGGTCAAACGCAAAGACGTCAGCGCGCTGCCAGCTTTGGTCAACGCACTAACGACGCACACCGACTTCGTAGCCGGTACGGAAGCCGCCGCTCTCGGCCCAGTGGCACGCGCGATGGCCGGCCTGGTCGGTGCGAAAATCGATCCTGCGGTGGTCCCTCAAGCAATCGCTGCGCTGGTCAGTCATCTCGACGACCCGGCGACAATGATCGGCGACCTCGACAATGTCATTGACGCGATGACCGCCGTCGGTGGCGGTCGCGAAATTGCTCCATTGCGCACGCACTTGTTGGCGTATCGAGCCGATCCCGACACGGCTGGCGATGAACCTTGGCGGCTCGCGATCATCAACGCGTTGTTACGCGGCGGTCCACCTGAAGTAGAATTATTGCGTTCGTTGGCCGACGACAAACGTACGAATGCCGAACTTGCTCAAGCGATTACCGCCGCGCTCCGTAAGAAGACCGCTAAGTAGTTGTGGTTACAAGTGAAGTCACGCCGCATTGACTTCAGCCGAACAGGCGCGTAACGCTAGTGCATGGCTGCGCCGACATTTCGGATCGT
>JAKQOD010000133.1 GCA_029565465.1 Deltaproteobacteria bacterium
CTTGGCCGGTGGCGTCGTTGATCGCCCACATAATTGCCAGATCTTCGTCGAGGCCTTCGGCTACTTGTGCCGTTTTGCGGGCGAGCAACGTGCGGCGCATCCAGCGATTGTGCAACGCCATATGCGCAACCGGTTGCAACATACGAACGCGTAACCGTGAGGCCAAGCCGAGTTTCATGGGGTGACGATAGCAGCTGGGCTACATCCCAGCGCCTAGCTGACATAAAAAGTCTGCACCAGGACGTCCGATGTGTTTGAATTGCGGCCTATGTCGTCGTTTCGGCCGCTTGAGCTCGACAATCCTCGTTGGGCGACACTTCCTGCTCACTTTGACAACACGGCGACTGACGGTGACGTGCCAGCGGTGCCAACGCTCATCGCTCAATGGCAGGCAGCTCTTGGCACGTACGCTGAAGAGTATGCATACGCACCCTTGCGCGAATCGTATCTACATCAGCAGACGATTGTCGCCATTGCCTACGCGGTTGTGCCGCATCTGGTCACGCACCTTGCGGCGCTTGATGAAGACCGACGCGCACTGCTTCTGGATGATATTGCCTTCGTTGAAAGGGTTCGGCTAACGCCGCAAGCACAACTCGACGCGATGATTCGCGAACTAGAACGAAGCGCGCCGGGAGACCTGCGTGCGGCACTGATCAAGAACACACAAGACCGACATCCCTTGTTGCCCGCCGATTTGGCTGAAGCATATTTGGCAGCTGTTCATTCGGCAAAACTGCTCGCGGGTGCGCACTGGGGTGAGCTTAGCGCTGCGCTGCCGAGCGACTACCAAACACGTCGACACACGCAACATCTGTTGGCTTGTGGTTGGCACGAAGCGGACATTCACGTTGCTGTGCAAGCGCTGGTGCGCGAAACCGACGACGGACCGCTGATGCTCGGTGGTTCACAAGCTGCGCTCGAAGGGTTACGCCAGCTGTCGAACGTGCCCACAGGTTTTTGGGATCGAACCAAGCTTCGCGACGACGATGAAACCTCGCGGCTCGCTCAATGCGCGCTGTTGGCGTTGGCCTGGTTGCAACCACCCGAGCTGCCGTAGCACACAGCTAGCGATACGGCCCTGACGCAACGGCGCCACGGCAAATGTTGGCCATCGCGATAGCGACTTGGCCAAGCAGTTCATTGGTGATCCAGCCGTCCGGGTTGCAAGGCAGCGCGGCAAGCAACACGCTATTGGTGAACTCAAAAACTACGTCAGCGTTTTTGAACGAGCGGCGAATGGCTTTGAGATCGGGCTCACTGCCCATCGATGGCAACGGCGTGCCACGCAGCAGCCAGTGCAACGCATGATCAACGTTTTCGGTCAACGGCGTGCGACGAAGTTCAATGTCGATCTGGACGGTTGCTACTTCGATGGTTACGGCTGGCGCGGCGAATGCGATGCGGTCGACCGCGTGGCTCACTTCGAAACCGAGCTGCTTGATTCGAGCGAGTAGTTCGCGCGCGATGCGATGTGGTCGGGTTGCGTGCATGGCGGCCAGCCGTACTGCATCGATGACATCTCGCTGCAGGAAGTCCGCGCATAACGGCCTGATCAAGACGTGCTGGTCGTTGAGTTCAAGTGCCCAAGCATCGCCGCCAGCGGGCGGTACTTCAGTCCGTCTTGCCGTTGTGTCTTCCAAGGCCGCAAGTGCAGCACGCTTGAACGCTCGCCAGTCCTCGCGGGCTGCGCGGTCATTGTTATGGCGATGCACTTGCGCGTCGTGGGCATCGACAATGAGTTGGTCGCACCAAAAGGATTCGGCCCCGGCGTCGTTGCTTTTGACCTTGGTGACACCTTCGGCAAGCAGCCATCGCTCCTTGACGCCGACCGTGAGTTCGAACCCGTCCAGGCTCGGCATGCTCAGATAACATTCGAGACGCGGTGACAAGCGCATGCGCAATGCAACGAAGTCGCCGTCGACACATAGGGTGCCTAGGATGGCAGCTGGGTCCGCGACAGAGCGCAGGTTGCTGCCCGTAAATGCGTCGAGTAGTGGGGCCACCAGTGCTGTGCTCACGTGGCAAGTATAACGCGTCTATGGCTGGCGCACGTGGCGAACCGCACACGCAACAGCCCAGGGTGCCGAGCTACAGGCCGCGTGCTTCGTTGCTGTCGCGGTCGGCCCACCAGGCGGACATCTTAGGCCACAGGCCTGTCGCTGCTTTTTTCGAAACGACAGCGCCGACATGGCCGCCGCCGAGTTCGAGCTTGGCTTTATCTGGGCTCGCCACTGCATCGAGCAACGCATTGGCTGCAGCTGGTGGCACGATGTGATCGTGGGTGAAGCTGATCGACAATAGCGGGCAGTCGATGTTCTTCAACAGCGCCGGTTTACCGCACAATGTCATGGTGCCTTCGAGCAACGCGTTACGGCGGTACAGTTGTTCGATGTAGTCGCGGTAACACGCACCAGGGAACGACACGTTGTCGTTGCCCCAACGTTCGGTGGCCAGAAATCCGTCGAGGAATTCGTCATCCCACGCACGGTCGAGCAACGACATGACTTTGCCAGCGTTCATCGTCGGCTTGAGCATCTGAAACGACGCTTGCATGATCGGCCATGGCAAATTGCCAAAGCCATCGGTCATGGCTTGCACGTCGAAGGTCGGCGTGCGCGTCCACAGCGTCATCATGCCGGCAGCAGCGAAGTCAATCGGCGCAGCGAGCGCGACTAACGATGCAACGTGCTCAGGAAACGCTGCGGTGTAGTTCACCGCAAGCGTGCCACCGAGGCAGTAGCCCAACACATGGGCAACGCCATCGCGGCTGAACTTGGCGGTTTGGCGCACTGCGCGGCCCACATAACGACCACAGATATCGTCCCAGGTCAGAAACCGATCTTCGTCCGTCGGTGTGCCCCAATCGATGATGAAGACATCGTGGCCTTGCGCCACCAGCCATTCGATCAAGCTGCGGCCGGGCGCCAAGTCGAGCACGTACCAGCGATTGATCAGCGACGGTACCAACAAGATCGGCGTGGCATATTTGGGTGCGGCGCCGGTGGTGTTGCGAAAGCGCAGCAACCGCCACTTGTTTTCGCTCCACACTACCGTGTACGGCGTTTGGCCAACAGCGGGCATGCCGCGCGTGATGCGCTTGGCAAGCGAGCGAATGCTGGCAAGCGGCCCCGGCTTGGTGGTCAGTGGCGCTTTGGTCGTGGTTGGGTTCTTGCTCATATGTACATCGCTTCAAACTTGTCGCGGAAACGTTCGTACACCGCTTTGCGGCGCAGCTTCAGCGACGAGGTTAGCAGGCCGCCTTCGACGGTTAGCGGCTCGGTCGAGACCCAAAACTTTTTGATGGTTTCGAACTGCGCAAGATGCGCGTTGACCGCTGCGATGCGTGCTGCAATCGCAGCTTCGTCGGCGGCAGCGCCTTCCGAATCAGGCACCAGCCAGACGCCAGCGATCAAATATGGTTTGCCATCGCCGTACACCACGATGCGATCAATCATTGGGTCGCCAGCAAAGTGTGCTTCGATGTTGGCTGGTGGTACGTTTTTGCCACCGGCGGTCACCAAAATGTCTTTTTTGCGATCGACGATGCGCAAAAATCCGTCGTCGGTAAACTTGCCGACATCGCCCGTGCAGAACCAGCCATCTTCGTTAAACGCGCCCGCGGTAGCGACCGGGTCTTTGTAATAGCCTTTAAAAACGTTCGGCCCTTTGGCCAAAATTTCGCCGTCGTCGGCGAGCTTGAGTTGCACCGAAGGCAGCGGTTTGCCAACGGTGTCGAAGCGGTAGTTATCTGGGTGGTTGAGCGTCAGGGTCGGCGAGGTTTCGGTCAAGCCGTAACCTTCGATGACAACCAAGCCCGCTTCGCGCAGTTGCTCTTTGATTTCGAGCTTGAGCCCAGCGCCGCCCGACAAGCCGAAGCGCAACGCGCCGCCGGTAACATGCGCAAATGCTTCGCGCGCCGAGCGTTGGGTTGCAGCTTGGTCAGCGGCGGTAGCGCGCGCGATTTTTTCCCAATAAGCCGGCACGCTCATGAAAATGTGCGGCTTCACTTCGGGCAGCACTGCCAGCGCATCTTGTGGCGTTACCATGTAGCTGTGCCAGCCAAGCGTATTGCCAAGGCACAGTTCGCCAAAGCCAAAGATGTGGCTCATCGGCAGCCACAGCAGATCGCGGTCACCTTCGTCGATGATCGACGCGTGATTGCGCAACCAGTCACCGGCGTTGACGCCCACGTTGTTGTGGCTCAGCGGCACGCCTTTGGGCGGGCCCGAGGTGCCACTGGTGTACAGCATCAACCCTGGCGCATCGAGGTCGATTGCGCCGAGGCGTTCGTGCACAACCGCGGTTGCTGCAGCACGTGGAGCGCTGGTCCAATTGATCATTGAGTTGTTGTGCAGTGGAATGCGCGCGACCGTCGCTGCGACGCCGCCAAGGCGCGCCGCGAGGGCATCGCTGCCGACGAAGAGGGCTTTGATTTCGGCGTGGTTGGCAACGTATTCAACTTGTTCCGCGGTCGAGGCCGGATAGATCGGCACCATCACACCGCCCACCGCTTGGATGGCGAGCGCTGCGGCTGCCCACGCAACCGAGTTGTTGCCGTATACGGCACACGCGTCGCCAGGCTTAACGCCGAGCTCAAGCAAGTGGTCAGCGGCAACCAGAATCTGATTGGCAAATTGCTGCCAGCTTACGGTTTGCCACGAAGCGTCCGGTTGCCGGACGAAAAAACGAGTAGCGGTTGGCGTACGTTGCGCGCGGTCGAAGACTGCAACCGGGGCAGGGCGAACTGCAACAAAAGATGAAACGTCCATGGCTATGCCTCCCCTGTGGTGCTGGTGGTGTTAGCTGCGAGCGTGGTTGCCGGCGGCGTTGTAGTTGCAGTGGTGTCGATCATGCGCGCCACCCGTGGTGGCGGTGCAGCCAGTTGCTCTTCGAGATCAAGCAGGCGGCTTTCGAGTTGGTTGAGCTTATGCAATGAGCGTTCTTGGTCGACGCGGGTCGGCAGGCCAAGCATGGCCCACCACTGCGACGCTGCGCGGTCGGTGACCGCTTTGACTTTGGTGGCCGCGGTGAGCAGCGCCGCGGCTGGGTTCAGCACCGCTGGGTTGCTCATCACGTTTTCCAGGTAGCGGCTGGTAGTGGTTTCCCACGTGTTGAAAGTTTGTTTCCACATTTCCCAAGGTTTCATAGTCAGGTCCTCCCAGAGTCGGCTACGGCAGTCGAAAGCGGCGCATCAGCGCGGCATTGGTGAAATCGGGGTTGGTTTCGTTCAGTGCACTGTCGATGTGCACCACTTCGCCGAAACACTCAAATACAAACGACAACGAGCGGCGCACAAACGTTGCGCCGCCTGGGTTGGCGACCCGGGTGGCAACCGTGCTGACCTTGAGCGCAGGCGAAAAACGCACGTACGGCACGTCGACGCGGCCAGCGTCACTCACCGTGATTTGGTAGCGGTCGGTGCCTACGAACGGCAGGCCTGCGATGGTCGCGCCGGTGATGGCAACCGTGATGTCGTCGACATTGCCGACTGCAATCGGGAAGCGCAGCGCTGGCACCGGGGTTGGGTAGCGAACGATGGTCTTTGCCGAGGCTGGGGTATCAACATGCGACGCCGTGCCCCACAGCCACAAGGCGCGGTCGTCTTTGCTGTAAATCGCGTCGAGGCCACCACCGGCATCGACGACAAATTGGCCTTCGGTGAATTGAGGTGCGTACCACTGTGCGCCCAAGCGTGTCGGCGTCACGGTTACATCTTGGTCATCGGCGTATTCGGTAGCAAAGTCCCATTTGCGTGCGCCGCTTTCGCCGGTGCCGGCGCCGTTGACCGTCCGGGTTACGGACGGCGGTGATTGTAAGTATTGCGCCGATTCAGTCGCGATCAGCACTTCGTCGGCGCTGATGATGCCGTCACGATTCGGTACGCAGCTTTGGCTGGTTGGCGGCGGATCGGCGATCGGCGTTTGATTGCCATCGCAGCCTGCGCCGAGCGCAGCACTTGCCGCCAACAACATGGTGAGTTTGAGGTGCTTCATATTAAAACCTAAAGCTCACGTCAGCGCGCCATAGTTGGGCAGGCTGCGCTTGCAGGTTAGTGTTGTCAAAAGCTGGGCCAGGCAAAAATGCTGCATAGGCGCCTCGCACCGCAAAGCCGTCGCGGCTCCACACACGCAACCCGATGTCGGCTTCGACGCCGAGCCGGCTTGCACCGCTTGGCGTCGAGGCGGCTTCAAGTGCCCATGACGCAACCACCGCACCGGTTAGGTCGATTGCGGTCGCGCCGATGTTGGCGAGCCGTACGCCCGCATGCGGCCGCAGGTACACTGCGTCGGTCACCGTGCCGATGATGCGCCGAAACAAGATTTCATCGACGGCGTAGTCTGGGTGAAAGCGAAAGTTATCGACGGTGGTGTCACGTGGAAAGTGTGCTTGTGGGCCGTCGAGGGCGCCGGCTTGGGTAACGGTTTGAGTTGGATTGGGAAATGCGCCAAAGCCCGGAGCGCTATCGCCGCTAGCGGCGCCGGTATTAAAGCCGAAGCGTGCATTGCCGATCGCATATTCGGATTCCAGCGCAAAGCCCCATTGTTGCGACGTTGCTTCTTGCGTGATCTCCGCGCCTGGCACCAGCGATGGTTGACCAACTGTTGCAACTGAGCCAACCGCTTCGGCTTCGAGCCGGAAATCGGCGCGGCTCCACCGCAGCCAGCCGCCGAACGTGGTTGCCGAAAAATCGCGGCGGATAAGGTCATTCTCCGTCGCTGCGGCGCCAGTGCTGCCAAGCCCGCCTGGCAAATATGCCGATGGAATGTCGCGGTCTTGGGCGCGATGGCTCACATACGCAGCGTACTGCAACGTGGTGAGCCCCACGGCTGAGCGCCGTTCCAGCGTTGCTGGCACAGCGATGCGCAGCAATGCCAGCGTCCAGGTTGAAACGTCGTCGGTCGGCGAAACATCAATGATGTGGTCTTGTGATTTACCTTTGGTAAACGGCCCGCTAGCCGCGAAGTCGTACGAGGCTGCTAACACGTGGCCTTTGAGTGCCATCGCAAAAGCGACCCGGTCGGCGGCATCACCGCCATTGCAGTCAGTACAATCGCCGCCGTTGGCAACCATGCCGAGGCCAAAGTGGGCGCCCATGCGACCAACGGCAAGCACGCCAACGGGCAACAACACTTCGCCCCACGCGCGTTTCACCACAGGCGTCACGCCGTTTTGCCCAGGCGTTGCAGCAAACGACGAAGCGCGCGGCGTGCCAGCGATTGGGGTTGCTCCGAGGCCGATGTTATCGAGCCAATCGATCCGGGCTTTGACTGCAACGCCAACGCCTGGCGCGTAAAACGCCAAGTCGGTGCGCAACCGCATATCGCCGAGGGTGAGCCACTGGCCACCGTCGAGCGGCACGGTGTACAGCGGTTGGCCCGCGGTATCGAGGCCACGGTCGAGATCCAAATTGCGCAGCGCAGCGCCACGGCTGCGGAAGTTGCCGTGAATTTCAAATACCGACTCGCCGCGTGGCGCAGCGTATTTGCGTGGCGTGAGTTCAGCGCCAAGGATGCCGATGTCCGACGATGGCCCAATGAAATCGAGCACTGGCACTTTGGCAACCGGTGGTATCGGCGGTGGTTCGTCGTCGGGAATTGGTGCTGCGGTTGGTGCAATGGCTGGCGCAGCCGCGGGCGTTGGCACGGCTGGCGCAGCATCGGCAGGCGCCGGTTCGGCAGCAGGCGTTGGCTGTGCTTGCGCTGCGTGAGGCACTGCGGCCGTCGCTAGTGCGACAACGGCCAACGATGCGAGTTTGCTTGTGCGGTGCAACATTATTTCACCACGTCCGGGCTAGTAGTGGTGGTCGGCGTGGTTGTCGGCGCGGCTGCCGCGACAACGGTCAGCGGCTGTAAGAACTTGCGCAAGGCATTGATCGTCAGCTGCCGCGCTTCGAGCATGGGCATGTGGCCGCATTGTGGCAACACCACCAATGTTGCGTTTTCAAGCTGGCGTAGCAGCCGCTCGCCGAAGCGCACCGGCGTGACTTGATCGTCGTCGCCCCACAGCAGCAACACCGGTTGTTTCACGTCGCTGTAGCGTGGCGAAAGTTTATCGAATTTTTGGCCACGTGCAGCAGCCAGTGCTGCGGCAACTGAGCCGGGCCGTTCGTTGGCTGCGATCACCGCGTCGACGCGTTTTTGCGTTGCATAACGTGGGTCGTGATACGCCAGCGGCACCCGCTCTTCGGTACGCTCGGTGTAGAACATCGAAAACAAGAACTCGCCAACGCCGCCAACTTGCGCCCAGCGGAAGAAGCTCGGCACTTGTTCGTCGTACACATACGCCGACGTTAGCGCGACGCGCTCGACGCGGCCGGGTTGGGCCAGCGTCATCGCCAAGACCACGGACGTGCCCCACGAATGGCCAACCAGCACCGTTCGCGTGATGTCCAATTTGGCGAGCGCACGCCAGATCAGCGTGGCTTGCGCTGCCGGCGAATAATCGCCCTCCGGCCGAGTCGACCAGCCAAAGCCTTTGAGGTCAAACGCAATGACATCAAACTCCGGCGCCAGTGCGTCTTGCACGGCGCTCCACGATTCGAGCGAAGCGCCGTAGCCATGGATGAACACCACGGTCGGCCGGGTTGCATCGGCCACGTTGTCACGCTTGATTCGGCGATAATGCAGCTGCACACCGTCAACTTCGACAAACGTTGCCTCGGCTGGCGTGCCCGGCAATTTGGTTGCGTAAAACGACGGCGCGCAGGCATTGGCTGCGAGCGCCAACGCGATGATCAAAGCGTGCTTGGAAAAATGTTGCATGGTGCCTTTATGGAATCAACCGACGCAACTCCGACACTGCGGTGAGTTCACCGGCAGCGGGATTATCTTTCGAAACCATGCTGGCAATGCTGCCGAAGCATTCGGCAACAAAACCAAACGTGCGGCGCTTGGTAACCAGGAAGCCAACGGTTTGGGTGAACTCGGTTTTGATGCGCAGCGCTGGGAATTCGCCATATGGCGTAGCCACCGTGCCGCTGGCGTCGACGAGGTTGTCGTAATCTTCGGTGTACGCGCTGATGACGCCATTGATTACGCCCGACGCGCTGGTTGACGTGGTCCAGTGTTGGCCCGCAATGGCCGGAAATTGCAGCACTGCAATTGGTGGTGTGTATTTGATCTCGGTGCGGGAGATTCCATCGGTGGGCGTCACGATGCCGAGCAAGTTCACCCCGTTGGCGTCGGCTGCAAAGACGCCCAGCAAGTCCGACGTGATCGAAAGCTTGGCAGCGTAGGTTGCGGTTGGGAACTTGGCTGCCCACCAGGCGCCGGTAGGTACGATGCTGGCCAAGTCGGTATCGGTGTCGCCCGACAACGTGCCGGTGAGATCCCAGCGGCGTTTGTTGCCGGCTAGCGGGGTGCCAGCGCTGGAGATCGTCGCGTTTTGTGCAGTGCGAAAACGGGCCGAAGCACCGGGCCGGATAGGGTACTCGCTGGCAGCCAGCGAATCATCGCCGTTGGGCGCGCAGCCCAGTGGGCCGTCGGGCGTTTTGGGGCCGTCTACCGTGGGCGTGGCATCAAGCCCGCTTGGGGCGCAGGTGCCATCGGCGCGGCAGAACTTAGAATCGCATTCCTCGTCGGTAGAACACGTGTTGCCAGCATTGCTTGAGCAAGCGGCAGTCAACATTCCCAAAGCGATGAGAGGCCAATAATTTGAGGTTCGCATGCGGTTCCACCCGGCTTTCGCCGCGGAACGTCGCAGGACGCCCAGGCCTTGTCAATGGCTATTTTGTGCGGTGCAACAATGATGCTGCACCTGCGTAATTGGCTGGACTGCCTGCTGTTAGTGCAAGTAGCTTGCTGCCATGAACGGCCTCGCTCCAGCGTTGATCAAGAAGTACGGCAACCGCCGACTCTACGACACCGAAGACAGCCGTTACCTTACGCTGGAAGAGCTAGCGACCAAGATTCGCAAGGGCCGCGATGTGCGGATCATTGATGCCAAGACTGAAGAAGACATCACCCAAGGCACGCTGGCACAGCTCATTTTCGAAGGTGCTACGTCCAAACTATTGCCAGTAAATCTGCTCATGCAGCTGATTCGCCTTGGCGACGATTCCGTCGGTGAGTTCTTCAGCCGCTACGTAACCTGGGCGCTTGACCTTTATGTGCAAGCCAAGCGCGGCGTGTCGTCGGTCACGCAGCTCGCGCCAGGTCTGCAAAGTTTCCCTGGCATTAGCCAATTGCCAAGTGCCGCCGTCGATGTGATGAATCGCATCTGGCTCAACAATCCGCTGATGCAGATGGCCAGCTTTCCGTTTGGCAACGGCCATGGTGCTGGCGGCAACGGTTATGGTGGCGTCGCGCCGACCACGCATGGGCCAAACGGCAACGGTGCCGCTGCTGCGCCCGTCGACGTGCCGAGCGAGCCACCCGCAGGTGACGCACCGCGCGACACCGCGCGCGATGACATTGATGCTTTGCGCCGCGAAGTCGCCGAACTCCGCCGTTCCATGGAACCAGTGGCCCTCGGCAAGCCCGGCGCCAAGCGCAAACCGCTGCGCTGATGCCGACCGTGAAGTAGACTCTAGCGATTTCGCTCGGACGACTTTGGCTTTGCCGGTTTCGATTCGGTCAGCCGAGCTTTCACGACATCCCACGGTTCAACGTCGGATGGAGCGTTCTCGTGGTCGAATCGACGTTTCTCAATCAGCGCGCGATCCTCGTCGCTGAGTGGGGATGCTGTGTCCGGGAGGTGTCGCACGCCTTAACGGTATCACATCCAAAAACTTCAATAGTCAGGAAATATGCCCGCCTTCCGCGCAAGCATTGCGCGGCGCGGATGTTGTGCACGGTGCCGGAAGGCGTACGCTCATGGTAGCAGGCGCGCCGGCGCCGCATTGCGAAGGGGCCGCCGATGACTCGTTATCATGATGTCTATGCGCAGTGGCAGAACGCACCGACGGAGTTTTGGGCCACCGCGGCCAGCGCCGTTGAGTGGCGCAAACCGTGGACGGAAATTCATGGCAAGCTCGACGGTTTAGATCGTTGGTTCGTCGGCGCTGAATGCAACACGTGTTGGAACGCAGTTGATCGCCATGTGCACGCCGGCCGCGGCGCGGTGCCAGCGCTGATCTTCGACAGCGCGATGACACAGAGCAAACGTACGATCACCTACGCTCAATTGCTCGACGAAGTAGAGCTGCTTGCTGCAGCGTTGCTCGCCGAAGGTGTGTGCCCTGGCGATCGCGTGATCTTATACATGCCGATGGTGCCCGAAGCTGTGCTTGGTATGTTGGCGTGTGCACGCATCGGCGCGGTGCACTCGGTTGTGTTCGGCGGCTTTGCGCCAGCCGAGCTCGCAGCGCGTATTCGCGACGCCACGCCAGCGCTGATCCTAACGGCATCATGTGGGCTCGAGCCTGGCCGCGTCATCGCTTACAAGCCGCTCGTCGACGAGGCGATTGAACATGCCGGCGTTCCTGCGCAACGCGTGATGGTGTTGCAACGGCCGCAACACCTCGCTGCACTCGGCGCCAACGATTGCGATTGGGCCAGCTGCGTCGATGCGATGCGCGCAAACAATACCCGCGCGGCGTGCGTCACTGTGCGCGCTACCGAGCCGCTGTACATCTTGTATACGTCCGGCACCACCGGCCATCCCAAAGGCATCGTGCGCGATCACGGCGGTCATATGGTCGCGCTATTGTGGAGTATGGCCAACGTGTACGGCGCGCGCACCGGCGACGTGTTTTGGGCAGCGTCGGATGTTGGCTGGGTCGTTGGGCACAGCTACATCGTGTATGCGCCACTGCTGTACGGCATCACTACGTTGATGTACGAAGGCAAACCCATCGGCACGCCCGATGCTGGTGCGTTTTGGCGCGTGGTTGCCGAGTACGGCGTGACAACGTTGTTCACCGCACCGACGGCAATTCGTGCAATCAAACGCGAAGACCCCGACGGTGTGAAGATGTCGCTCCACAATCGCAGCACCTTGCGCGCCTTGTTTCTCGCCGGTGAACGCGCCGATCCAGACACCGTGCGGTGGGCCGAAGCCCACGTTGGCGTGCCGGTGATCGATCACTGGTGGCAGACCGAAACCGGTTGGCCTATCGCTGCCAATCCGCTTGGCCTTGGCATCATGCCAATCAAGCCGGGCTCGCCGACGGTGCCGATGCCTGGCTACGAAGTGCACGTGATCGACGAAGGTGGCCATCAAGTGCCGCGCGGTCAGCTCGGCGCGATTTGCATCAAGCTGCCGTTGCCTCCTGCGTGTTTGCCAACGCTGTGGCAGGCCGATGCGCGTTTCACCGAAGCCTACATGACCCACTTTCCGGGCTACTACGAAACCGCCGATGCTGGCTACATCGACGATGACGGTTACTTGTACATCATGGCGCGCACCGACGACGTCATTAATGTTGCAGGCCATCGCTTGTCGACAGGCGCCATGGAAGAAGTGCTCGCTAGTCACCACGACGTTGCCGAGTGCGCCGTCTTCGGCATCGCCGACGAACTCAAAGGCCAACTGCCGCTTGGCTTCGTCGTGCTCAAACACGGCGTTGCCAAACCGCCTGCCACCGTCGAAGCCGAATGCGCTGCACTCGTGCGCGAACAGATCGGCCCCATCGCTGCACTCAAAATGGTCATCGCCGTCGCGCGTTTGCCCAAAACTCGCTCCGGCAAAATCTTACGCGCCACCATGCGCAAGATCGCCGAAGGCGTGCCATGGAAAATGCCCGCCACCATCGACGACCCTGCTGTGTTGCAAGAAGTCACCGACGCCATGCGCGCACGAGGCTTGGGCAAGTAGCGCATCGATAGCTTCGCTGCTGAAGTTGGTCGAGGACGCCGATGAACAGCACGGGCGTTTAGTGCAACTTGCGATTTGTTGCTTCAACTTCTCCAATGGCGCGAGCGGAGTCGAACGCTTCTTTCAATTGCACTGCAATATAGGTTTCCAATAGGCTTTGCATCGCACTAACGTCGATAGTTCCACACCGATATGCTTGGTCCGCGCTTTCGAGTGCGTCGTAGTATGGCGACTTGTGCTCTGCAATTTGTTCAGGCACCGTTTTTCGCCCAGGCAAGCGATCGCCAAGGCGTGCGCATAGCACAAGATACGCGAGGGCTCGCGAGGTTCTGCCGTTGCCGTCGTCGAACGGATGAATCCAGTTGAGACGCCACATCACGTATGCGCAAAGTTCAACAGCGGAGATTTGGCCCCAATGGTCATTGACCCAATCGCACATCTCTTCAATTAACTCGGCTACTCGAAATGCGTCTGGCGGCTGATGCTGACTTTTGCCGATCGTAACCGGACCTGCACGTCAGGTCCCCGCGTACAGTGAAAGTCCTGCCATTGCACAACGGTGTAAGTCCAGAATTTTGGAAGGTCGAAGTTTAAACTCGCGCTTGTCGCGAGCCACCTCATCAATCATATCGAGCACACGATCAAATTGCCGAATCGCGTTCTCGGCTTCTAGGTGAGCACATGCTTCTGGATCCGTCACAAGAAGCGCTGTGCCTGCAACGCTGTCGCGTTTTTCAGACACTAGCTCTTAATCCGCTCCGCGGCTTCGTCGATCATCTGCTTGGTCACGCGTTCGTTTTCAATATTTGCATTTCCGAACGCAAAACTACGACGCTGGGCTTCTTTTTCCGCAGCTGTCATTTGTGGCGCGCGAAGAGCGGCCGCAAGCAGTTCTTTTAGGTGTTCAGACATTGGCGAAGATTTTAGTTGAACTGATCTGGAAGTCAATCTACTCGCACCCGCCAACGGCGGATTGTGCCTCCTGCGTCACAGAGTAGATCAACCACCGCGAATCAATCACAATACTTCCGGGCCCATACAAGCGCCCGTGGCTTGAGCGCGCCGCGCTAAACCAGATAGTCGATACACGTGCCATAGTCGATATCCTCGCCGGTCCACATCATCGCGTGCGTGTCCGCGGTGATCGCCAGCGCTGCATTGTCGTCGCGCAGGCGGTCGATGCCATACCCACGCTGCTGCGCCGATGTGTGCAGTGTGACCCGCGGCGGCTGCGCCACAATGCGGCGATTGCGCTCGTCGTAGAAGTGCCAACCCTCCGCGCCGTCGGATTCGACGTGGAAGTTGCCTTCGTGCAACAGCCGATGGTGCGCCGTGCATAGCAGCATCAAGTTGCCAAGCGCAGTTTTGCCACCGTTGGCCCAGTGTTCTATGTGGTGGCCGTCGACGAAGCTGCGGTTGTGGCAACCGGGGAAGCGGCACGTTTGGTCGCGTACCAATAACGCACGCTTGATTGCCGACGGAATCGTGCGGGTTTTGCGCCCGATTGACAGCGGTTGGCCTTTGTCATTCACCGTTGCGACAACGACGCCAGCGTCACAACAAAGACGTTGCGCTGTTGACACTGCCATTACCTCGCCGTCGGAGAACGTCGCAAGGTCGGACGGTTCCGCGGAACCGCGCAGGCTTCCGTGCGGCACTGTGACAATGATTTCAACCGGTGTCCGCTGTGGCCGCTTGCCACGCACGTGCCCATGCATGATCGTCATGAATGCATCCGCACGCCGCGATGCGCGCGCTTCCGCTGATTCCGGTGGGGCAGGGGCAACCTTCGCGACTGTTGAGCGCGCTTCCGTGGGCGTCTGTTCGGCGCGCGCTTCCGCGGGAGTGTGTGCATGCGGCGGTTCCGATCGGATCGGTGCCCGCAACGTTTGATTCGTTACGTCCGCCGAGCGCGGTTCCGCGGGAGCGTATGCATGCGGCGGTTCTGCTGGAGTGTGTGCATGCGGTTCCGCGGGAGTGTGTGCATGCGGCGGTTCCGATCGGATCGGTGCCCGCAACGTTTGATTCGTTACGTCCGCCGAGCGCGGTTCCGCGGGAGCGTATGCATGCGGCGGTTCTGCTGGTGATGTTGTCGCCGAGTTCGGTTCCGCGGGAGTGTGTGCATGCGGATATATGGACAGCAAAGATGCCCCGAATCGTTCACAAGATGCATCCGCCGAGCGCGGTTCCGCGGGAGTCTTTGCTGCAGTCATCTTCTCCGCACGCACGGCATTAATCGCGGCCCACACGATCGCCGCTTCGTCGTTGGTCAGCACCAGTTCAAGCTTCACCATGCCGTGATCCAGCGTGCGCCGCGTAACGCTGCGCGACGGCGCTGCCGTTGTCGTGCTTGCACCGTCGGCATAACCTTGCACGCTTTGAAACGCGCGACACAACTTATCCAAGCCCGACGCGGGCATTCGCTTCGCATACTCAACCCAAAGCTTTTCATTGTCGCCCGTCGCTACCCGCGAAATCGCTCGCGCCTGCGAGTATGACATCGCTCCAGTGCGCAATTCTTCGTCGACCGCAGGCAGGTCTGCCAACTTGCGCGCCACCCGCAAACGCTCACGCGACGTGCGTAAATCCCAACCAACGCGCCACGTTAACCAATGCGCACACGACAACGCACCTTGCGCATACCAGCCATTCTCTCGATCAAACTCACGAATCGCCGTCAG
>JAKQOD010000440.1 GCA_029565465.1 Deltaproteobacteria bacterium
ATGATGCCTACATGCCTGCGCCGCCGCCGCAGGGTGGCGTTTCTGGCGGCGCACCTGGCGGTGTTGTCAACGGATCGAGCGCCTCGGTGTCGATTCGTATCAACGGCAATGGCGTGTCGCAAACGCACTGCTACAGCCACAGCTACAACGGCGTGCAGACCGGCAACAAATGTTTCAACGACAAGGTTAGCTACTGCACCAGCATGTGCAATGAAAGCAATCCGGTATCGGTGCAGGCATGCCAACGCGAGTGTTCGGCACCACCGGCACCGCCCGCACCACCGGCACCGCCGATGCCAAGCCCGAACACGATTTAGCCTTCATCGGCGTGGTTGCCCAAGCATGTTTTGCACGCATGCGTCTGCTATGGTGACGTAATGCTCGAACGCTTTGTCGATTCGCAATGCACCAGGCGGCAACGACCGGCAGTGCAAACCGTGGCTGCGTCGTGACGCTGGCGATTCTCGGCGGTGGCGTGCGTTCAGCGGCTTGGTACTATCAAGCGCTGCAACAAGAACTCACGGCAGCGCGTGGCGCGCTGCACGAACAAACGGTCGTGCTTTGGAGCATGCCGTTTGGTGCCATCAACGAATGTTTGCCTCACGATATGGTGCAAGCCAGTCGGCTGCTTGCTGGCCATTGCGCCCAGCTGGTTGATACGATTGGCAGCCCTTACACCTTGGCCAACATTACACTGCACGAAGCGTTCGACCAAATGCCCGCGCGGCTAGCCGGTTACGGCGAGCCTGTGCACCTTCGCGATGTCATCAACCACTATTGGCCAGCGCAGCGGCAGCGCGCGTTTGTGTTAGGGACGCGTCACACCATGAAAGCGGGCTATCTGCGCTCGTTATTCGCGCAACATGCCGTCGATTGGCAAACCGCCGACGCGCACGATCTTGCTGCGATCGATGCCTTGCGGCGCGAACTGTTTGTCAACGATGCGCATGCTACTGCGCAGCACGTGCTGCACGCATTGCAAGCAAAGTACCCGACGGTCGACCAGTGGATTGTCGGATGCACTGAGCTTGCGCTGGCGGTGCCCGCTGCACCACCAGCAATGACATTTTTTCATGTGCCGCAGTTGCAGTGTCGCCTGCTTGCAGCGCAAGCGCGTCGCTAGCCCGCTGTGTTGGTGCTGACCTTTTTCAACGATACAGCATTGATGCAATACCGCAGGCCCGACGGGGCCGGCCCATCGGGGAACACGTGGCCGAGATGTGCATCGCAGACGTTGCAGGTCGTTTCGATGCGGGCCATGCCGAAGCCGCCATCATTGTGGTAGGCCACCACGTTTGGCTCGATCGGGCCACTAAAGCTAGGCCAACCGGTGCCGCTTTCAAATTTGTGACTTGAGTCGAACAGCGGCGTGTTGCAGCCCGCACATGCATAGATGCCCGGCGTAAACAGCGAGCACATTTCCGAGCTGTGTGGCCGCTCGGTGCCTTTGTGCCGCATCACGTAGAATTGCTCCGGTGTTAATGCGGCCTGCCATTGTTCGGTGCTGCGCTCATCGCGGCGTGGCGGCATTGGATTGCCCCGATCGGCTTGTTGCACGACGGCGGCCCACGTGGACTTGGCTTTGGTTGGGTTGTTCATGTTGTATTTCTCTTACTCAAGACAATGTCGTCGGTGAATGATACTACGTTCGGAAAACGGTTGCCGTGTTGCTTCAACGCGCTAAGACAATACGCTTCGATTTGCTTGTAGCGCTAACCGTTCGAAACGGACGTTACTCAACACCTTACAGCTGAGGGCTCATCATGAAAGCGATTTGGAACAACGTGGTAATTGCGCAAAGCGATGACATCGCCGAAGTTGAAGGCAACGCCTATTTTCCGGCTAGCTCGCTCGACCAGCAGTATATCGTCGCAAGTTCGACACATACGGTGTGCGCTTGGAAAGGTACCGCAAGCTACTATTCGCTTCGGGTTGATGGCCAAATCAATGCCGATGCAGTTTGGTACTATCCAGAACCAAAACCAGCCGCAGCCGCTGTCGCAAATCGAGTGGCGTTTTGGCGCGGCGTGAAAGTTGTTCCATGACAATACAAAGCTTCGCTTGGAGCGCGTGCGCAACGCATTACCGGCAACGATCACGCAAAGCATAAACATGGGCCTCCTTCAACGATATCAAGCTATCCGTAGCCACAGCGTTGCAATTTGCGCTCCGTTGGCAATTGAAGACTACGTGCCGCAACCAAGCGGGGATGTCAGTCCGCCGAAATGGCACCTTGGGCATACTGCCTGGTTTTTCGAAGCGGTGGTGCTTGCAGCACATGCACCGGGCTATCGCGAATTCCATCCGCGCTTTGGCTACATTTTTAATAGCTACTATGAAAGTCAGGGCCAACGCGTGCTCCGACACCGCCGCGGAGACCTGTCGCGTCCAACCGTTCAAGATGTGCTCGCGTATCGTGCGCATGTTGATCATGCCATGCACGCGTTGTTGCAAACGGCGCTTGCGCCGGATGTTGTTGCGTTAATTGAACTGGGGTTGCAGCATGAACAACAGCATCAAGAGTTGTTGCTTACCGATATCAAATATATTTTTGCAGTGAATCCGTTGCAGCCGGCGTACCTCGGGTCACACGATGCGCAAGCGCACGCCGTCATTGACGGCACTGCTGAGTTTTTCAGCGACGGGAAATCCCCGGCGTGGATTGCGTCTGCTGGCGGGCTCGTTGAAATCGGCGCAGTGGACCAAGGGTTTTCTTTTGACAATGAACGGCCGCGTCATCAAGTTTGGCTAGAGCCATTTGAAATTCGCACTACATTGGTAAGCAATCGCGAATACCTGGCGTTTATCGAGGCTGGCGGCTATCGAAATGCGCAATATTGGTTCGCTGAAGGCTGGGATTGGGTCAAACAAGGCAATACCGCGCCGCTGTATTGGAACCTTGTCGACTGCGACTGGCACCAGTTCACGTTGCACGGGCTGCAACCAATTGCACTCGATGCACCCGTCACCCACATCAATTGGTACGAAGCGTCCGCCTACTGTGAGTGGGCAGGGCTACGGTTGCCACGCGAAGCTGAGTGGGAAACGTCAGCTGCGCACTTTGCGTGGGGCCAACGCTGGGAATGGACGCAAAGTGCATATGCTCCGTACCCTGGGTTCACGCCGTCGGTCGGCGTGGTGTCGGAATATAATGGCAAGTTTATGGTCAACCAGATGGTGTTGCGTGGCGCGTCGTTTGCGACGCCACCTGGGCACGCCCGCCGCAGCTATCGCAACTTTTTTCATCCACACTTGGGCTGGCAATACACGGGGCTTCGCCCGGTCCGAAAGGCATCGGCACCATGACGCACGATAATTCGCTTGCGGATACCGACGCGTGCGCATTGGCACGTCATGCGGCGGATGGTTTAGCGCGTACGCCGAAACAACTTTCGTCGTCGTGGTTGTACGACGCCGAAGGTTCGCGCTTGTTTCAGCAGATCATGGACCTCCCGGAATATTATCTGACGCGGGTTGAACACAGTATTTTGCGTGACCAAGCGCAGGCCATCAGTGCCTGTATTGCGCCTGGCGTTGCAGCCGTTGACCTCATCGAGCTGGGCAGTGGTGATGGCGCCAAGACGCTCACGCTGCTGCAAAAGTTGATGCAGCGTTCGGCGCCGGTGGTTTATCACCCGTTCGATATCTCGGCGCATGCCATTGCGGAGCTCAGCCAACGCTTTGCAAGCGAATTGCCGCAGTTGCAGTTAACGCCAACCATTGGTGATTATTTTACCCATTGGCCAACTCCGTCCGACGTCAATCGGCAGGTTGCGATGTTCTTGGGCAGCAACTTAGGCAACTTCAGGCAACTCGAAGCTGTGTCGTTTTTGCAACGCATTCGTTCTTTTTTGCGACCCCACGACGGCTTGCTCTTGGGCGTTGATCTGCAAAAAGATCCTTCGATCATCCTCGCTGCGTATGACGACAGCCAACACATTACGGCAGCGTTTAACGTGAACTTGCTGCGGCGCCTCAATCGTGAAATCGGCACTGATTTTGTGCTCGACCAGTTTCATCACTACGCCTGCTACTCACCACTTGATGGCGCCGCGCGTAGCTTTTTGGTAAGTCGCACGGCGCAAACCGTGCGCTGTGCGCAGCTGGGGCTGTCGGTGGATTTTGCCGCTGGCGAATGTATCTACGTAGAGCAATCGCAAAAGTACACGGTGCCAATGATCGACGAGCTTGCGACTGCAGGCGGCTTTCAACGCGAGCAAATATTCTTTGATGCTGAGCGGTGGTACGCCGTGGTGTATTTGGCCGCCCGCTAGCGAAGCGAGCATCAAGCTAAAATCATACACGCTGCCAACACCGCCGCTGCCAAGCGCGAATATAATGTAGCCAACATGATCCCATCGCTGCCCGATATCGTCAATTTGTTGCTGCGCGTACGTACCGCGCGTTTTTGCGATGCGTCCAATGCGCCACCTCTCCGTGAGTTGCTTGCGAAAGGCGGCTACCATTGGAACGATGCAGTGGCGCAGTTTGACCTTGCGTTTGGCTGGCTTGCATTTCCCGAAACGGCGGGCGACTGGGATCTCGATAGTGGTGAAGCTTGGATGATTGGCAGTTCGTACTGTTTAAGCCTTGGCGGCCACAGTTTCCCACGTGGCGGCGACGCGCAAGTTGCGCTTGGCTTGGTTCCAATCGCATACAGCCCAAATGATGTGATCTACTACATGGATGCCAACGGCTTGTGTTGGGGCCACGATACCATCGAAGAAATGGACGCCGTGCCAGCGGCGCAATCAGGAGCGACGCTCGTCGCGCGCCTGATTCTCGAGACCGAAATGTGGCAGGCGACCAACAAAGAATCATTTGGTGACCAACGTGGTGCCCAGCTTGCGCAAAGCCTCAAGCTCGACCTGATCAGTGGCGCCAGTGACGCTTGGGGGCGTTGGTGGTGCAGTCCACAACCCGTTGATGGACAGTATGTGTTTGTGGCTGAATACAGTGCTGGGCAAACTGCCGCGAGCGACGAAGATGGCGATGCTGACCAAGGCCATACCTACACCTTTCGCGCGGCAATTCCGCAGCATGACGAATCCTGAGCCGAGGTTGCTACTTCAATGACGGTGTAAACCGGTCAGTCAACCACCGGCCAAGATTCGGCAAGTGCCGCGACAAGCCGTATACGCGTGGGTAAATAATGCGGTCGGTTTTGCGTTCAACGCCGTCGGCGATCAGCCGTGCGAGTTCGGCTGGTGTGCCGGTTGGCATGTAGCGCGTCGCGGGGCTGGACGCGAACTTTTCGCGTGCTGCCGATTCCATGTCGGATGATACCGGCCCTGGATACACGGTCAGCACGTGAATGCCATGCGGCCGTAGTTCGCCGCGCAGGCCTTCGGACGCTGCGCCCAAGCCGCCTTTGGAGGCGGAGTAGTACGACATCTGCGGCGTTGGCATGATGCCGGCCATCGATGCAATGTCGACGATAGCACCGTGGCGGCGCTGCATCATGCCGGGCAATACCGCTTTGCTCATGCGCAATGGCACCATCAAGTTGAGTTCGATCAGCCGTTCGCCATCGGCAATGTTGGTGTTGACCAGCGAATCAACGATCTGCATGCCAGCGTTGTTGATCAGTACATCAATGGGCCCCAGCGCTGCGATTGCTTCGGCGACCACAGCGGCACATGGATCCGCGGTGCTGCGGCCCGGCGCCAAATCGGCCGCGATGACATGGGTACCAGACTGCGCACCAGCGCACAGTTCGTCGAGGCGATCCTTGCGCCGCGCGACGACGGTGATATCTGCGTTTCGCTTGAGGTACTCCCGTGCAATCGCTTCACCAATGCCACTCGAAGCCCCGGTAATCAACACATGCATACCTGCAACATAACTCAGGCATTGCGTAGGCAAGGCGAAAGTGCAGGGCAAAAAACCGCGTTCAATAGCGCGCGTTGGCGCTGCAGACGCGGTACTACCAAGGCAAGGAGCTTGGGATATGTTGTTTGACCCTTTTGTTAGCCCTCACTTGGAACTGACCAACCGCGTTGTCATGGCCCCGATGACGCGGTCGCGTGCAACTCTCAACAACACGCCGAACGCAGTTATTGCCAAGTACTACGCGCAACGCGCAACCGCTGGCTTGATCATCACCGAAGGCACGTCGCCGTCGCCAAATGGGTTGGGCTACGCTCGGATTCCGGGTTTGTTCAGCCCAGCTCATGTAAGCGGCTGGGGCCAAGTTACCGACGCTGTGCATCGCGCTGGCGGCAAGATCGTCGTGCAACTGATGCATACGGGCCGCGTGTCATCGAGCGAAAATCTGCCAAGCGGCGCTGTTGTGGTGAGCTCGACCGATGCGGTTTGCCCCGGCAAAATGTTTACCGACACCGCTGGCATGCAACCGCACTCGCAGCCGCGTGCGATGACCGAAGCGGACATAACGACCGCCGTGCAAGAGTACGCAACTTCGGCCGAGCTCGCGATGGATGCTGGCTTCGACGGTATCGAGTTGCATGCCGCCAACGGCTATCTCATCGAACAATTCCTCAACGCCAACGTGAACCAACGCACCGACGGCTACGGCGGCAGCGCTGCAAATCGCAATCGCTTTGCGCTCGAAGTCGCAGCGGCGTGTGTGCAACGCATCGGTAGCCAAAACGTTGGCATCCGTTTGTCGCCATATGGCGTGTTCAACGGCACGGGTGGCTTTGATGGCGTTGACGCTCAATATCTAGATTTGGTCACCGCGCTGTCGAAAATGCAGTTGCTTTACTTGCACTTGCTAGACCATAGCGCCATGGGCTCGCCGCCGGTACCCGCGGAACTCAAGCGCTCACTGCGCAAAGCCTTTGCAGGCATCACGATCTTCGCTGGCGGCTACGAACGCGATTCGGCCGAAGCGGAACTCGCGGCTGGCAACGCCGACTTGATCGCATTCGGTCGGCCGTTTATCAGCAATCCTGACCTGGTTGCGCGCATGAAGGCTGGCACCCCACTGGCGCCAAGCGATGCTGGCACGTATTACACGCCAGGCGCGAAGGGCTACACTGACTATAGCAACGCATCCACGTAATCTCATGACGCACGCGGGTGGCGCGCTTGCGGCTTTTCTTGGCAAGCGCAACGATCGATGGCGCGCGGTTACTGAAGTGTTGCCACTGCGTGGTGGCGCCGAAACTTATCCGGCGCAACTAGCCGCAATCGCTGCAGCCAAGCATTCGATTTGCTTGGAAGTGTATATCTTCGAAGACGATTCGGTCGGGCAACGGTTTGCCGAGGCACTTGGCGAGCGGGCGCGCGCGGGGGTGCACGTGCGGATCATTTACGACGGTGTCGGCTGTTTAGGCTTTTCGCGGTTGCACAATCAGCTTGAACAATTGGGGGTGCAGCTCGTCGAGTTTCACCCGATTGCGCCGTGGCGCAAACGCTTCAATCTTTCGCATCGTGATCATCGTAAGATCTTAGTTGTCGATAACGAGATTGGGTTCGTCGGCGGCCTCAACATTGGCCTTGAATATGCTGACATCGCCGATGGTGGGCTGGGTTGGTACGACTTGCATTGCCAAGTACGTGGTGACGTCGTGATCGACATGGCGCGGCTGTTTCGCCAGACGTGGTTGCGCAACGACGGTGCTATGTACGAAGCGCCGCCGCATCCACATGGCGCTAAACATACGCCGGTGGCCGCGCCTGCAATTCGCTTGCTGGAAAATGGGCCGCGCCGGAAACAAATGGTGATTCGCGGGGCGTATCTGCGGGCGATTGCCAATGCACGCACGCACGTGCAATTGCAAAACGCATACTTTTTGCCTGACCGCAGCACGCGTGCAGCGCTGGTGCGCGCTTGTAAACGCGGCGTTCCTGTGACGGTGATTGTCCCTGGTCGCAGCGATGTGCGCTCGGTGTATTGGGCTTCGCTGTATGCGTTTCACCGGTTAGCGCCGCAAGGCGTGCGTATCTTGCGTTGGCGTGGGCCGATGATGCATGCCAAAGCCGCCGTGGTCGATGCAAGCTGGTCGCTGATCGGTAGTTCGAATCTTGACGCGCGCAGTTTGCGCTACAATCTCGAAGTTGCCGTTGAGATCGTATCCGCCACGACGGGGCGCGAGCTAGCTGACGCGTTTGACCGTGATGCGTTGCACTGTGATGAATTTACGCTCGCCGATTGGACCGCGCTGCCTTGGTACCAAAAAGCGTTGGCGTGGTTGATGTATCGCTTTCGCGACTGGCTGTAAGGCTCTACTTGCTTGGCGCTTCGATTGGCGCTGCCGTCTTGCCTGGCGACTTGAGATTGCTGCTAGGCGATTCGTCGGGCGTGGCCGTCTTGCCTGGCGTGGCCGTCTTGCCTGGCGCGGCC
>JAKQOD010000460.1 GCA_029565465.1 Deltaproteobacteria bacterium
GAAAATGATCGGCACTGCGGTTTCCAAGCCCAACATGCCTGGCGCTGCGCATTCAAATTCGACATCTTTTTCAACTAGCGAATGCGGCGCATGATCGGTCGCGATGCAATCGATGGTGCCGTCGGCGAGCGCTTCGAGCAATGCTTCTTGATCGGCGGCGGTCCGCAGCGGCGGCATGCACTTGGTGTTGGTGTCGTAGTGCGCGCACGCTTCGTCGGTCAACGCCAAATGATGCGGCGTCACTTCACAAGTTACGGGCAAGCCACGCCGTTTAGCATCACGCACCAACGCCACGGTGCGTGCAGTTGAGACATGCGCAACGTGATAACGCGCCCCCGTCCACTCGACGATTTCGAGGTCACGCGCAACCATGCTGCTTTCAGCGCACGCCGGTTGGCCTTTGATTCCAATGCGGGTGGCCACCGCGCCTTCGTTCATCGCGCCACCTTCGGCAAGATCCAAATCTTCGGCGTGCTGCACCACCGGCACGTCGAAGGTCTTGGCGTATTCCATCGCGCGGCGCAGCAAGCCTGCGTTCATCACCGGCCGGCCGTCGTCGGAAATCGCCACAGCGCCGGCATCTTTCATGTCCGCGATATCGGCCAGCGCTTTACCTTCGAGATTTTGGGTAATTGCGCCGATCGGATGCACGCGGGCGGTGCCCACTTCACGCGCGCGGCGCACGATGAGTTCCGTGATGCTGCGTTGGTCGTTCACCGGTTTCGTGTTCGGCATGCAGCAAACCTGGGTGAAGCCGCCTTTGGCAGCCGCCCGCGTCCCGGTTTGAATATCTTCTTTGTATTCTTGCCCGGGTTCGCGCAAGTGCACGTGCAAGTCGATGAAGCCAGGCACCACCAACAAACCGCTGACATCAATGATGGTGGCATGGGCACCGCCGACCAGGCCGCGGCCAATTTCAACGATACGGCCAGCCGCGATGCGGATATCCAACGCTTGGCTGGTTGCCGCGATGCCGCCGTGCCCTGCCGACGGATCAAAAACACGGCCACCGCGAAGCACAATCTCGCCAGTGGACATACCGAGCATGCATCCTCTTACCAAGGGCATTGCCGTCCGTAAAGCCGCCGGGCACAGATAGGGACACCGCCAGGTCGTTCGCTGAACGCGAGCCGTATTTTCTTCGACCCATCCTGCACCAGCCGGCCAGGCAGTGCTACCGTTCAAATATCGTGGCTACCGCTGGCATCGTCATTATTGGCGACGAAATCTTGAGCGGCAAATTCGCTGAAGAGAATGCCGCATTTCTCATCCATGAATTGCGTGCGCTGGGCGTCGACTTGCGTCGGATCGATACGATCCCGGATGATCTCGACGACATTGCCAGCACGGTGGCAGCGGCTAGCGCGCGCTTTGATTGGGTCTTTACCTCGGGCGGCGTAGGCCCAACTCACGATGATGTCACGATGGCTGGCGTCGCCCGCGCTTTTGGTACCACCGTGGCACGGCATCCTGAGCTTGAAGCGAAAGTGCGTGGGTATTACGGCGCTGCTTTGGCTGACGCCAATTTGCGGTTAGCGGACACTCCCGTGGGTGCGGTGTTGCTCTATGGCCAAGACAACGTTTGGCCTGTAGTCACGATGCGCAACGTCCACATTCTGCCTGGCGTCCCAGCGCTATTTCAGCGGAAATTTGTCGACATCCGTGATCGCTTTCGTGGCCAGCCAGTGACAGTGGCGCGGCTGTATGTGGACGCCGACGAAGGCGACATCGCGGCT
>JAKQOD010000471.1 GCA_029565465.1 Deltaproteobacteria bacterium
AGCTAATCCAGCGAGCGCCGATTCGTCCGTCAATTTGTCGTTTTCGTGAGCGCCAAAGATGCCATAGGCAGCAGACAGCGCCGCCACACATTGCCCATCAAGCTGTCGCCGATTCTCAGGTAGCGCCATAACACCCCACCTCCCAACGATACACTTCATCTTGGCTAAAGTTCAATACCTGCTTTGTCGAGCTTGGCGATCGCCCATTGTGCGAATTGACATTTCAAGCGACAATTTTTCCGGAATGTCGACCACGAAGCCACTGCGCATTGTCATCGTGGACGACTCGTCGTTCGTACGGCAATTGCTGCGCCGCGGCCTTGAAGCGGTTGGCGGTTTTGAGATCGTCGCCGAAGCCAGCGATGGCATCGCAGCCGAAGCCGTGATTACCCAGCACCGCCCGGATGCAGTCACAATGGACGTTTTGATGCCGATGCGTGGTGGACTGGAAACGATTCGCGCCATCGTCGCCGTGCAACGCATCCCCATCGTCGTCGTTGCGGATCCCGGCGCCAGCCAACGCGCCTTTGCGGTTGAAGCACTCGCTGCAGGTGCCGTCGATGTTTTTGCAAAACCCAAAAACGGCTTTACCGAAGAAGCCGCGCGTGAACTAGCCATTTTGCTGCGTGCTGCAGCACGGCCACGTAACACACCTGGTGCTTTTGCAGCCGCTACACCTACCCCACCACGCAGCACGCGAATCACCCATCGCAACGTGGCCTGCATTGGCATCGTTGCTTCAACTGGCGGCCCTCGCACGCTGGCGGCACTGCTGGAAGCCGTCAAAATGCGAAACGTGCCGATTGCGATCGTGCAACACACAACATCCGGATTTGGCCCGGCGTTCGCCGATTGGCTTGGCCGAACCATTGGCAGGCCGACCCCGATGGCCGTCGATGGTTATGCACTGCGCCCTGGCGATATCATCGTTGCGCCCGATGACTTCCATCTCGAAATCACCAGCGCCGGCACGGTTGCGCTGCTGCCACCAACCGTAAAAGAGCGGATGTGCCCGTCGGGCGACCGATTGTTGCGCTCCATTGCCCTAAGTTACGGTGCGCGCAGCGCCGGGCTGGTGCTGACTGGGCTAGGCGCCGACGGTGCCGAAGGATTGCGGACCATTGCGGAAGCAGGCGGTGCGACGGCCGTGCAGGCGCCCGAAACCGCCATCGTCGCAGGCATGCCGAACGCCGCAGCGAGTCGAGTGCCCCATGCATCCGTTGGGCCGGTGGCCGAGCTCAGCGCATGGATCGACCAATCGAGCGGTCGTTAAGCATCGTTAACCATTGAGGGGCGGCGACGATGAAGCTGCCGCTTGCACTGCCGTACGCCGGTCAACCACCTGCGTGAGGGACTGCGCCACCAAGCCAACCTCTGTGGCAGTTCGCGCCGTGGTTTGAATGTTGTTGAGGTTATGGCGCAGCAGTTCGGACATTTCATCCATACTCGTGCCCACTTGTTCGGTGGCATGGCGTTGCGCTTGTGTCGTGCGTGCAATCGCCCGTGCTGATTCAGCGGTGTCTTCAGAAAAACGCATACCGCGGCTGCTGGCTTCGGTTGCTGCTTGGGCTCGCTCGCGCACTTCAGAAATCAGGCCGTTAATGTTTTGCACCGACTGCATCGTCGTCTCGGCCAGACGTCGCATCTCAGTTGCAACCAGCGCAAAGCCCTTACCGGCTTCACCTGCTTTGGCGCCTTCGAGCCCAGCGTTGAGCGCCAACAGGTCCGTGCGATCGGCCACCTTCATCACACCGGCAAGAATCTCAGCCACGCGCTCCGACTGCGATGACAATTCGGAGATCCGCTCAGCGATGGCACGGTTGCCGCTAAGTGTGTGCTCAGCGTTGCTCAATACCGCCGCACAGTTGGTTGAAATCTCTTGTGCCGTATTCACCACCGTCTCCATCATGCGGCGAGTTTCGCCGATTGCGGTGGCGCTTTGCCCGGTCGACGCTTCCTGCTCACGCGCCGAGGTAACCAGCTCGTTGGACAACGCTTCGAGCGATCGCGCGGCATCATGCAGCGGTTTGGCCAAGCGCCGGGCTAAGAACCAACAGGTTAAGGTTGCGACGACCACCAGAATCACCACCACGATCACGATTTGCCATTGCGCTTCGTTCCGCAGTTCGTCGATGCGATCGGCGGCGACGACTAGCTCCACGGAACCGCTGAGCAATGGCACCGCAACATGTAATTGGCTAGCGACGTAGCGATGCTCCCCCGCAGGCACACCCGATGCGGTGATATCGCTGCGACCTTTGGCCACCGAACTCAAGACGGTTGCGCCGGCCGGATCACGCACGAAAACGCCCAGTACACCGGCCGCATCACTGATCGATTCGTCGAGCTGAATTTGCAGCAACTTCGGATTGCCCAAGTCAGGATTAAAATGATGCGTCAAGGTTTGCACGATCATCAGGCTGCTTTGCTCCAACGAGGCTTCCGCATCGTTGCCACGCAACCGCGGCCAATAGATCAACCCAAACACAGCACCGCAAATAATTGGCACCATGAACCACACGACAATGCGAGCCGTCAACGTCCGCGCAAACACCATAGAAATCATGCTACCGGGTTTTGGCCCGCATGAGAAGTTATTGAGATGAGATCAATTGACGGGTCTGCAAGGCACTGGCAGACTGATCAAGATGAGGATATTGGTGGTGGACGATAGCGATCTGATACGGACGCTTGCGCGTGACGCGTTGGAAGATGCGGGGCATACCGTTGAAGGCTTGCGTTCGGTCGAAGAAGTCGCTGTCCTCCGCAATGCGGGCACGCTCAACGATTACGATCTCATCTTGATGGACGTCAGTATGCCGCAACTATTCGGCGATGATGTCGCACTAGTATTGCGTCAAGGCGCCGGCTTTCGAGCCAAGATTTTTTTATTCTCAAGTCTCGAAGAAGCCGAGCTCGCCGAACGTGCGGCCGAAGCCAAGTGTGACGGCTATGTCTGCAAGCAACTCGGCTTGGATCATTTGGTCGAACGCGTGGCAGCCATCGCGGCCACCGTGTAACCGTAACGCCATCTTTGTGGGAGAGGTAAGTAGGCATGGCATGGGAAATCCCGGAAGAGCTCAAGCAAGAGTTCCGCGCATCGGCCAAAGAGCGGGTGGACCTTGCATTGGCTGCGCTCATGCCCGATGGCGTTGCCAACGAAGTAGTAGTGCAAATGCACACATTGGCAGGTGAAGCATCGATGCTGGGGATGATGGAACTCGGTGAAGCTGCACGCAACGCCGAAGCGGCTGGCAAAGCATGGGTCGCTGCGCCGAGTGCGCAAACGCAACTCACGTGCGCCAAACTGGTGCGCAGCGTCGGCCGCTTGCTCGCCGCCGAAAGCGCGCCATGAACGACGTTGACGCCGAACAGCAAGCCGTCGCGGCCGCGGCGGCCAACCCAAGCGCATCGACGGACCGCCTTGCCGCTGCGACCGAATACTTGGTGTTTCAGGGTCGCGCTGCGTTGTTGGCAATTGCAGCCGATCAAATTGTTGAGATTGCGCCACGCGCGGTCATTAGCCGGTTGCCATGGCCACCACGTTATGTAGCAGGCGTCTGTGCTGTGCGCGGACGCGTGATTCCCGTGCTAAATCTCGACGACGCGATTCGAGGCGACATGCTGCGGGTCGAAACCATGGCGTTGCCACGCATGGTCATCGCGCAGTTTGATGAACTCGAATTTGGCTTGCTCGCCGAACATACATTTGGCTTGTATTCGTTGCGCAGCGATGAGCTGACGCCAACCCAAGGCACGCTCTACAGTGCGCGCACCACGTGGCGCGGTGCGGCGTTGCATGTGATCAGCGCAGAAGCGATCTGCGCAGCCGTGAGGCTGCCAGCGTGACATGGTCTGCGCTACGCTTTTTTGCCGGCTCAACGCCGATGGCCGTGTTGGTCTCCGGCTTGGCCGGCGTGCAGCCCGCAAGCAACGAGCCCCACATCTGTGAGCTGCTGGGCTGGCCACGCAACGTACAAGCCAGCGAGCAACGCACGGTGACGCTGCAAGACCAGCACCTGGTGGGTTCGTTTATCGTTGATGGACCGGTTGCAATCATGACCTTGCAACCAAGTCAGCTGCGGCGCGCTTCCATCTTGGCAGGAGCAGGCATCGTCGCATTTGGGCTCGAGACCTCTGACGGCGCCCCGCCGCTGCTCGTGCTCGATGTTGGTTTCATGCTGCAGCACCAGCAACGAGCGAAGCAAGCGTCATGAGCAACGACAAGATTGCGCAACGACGCGCGCGCATGAAAGAAGCGATCCGCGAACGCATCGCCCAGCTACATGTGCGCTGGTTTGCGATCGAACAAAGCGGCAACCACGAAAAGTGGAACCAGTTTGCAGGCGAACTGCACACACTCAAGGGCGAAGCAGGCATTGGCGGCATCGCCCAGGTAGCCAAGATTGCGCACAGCCTTGAAGATCTAGTTGGGCTCGCGCGTTTGCACGCCACCCCATCACCAGACGTCATGGAGCAGATCCTCGCAGGGCTGGAACTTGTGGATGAAGTGGCGATTGCGTGGCCTAACGACCCGCCAGTCGCCGACAGTTTCGCAACCATCGTCGCCGCGCTGCGGCCGACCCGTTATACCTCGCGCCCACGCGGGTTACCGCCGCTGGATGCCGATGCAAGCCGACGCAATCGCGCGCCAAGCGCCAAACAAACGCCGGCGCCACCAAGTACACCACCCGCGCCCGAACCAACCGTGTTAGCTCCGCCGCCGGCCGCGGCAAGCAATGCGGATGCCGTGCGCAGTCAACGCGATTCACGTGGCGCGAGTGCAGCCGGCACCATTCGCATTGGTGCAAGCCGCCTCAATCAGATTCGCGACTTGATCGCCGAATTGCACTTGGCGCAGCAACGCGCCCAAGGCGCCACCCGCGAATTGCAGCGGGTCCGCGACATGATCGAAGAACTCCTGCGCCGCGAAAAATTACCGCACAACAGTTTTGCCGCCAACATCGTGCAAAACCTGATGGCGGTTGAATCGAAACTGCGCGACGACAGTTTTCGCGTTGCCCAATTGGTCCGCGACCTAAGCGATGCGAATCGCGAACTGCGCTTGGTGCCGTTGCGGTCGGTATTCGAAACGCTACCGATGGCGGTGGCGTCGCTGGCGCGCCGGGTTGGCCGCAATGTGCGGGTCGATATCACGGGTGACATGATCGAAATCGATCGCAGCGTGCTCGATCGCTTGAGCGAACCACTCATGCATCTGTTAACCAATGCGGTCGATCATGGCATCGAACCCGAAGCCGAACGCGTGCTCAACGGTAAACCAGGCCGTGGCACCATTTCGGTTGCAGCTGCGCAACGCGGCTCCGAATTGGTGGTCACGGTAACGGACGACGGTCGCGGCGTCGACGTTGCGGCCGCCCGTAACCAAACGGTTGCGCGAGGCATGCTCACCGCCGAGGCAGCCGCCGCCGCACCTGAAAATGACATCTTGTTGACGTTATTTGCGCCCGGCATGTCAACTCGCAGCGAAACCACGGAGCTATCGGGGCGCGGCGTCGGCCTCGCCGTGGTGTGGGACTCAATCTATTCGATTGGTGGCCGCGTCGCTGTCCGCACCACGCCCGGCCACGGCACGTCGTTTGAGCTGCAAGTGCCAGTCACGATCGCCGTGACCGCGATGCTGACGTTCCAAGTAGGCAGCGGCTGGTACGCGTTGCCACAGGTTGCAGTGGAACGCGTGTTGGAAGCCAACATGATCGAAACGCGCCAAAGCAACAATAAGACCTGGCTGATGTACAACAATGCGTGGGTGCCAATCTTGGAGCTCCCGACGTTGTTGTCGGAACACGACGATGGCGGCCATCGCTCGACGCTGTTGGTGGTGCGCTACGGCCGCGAACTGGTCGCCGTCACGGGTGGCTCCGCGTATGCCCAACGTGAAGATGTCGTGCGTAGTCTTGGCGGCTTGTTGAGCAACTATGCGTATTGCACCGGCGTCGTGATGCGCGATGACGGCGCGATGTTGCTGGTGCTCAATGTTGCAGCCGTGCTGACGATGGCAGGCCAAGGGCCGCGCGCCAACCTAACGCCAGTGGTAGCGCAACGCATCAAGACCGTGCTGATCGCGGACGACTCGCCGATTATCCGCGACCTGGTTGGCGAAACCCTGCGAGCCCACGGCGTTAACGTCGTCGAAGCTGCCGACGGTCAAGAAGCGTTTGAAAAAGCCCTCACGATGCCGCATCTCGATCTCGTGGTGAGCGATGTTGAGATGCCGCGCATGGGCGGTATCGATTTGGTGCGCGCGCTCCGCAACAGCCCAACCCTGCCCCGCGTACCAGTCATCATGTTGTCGATGCGCGGTAGTGAATCTGACAAGCAACGCGCGTCCGAAGCTGGCGCCGACGCGTATTTGGTCAAGAGCGACTTCTCGCATACCGCGCTGTGGCAGCTCGCAGCGCGCTTTTTGGCTGACAATGGCCGTTGATCCACTGTGGCATGCGCTGCACGCGTTTGCGTTGCGCGAAACCGGCATGAACCTTTCGAGCTTCGTGGCTGGCCCAGCGTTGACCGGCCTAGCTGAGCTAGCGGCTGCGGCAGGCCTCAGCCGCGAAGCGTTTTTACAACACGCCAATCACGACGAGCGTAGCCGGATTGCCCTCATTACGCGGGTGGCCAATGGCACCTCGTGGTTTTTTCGCGAATGGTCCGGCTTTGAAACGCTGCTGGCCAACGCCAAGCGCATCCGCAGCCAAACCGGTCGTAATGATATCCGCGTGTGGTGCGCCGGATGTTCGAGCGGCCAAGAAGCCTACTCGATTGCCGTCGTGTTGCTCGATGAGGGCTTTGTGCCACACGTCGTTGGCAGCGATATCGACGCTGCGTCGATTCGCCGTGCCGAGCAAGCCGCGTATCGCACCAGCGACATGTTGCGCATGCCAGCCAAGTACGCGCGTTATTTTGATGGTGCGACGACGCCGGTGCGTGTCAGCCGGCGCGTTCGCGACTGTGTGCAGTTCGTGCGCCATTCGCTATTTCCCTCGGGCAAACCGCCCACGCTGGTGCAGCACCCCGATGTCATCATGTGCCGCCATGTGTTGATGTATTTTGATCGCACGGTGGCACGCAACATTGTGGCCGAAATGCAGCGCTTGGTGTCGCAGCGCTCGGCTTTGATCTTGGCCGCGATCGAACAAACGTTGCAAAGCGGTACAACGTCCGAGTTGGTCCCCGGGCCGCCGCCCTCGCCTGCCGCGCCGGCAGTTGGGCGAACCACAACGCAACCGGGGCCTGCGCTCAGCCTGGATCTAACGCCAACGAAGCCGCTGACAGAAACGCTTGCGGCCAGCGACGCTGCAGCGCAACTAGCGGCGGGGTTGCAACATAAACAACAAGAACGATTTGCGGAAGCGTGCGCCGCGCTACGCATTGCACGCTTCTTAACCCGCGATGAACACTGGCTGGCCCCTTACCAGTTGGGTGTATGTCTCGAACGCCTTGGCGATTTGCGCGAGGCCGCCGAAGCATATCGCCATACATTGTTGATTGCGAACAACGGCGGCACGTCAGGTTTGGCGGGTGACGGAGACGTTGACGCTATGCGCAGCAGCGTGATCGCGGCTTGTCAGGAACGACTTCGCGTACTTGGCTAACGGTCAATAGCTGTTGTACAGTGCACCGATGTGTAAGCTGAGGTGGGGTCTGATGGCATGCGCATGCTTCCGAGCGCTGTCTGCGTTGGTCAACGTCTGCGACGAGCAGCCAAGCCTTTTGCCGGCGCACCCGCACTTGAGCGGTGACCTTCGTTGGGCGACGAACACCTACACAGGCGCGATCAACTGGGCCTTTGGTTTGTAGGTTGTTTGAATGCATTGCGTTGGCATTTCGTCGTAAGCTAGAGGAGTCGCTATGCGTAGGTTTTGGGTGGTTTTGTTCGTCGCAATGTTTGGCATGCTGGGGCCTGCGCCTTTAGCAGCCGCCGAAACCCTTGCGCCTAAGGTCGAAGCGTTAATGCAACTCAAAGTGTTGAGCTACGACCGCGCACGCAAAGAAGATAAGCCGGTGCTTGCAGTCATTGCGCGCACCTCCGACGATAAACAATCCGAAAGCATGCGCGATGCGTTTACCAAGCTAGCCGACAAGCTCACCCTCAACAGCCACAAGATCACCGTTGTCGCGATTACCTACGACGCCAAAGACTTCAAACAACAACTGGCTGATAAACATGTCACCATTTTGTACAGCACCGAAAGCGTCGTCGACGATGCCGTCAGCATCGGCAAAGTTGCCGCCGACGCCCATATTCCGACGCTGAGCAACAATCGCAAAGCCGTCACTGCCGCGTTTCCCGTCGGCGTGATCGCAATCGACAGCAAGCCCAAGATTTTGATCAATGTCAAAGCCGCCAAAGCGGTGGGGATGGATCTGGATCCCAAGTTGTTGGCACTGAGTGAGTTGATTCGATGACGTTTCGAACCAAGCTGGGCGCGGCCATCTGCGTGCCGCTGATCGTTATCGGGTTATTTTTTGCACTGTATTTCCCGCAGCGGGAAGAAGGCAATGCGCGGTCACGGCTGGTGCAAACAACCGAAGGCTTGGCGGTTACGTTAGCGCCGCTGTTGGCAACCACCGCGTCCTTTTATCAAGAGATGCCTTCGGCCAAAGACGACCTAACCAATCAACTCAAAGTGCTTCACCAACAAGCCGCCTATGCGGCGGTCTTGTCGCCCAGCAACGAGCTGCTGGCAGATTTCTCCGACGGCAGTCCCAAGCCAAGCTTGATCGGGATCGCGCCAAGTGTGGCCAGCACGTTTGACCGCGGCGACTACCTGCTTGTGTCGCGCCCGCTAAGCGAAAAAGATCAGGTTGTTGGCGCTTTGGTACTGGCAGTGTCACGCAAAGGTATTGGCGCTGCCAAATCCGAAGCTCAAGTGTTGGTCTTTAGTGCCCTAGCCGTCATGTTGGCAGTGGCATTTTTGTTGGCGTGGTGGGCAACCCGTGCCATCGCTGGCCCGGTTGTACAAACCTCGCATGAACTGGTCACGCTTGCACAAGGCTTGCTGGCATCGGCGAGGCAACAAGAAGCTGCTGCTGGCCAAAGCGCGGTTGCCGTTGAACAAACCCAGCGCTCGATGGCAGAGCTGCAACAGTCTGCGTCGATCATCTCGTCGAGCTGCGAGCACGTGGTCACATCAGCGGAGCAAGCCTTGCAAGGCAATCAATTGATCGAGTCGCGCATCGTTGAATTTGGCGAACAGTCGGCCAAGGTCGGCGAGCTGTCGGCCGCGATTGCCTTGATCGCCGAACGCACCGACATCCTTGCGCTGAATGCTGGGCTTGAAGGCACCCGCGCGGGCGAAGCCGGCAAAGGTTTTTCGTTGGTCGCTGAAGAGTTGCGCCGGTTGGCTGAACGCGTGTTGCAAGCCGCCGAAGGGATTCGCAAAACCGTTGAAGTCACGGATTCGCGCTCCGCTGCAGCAATCGACGCCAGCCGTCACGGTTTGCAATTGTCCGATCAGGTAACCCGGTCGGCGCGGCAAATATCGAGTGCCGTCGAAACCCAAGGCCAAGCAACCCATCAAGTCACCGGCAGCATGGACGAGATGAATCAATTGCTGCGCCACAATCTCGGCTCCATTCGCGAAACCGCCGAAGCTGCCGAACGGTTGCGCGCGGCGGCGGCACGCTTAGTCGATACCATGGGCAAAGCCCGCTCGAACTAGGCAAGCGTGGTCCACGTCTGCGAGGGCGTGCAACCGGGCGCAGCGCTGCGTGTCTTCACGTCATGAACAAGTTACGCATTGGGCCTCTTGCGCCCGTAGGCACCCTATTGTCTTGGTTCACGCTTGCAACGGCAACCGCGCAACCGACGGCGCTGCGACCGCATGACGTGCAGGCGCCGACGGTGACAACATCGACGACCGCCAAAGCGGCACCAGCGGCAGCAGCGAAGGCGACACCCAAGTTGCTCACCAGCGATGAGATCATCGGGCTGCAAGGTGCAGTCGGTGTTTACCGGCAAAGCCAAGCCGAAATCTTGGGTGACCTCATCGCACAAACGCCACGTGATTCACCGGATTTGCCTGACCTTTGGTTTCGTTTGGCTGAACTGCACGCGCAAGCACATCGCTTTCATCGGCTTGCGCGCATCCAAGCCGATATCGCAAAGGCGCCGCCCACCAAGCTTGCGGCTTTGCGCGCCGACGAGAAACGCGAAATGGTTGCCACGATCAAAGCCTATCGCGAGCTAACTAGCAACCCAGCGTTCACCAACTATCCAAAGATGGATCAAGCCCTCTTCTACTATGGCTTTACGTTGCAGACCGGTAACTACAGCACCGACGCACAGAAACAATTCGCGACGCTGCTCAAGAATTATCCAACATCTAAATTCGTGCCCGACGCATTATTAGCCGTCGCCGATGCCCATTTCGAAGCCAATCGCCTCAGCGATGCGGCGCCCATGTATCGGCAGTTGCTCAAATTTCCGCAAGCGCGCGTGTATCCGTACGCCATGTACAAACTTGCATGGGTGCTGCTCAATCAACACGACGCCGCTGGCGCGCTCGATCTGTTTGAAAAAGTTGTGCAAGCCACAACCGCAACCGATCAAGCCGTGTTGCATCGCACAGCACAGCAAGACTATGTGCGCGCCTATGCTGCCGTCGGCAAAGTCACCCTTGCGCAAGCCGCGTTCAATCGGCTAACGCCAGGCAAAGGGTTCGGCATGCTGGTGCAACTCGCCGACATCTACATGGGGCAAGGCCAGTTCGACAAAGCGATCTATGCGTACCGCGAGTTGATCGCAGGCGTGGCGGCACAGCCCAACAGCAAAAGCCCCTACAATGCTTGTGAGTGGCAAGCCAATATTGTGCAAGCCACTGCTGCCAGCGGCAACGTTGACAACAAAGTGGCCGAGCTAACAACCTTGGTGCAGCTGTCGCAAGCGTTGCAAAAGGCCCATCGGTTGCCAGCCGCGATGCTTACCGAGTGCACCGAAACCGCGAGCGCGCTGACCAACGAAGCCGCGCGCCAGCTGCACGCTG
>JAKQOD010000478.1 GCA_029565465.1 Deltaproteobacteria bacterium
CAAATTCGATCTTTAAACTCATGACGGGACTTTCCTTCCAGGGCACGTGTTGATTACGACCGCACCTGTCAGGGATGTCTTGAGCCTAAATGTGTCAGGGATGTCCTGAGCCTGTACCAGCGGCCACCGTCACAGTCTAGAGCTCGAGCACAGGCACCGCGATCTCGCTGGCGCCTGTGAACAAGCTGAGAGTTCTGTGCATAACTTCGCAGCTCACGTTGCGACCTGTCCGACATCCGGACAACCTAGCCCGCCCCTGTGAACAAGCTGAGAATTCTGTGCATAACTTGTCCGGATACCGGACATCGCAGCCAAGCCACAGACGCAACAAAGCACCGATGCGCTGGGGAAGCGTTGACCGGTGCCAAGACAAAAAAGGGAGAAATCGTGGGTGTGGCTATTAATTGCCTTCGCGTTCGGCTTTTTCGCGTAGCAAGTCGGCACCAAGTTCGTCGGGCGATGGTGACCCCATCTTGAGTTTTAGCAGCCCGCGCACTTCGACTTGGCGGATGCGTTCGCGGGTAAGATTCATGATCTCGCCCACTTCTTCGAGGGTAATCCCGCCGCGCTCGGCGACATCGAGCGCACAGGTTTGTTTCATTTCCCACGGTTCAAGATCTGGGAAGTTGATCTTGATCGAACCGGTTTCAGGATTGATGTCGAGATACAAGTGATGTTTGCACGCCACCCATGGGCAGGGGCGCTGTTCGCCACTTGCGCATTCCGCGCGGCTGGTCGGGCGTGGCTCGTCGACCGGCGGGAACATCAAGGCGCCAATGCGCAGTTCTTCGCGGGTCAACCGCTTCATCGCAATGGTTTTGCTGCGTGGCCGCTCGCGGCGGCGGCGACGGCGAATCTTGCGCGAGATCGTTGGCACATCGGAATCAGCACCATCAGCGACGAGTTCCCCGTCGGCGAGGTCATCATCTTCGAACTCATCGCCGTCGAGGTCGTCGGCTTGGCCGTCTTCAAATTCATCGGCGTCGGTCGCGGCCGGCGCTTCCATGTTGGTCATCGAGCCCCGCGCCATCGCGCCGACCGAAGCCGCCAGCTTGGCCGCATCTTCGTCGTCGCCCGTCGAAAAGGGCAACGACGTGCCACGTGCACGCACCCGCGCCGGGCGTTCACTTGGCGTTTTGCTCACGGCGGTTTCGTCGCCCGCAGCGTGGTTCATGGCAGCTTCTTCAGTACGTTGGCGATTGTCAGCACTCATGATTTCTCCTAGACGAAAACAACGTGGCGGCTTGCGGGCGGCCGCTACAGCAAATCCTCGGCGCTCCCCGCTGCGCCGGTTCGACGAAAATTCTGGCCACGTGGGGCCGCGACTCGACGAGTCACTTCACCCACGCGGCGCACAAAAACTTCACTGTCTTTGCGGAGGTCAGCGATTTCTTTGCTGACCGCTTTGCGGGTGGTCTCGTGGGTTAGCTTCTCGAGATCCGTTGTGAGCCGAAGCCACAACTCGCCGAGGCCTTCCGCCAAGTTCTCAACCAAATCGGTGTAGAGCAAAAACTGCCCTTGGATTTCTTCAATCGTGTAGCCATCCGCCATCCACTCTTTGACTGAGTTGATGCGCCGAATGGTTTTTGCGGGATACATCCCCAACGAGCCGCGGTACTTGCCTTTGCGGCCAACGCGGCGACTCCGTGGCAACAGGCCTTGCTGCACATATTTGCGAAAGCTGGCTTCCGAGAATTTCACGCCGCGGCTGGTAAAGACCTCCACGATCTGCGGCGCCGTAATGCCATCGACGTAAGTTGTCTCGATCGCGGTGAGGTCATCTTCGAGCAGCAAGCCGCGAGGTGCACGACGGGACGTGGTCGCTGGTACGTCGTCTTCATCCAGACGACCACGCGATGACGTTGCCATGCGACGCGCGCTTGGCCGCGCATCATCTGCAGCATGACCGCGGCTGCCAGCGAGTTGCGCACGACCAACAGAGCGCAATGGCACGACAGTGCCCTCGCCTCTATCTCGGTCTGCGGAATCTCGTGGTCGTGCAAACAAGGTCATTCTCCAAAGCGCAAGCATTCGAAAGACCGACGCGCACAGTGAGAAGCCAAGGGCCAACCCTCTTTGGCCCCAACTTAAACTGGTCGCTCGTTCTGACAAACTTGAGTTAGTTACTCATCCGATGATGGAGACAGTTGAGTTCCACCATCGAAGTGTTGTCACAATATTCTTGTGAATGTAATCGGTCAACAATACCAAAGCGGAAAGAGTCAAATTTTTAACTGTGACTCTGTTCAGGTGCGAAACCGGCTCGCAAATTCGCGAACCCATCGATTTCTCGACGACAAACCGGTACGGTTACAGCGCCCAGATGCGCACTCCCGTCCTCATCGCGATATTGGTTTCAGCGCTTTGCAGTAGCGTAGCGGTGGCTGAAATCGAAAACGGAGTACTTCGCGATACCGCGGCCGGCTATTCCGTGAATCTATTGAGTGGATGGCGCCTTAGCGATCAACCGAGTTATCCAGGCATTGCAGTTTGGATGCGTCGCACGACCCCGCAGGCTACGATCTGGGTTGCCAGCGAACCGGTTACGAAGAATCTGATCTGCTCATGGCCTGAGCCGATCCGGCAAAGCAGTGGCACCCCGGCTGCCAAGTACGCCTATGCGTTACTTGCACAGCTTCGCAGTCAACGAATCGATGTTTCGAACGTCAAAGTTAGGGAACCCGGCATCGACAATGAGCTGAAGCAAGACACCGCGAACGTCAACGCAGGTTTTGCTTCAGCCTGGTTCGAATATTCGAACAATCGACGCTTCGTGCGCCACGCAATCATTATGAACGCCAAGCTCGCGATTACGATCACGATGAGTTCACCAACCGCGGATGCGCGCAGCGCGCATATCCGCGAATTTGAAACGATGCGGCGTTCTATTCGTGCACTTCGAGGCGAAGCGCCGTCCACAGCTGACAGCAACGTGACCGCAGATTCTGGGTCTGGGTCTGGGTCTGGGTCTGGGTCTGGGTCTGGCTCCAGCTCGGAGGCTGGCTCAGCTGCCGGATCAGGGTCAGCCGCAGCGCCTGCGGTGCCGGCCCAAACCGACGAAGAAATTCTAGCGACGCTGTATCAAAGCAACTGCTCGCCGCCAGCCCGATAAGACGACGGTTTGCGCCGGTGCTCGGCCCCAAAATCGACGCAGCCGCGCTTGGCATCTTCTTCGCTGCAATACACCCGAATGTGCATGTGATCATTATGTGGAGCGTTGGGCGCCGGCTGCGACATCAGTTCGCGGGCACGCTCGATCACGGCAGGTCGCTCGCCCGTTGCACGCGCGTGGTCGAGCACCAGCTGGATCAGCGGTTCGGCCAAAAAGATGTGTTGCACTTCTGCCGAGCGTGCGACCATCAAGTATTTGACCAGCGCCCATTCTCGCGCCACATCAAGACGTTCGCCGTTGCCAGCTACCACTCGCCCGTCATCCTCAAGGATCAACATCGCGTTCGACACTTTGGGTTTGCCGGCAGCGTCGACGAGATACAACAACAAGTCGGCGTCCCGGCCGCTTTGATGCGATCGATGATGAGGCGCCGCGCTGCCGCCATCACGAAACGCAAGGTCACCGATGGCTAAGGGTGGCCCACCAAACGCGCGCATGTGGTCACCAACTTCAGTAAGTAGCGATATAAGTTCATCCGTGCCGTAGCGGAGCCCCCGCGCTTGCCACGTGGCGTAGACGACAAAACCTGGGCCACGGTTGGGCAGCGCTGCGCCATCGAGCAGTTTACCTGCATTGGCGGTGCCGTACGACAACGACGAACCGTCGCTGACAACGCCGATTTCAGCGCAGCTGAACAATGCAATCATGCAACTGATGCAAAGCCCCGCTTTCACCCGCCCCTCGCAATCCTTAGCTGAACGCAACAATCACGATTACGATCAGGACCGCTACGACACCACCGATGATCAATGCCATTTTTTTGCCGCCGCTCTTCATTTCACCGATGAGTGCGTCTTCTGACACTTTAGCAACGCTGCTGTCGGCCGCGGTCGGCTCACGAACAACTTGCATCATTTGAGTACCGCCGGTGCGCAAGCTGTACTTTTCTTTGTCGCCGCGGGTGATGGAGCCGTCGTCGCTATAGCGTTCATCGATCGGAAGCGAATCGACTTTGTCACTCGCAGCGTCTTTGCCTTTGGCACGCTCCTGCGCGGCAGCTTCGGCAGCTGCAACATCAAGATCGCCCTTCTTAAACCACATCGTTTCGCGGAACTTGCCTTTGCCTTCTTCGGCGGGTTTTTTGGGCGTCGGTGCATTGCCTACCACCGGCGAAGCCAATACTGGCGCAGCTACGACCGGCGCTGCCGCAACAGGTGCGGCCGCTACCGCTGGCGCAGCTGCGGTAACCGCGGCCTGAGCAGAGGCCATCGCACCTGCAGCCGGCGGTGCCCATGGTGATGGAGCAGCCGCAGCGGCTGGCGCTGGTGTCGCGA
>JAKQOD010000480.1 GCA_029565465.1 Deltaproteobacteria bacterium
CTCGCGCTGCTGTGGAACACCTTGCACCGCGCTTCGGGTTGGTTCTTTACGTCGCACGGCATGTCGCGCACTGGCCTTGCTGGCGTGATGTTTGATGCCCGCAAAGCGGGCCCGGCGCGTGGCGAAGCTAACTTGTTGCTGTCGACCGTCGAAGGCGACAAATACCTTGAACGCGATAAGGCAATTGACCAATTCGACAGCTTGATCGTCGCACTCGGTGGCCGTAATGCACTGCGCGCGTTGGAAACCAAAGGCAATCAATTGGCCAACTACGTTGCCGCACAATGCCCGGTGGTCTCGGGCGAATACTTCGACGAAGCCTGCAACATCAACTTGATCGACAACAATAGCCAAGTGCAATCGTTGCGCAACGGTGCCTTGGCCGACCTCGATGCCGCAATCTCGGGCCTGCCAGCGGCAACCCGTGACTTGGTGCACCAAGTCGCCGACCTACGCTTGGCGGCGCAATCAATTGTTGACCCAATTGCTTCGGCGGTTGGCCCAACCGCTTCGATTGTGGTGGACTTCCGCCTCGACGACGGCGCACTGCGCGAAATGTTTGGCAAAGACAAAGTGGCTTTTTCAGCTGCTGTGCAAAGTCTGATGCAAGCGACCCAAGTTGACCGCAGCGGCGACGTGAACGCGCAACGCAGCGACATCACCAACAAGGTGAAAGCAACCTCGGACAAACTCGGTGAAATCTTTGCAACCTACGGTTCGAGCTACAAAAAACTCATCGAAGTCGAAGGTGCTGAAATCGAAGGCCTCGGCAAAATCGGCGCAAACGCTATCGAGATTCGCTTTGCCATCGATAGCAGCAACCGCGTTGATTACGAAAAAGCCGTGGCTCGCTCGGTGGCCCAAGCTCGCAGCGAAACGGTTACGGCGATGTACGACGCATTGCTCGATGCCGCCAAAGCAATGCCAAAAACTGGCGACCGCTCGACGGCGCACCCAGAACAAATTGCGGCCTTTGCATTATTGTCGATGACTAACGCTGGCCGCACCGATGTCCGCGTCAACCTGCAAACCGACAACGACAGCTGTGGGCTATGTGGCTCGCGTGAACGCTACAACCGCGCTGGCTTTGTTAACTTCGACAAGTTTGCCCACGGACCACAAGCCAGCTTGATTGGCGCGGGGATGTTCGACATCAACTCGATTCTGGCTACCGAGCAGTAAATCATTTTACCAACACGACCCGGCGATTCCGGGCCCGACCAATGTCCGTCTCGTTGGAATCGATTGGGCTCGAAGCGCCCAACCCGGAGGCACTAAGACGGTCCGCCGAAACCTTGGCCGCTGTCAGGTAAGCCACCACCGCGTTTGCGCGTTTTGTGGAGAGGGTCTGGTTAAATGCTACGCCGCCAATACTATCGGTGTGTCCTTCGATCGTCATCTTCCAGTCTGGGTGCTCCAGCAAGATCGCTACAATCTTGTCCAGGATAACTTTCGACTCAGCACGTAGTTTGTCCGAGTTAAAATCAAAGTTGATGCCATAAACCACAGCGCGCCCGCTGTCGGCGAGCTCCTTCGCGAGGCCACCTTCAGCGGTGAGACTGCTGCCATCACCGCACTTCTCAACGTCGGAGGTAACCCGCTCAAAGGTGTCAAACGCCCAAAATCCACCGCTCTTTAGTCGCCACAACACGACTCGCTTGGCGGTAGTCGACACCATGAGCGCTGTGTTTTTGCCAAGGTCTGGATGCGCCCATTCAAGCGTGGCCACCGGGCCTGTGAGGCCGCCGGAAAACGTGCCGGTCGCGCGCCAGCAACCTTGCATTATCGTGCCGGTCTGTTTCACAAAAATATCAGCGTCGTTTGATGCTTCGACTACGTTAGTCGCTGGATCGACCACACGATAGGTGCCGGTCAAATTCGTGGGCATTGGTGCGAGCTGTTGTGAGCCGTAGCCGAAAATGCGCTTGAGTGCGGTTGCGCTGGCCGAGCCATGGTTGTCTTTTACGGTCAGTCGAAACCAGCGGGCCGGAACCGAAGCGGTTACAGGGAACGTTGAGATTGCCGACTCCTGCGCGAGCGTTGTCTGCAGAATCGATTGGTATCCGCTAACGGCGCTTGTGTTCGAGGCCTCTAGCGTAATGGTCCGTGCGTTCTCCTCTGTTGTATAGAACATATGGTGGGTGTCAAACCCGACAGAGGTTAGCGTCGTGATGCCCGGCGTCTCGATAACAAAGACATGGTTTGCAACCTGACCTTCGGGCGAACGCCATAGCGCCCCGTCGAAGATAAGGTTAATTGGATTGTGATCAAAGGCCCGGTCGTTGGCCGGTTGTTGTACGAGGTACGCCCCGCTCACCAAGCTAAGAAAGTTTTCGCTCGTGGGTTGCGCGGGCTCCGAGCCTGAGCCGGCGCCTGAGCCTGAACCGACACCCGAGCCCGAGCCCGAGCCCGAACCGGCGCCCGAGCCGTTGCCGGATCCCGCAGTTAATGACTCATTCGATCCACCTATCGTAGTGGCGGAGGGCTTCTGCGAGGACGGCTCGTTCTTCCGTTTGGAGCAACTGCCCACAAACAAGGTGATCAATCCTAGAATAACGACAGTTCTTGCACGGTGCTTTATCAGGGCGAACATTACTAATAGTAGAACCTGCAAGTCCGGAAATCGAGCGCACATCGCCGTTAAAGACACATGCTAAATTGTCGTTGCGCATATCGTTGCGCAATCCGATTGCCCGCAAGCTCCTTCACAAACCGCGGCAATGCAGCTCGTGGGTCGTGCGCGCGACGGCGCCGTGTCGCGCGAGTCGCACGTTGACCGCGACGCTGCTGACGGCACGAGCCGTCGGATTGTTTTTGCGAGCTTTTCGCGCTGCGGTCGACGCGCCTCACCGGGCGAGGCCACTGTCCGGTAGGCAAACAGATGTGTTTACGGCTGGCATGCGCGGCACAAGACAACGCTGACGTGAGACTTGTTGGCAAACAGTGGTCGATAGGGCGACGCAGGCGGCGATGAAACCGCGGTGCAATCTTGCGGGATCGATTGCGTTCGTGACGCGGCGGTGCACGCAGCGGCAGTTTTTGCTGCGCGCTTTCACCTTCCACGGTTTGTGAGAATGTCCAAACTTTCGACCTCATGGCTGCTACGGCGTCTTCCGTATGTACGTCCACGCAATATTGTCGCGCCTAGCCGGAAGTCGGTCCAGCAGTTTACGAGCAGCCCCCGAGTGCACCACCGGCCCCGAAATTCCCTGCGGCCCGATGCCAGGTTCACCTAGCTTCAATTGCCGAACATGCACGCCACAAAGTGGCCCCGTTTCGGGCGTGCGCTCGTGCGCTCCATTGTCGGGCCCCGCGAGTTCGAGTTCGACAAAAAACGGCGTGACCCGCTGGTCGCTCATCAGAATGCATAGGCCCAAAAACTCAGCGGTACCACCGCCAGTCTTCGTGGCACTGGCCATGAAGAAACCGTCAAGTCCCTCGCCTCGCCACTCTGGGTATTGAGCAACCAGCTCGCGCGGGAGAAATCGTTCAAAGATCGAACACAGATCCGCAGCACGCGGCACCTCGATGCGCGCGCCAATCGACAAGCCGTCGAGCAGCCGCCTCAGCTCCACTGCAAGTTGCAGTTCAAGGTAATCAATGTCGGGCGTCGTGGAATTCATCATGTGCCATCCAGACTTGGCTTACCGTCAGGTGTTTTCTCGCCACCGTGTCCGCCAATCTCCGCCTGACGGTTCGTGCCCTAATCCGTTAGCTCGTTGATGTTCTTTGCTTTGAGCTTGGTGAGTTCCACCGACTTGAAACGTTCATAGACAGCTCGATTGCTACCCCAGGGCGTTCCCGATTCCCTAAAGCCAGCTTCCAGTTTCCACGGACTTTGCTCTGCATACGGGGAAGCCGCACCTTCGAACGAGTAGGTGACATACCGCCCCTTCGGCCAGGCGAGCAGAATCCGATGGCCATTGACTGGGTCAGGTGGATCGCTGTTCGCGATGAACTTTGTCGTGTAACGGGCTGAAAGCTTGGCTTCTAGCTCGTCGAGAGTTCCGGCCCATTCAAACGAACACCAGAACACACCGCGCACCCACGTTGGTGCGTCGGCTGGGAGGAATGCATAGAGCTCGGCATCCGTAATGCCTAAGTCTTTCAACACGGCAGGACCGGCGGAAGGCTTTAGTTTGGGCGGTGCAACAGGTGGTTGAGAAGACGAAGGCTTTGCCTTCGCGGTGCGTTGGACCGCGGGTTTGAGCGTGGGCTTTCTCGCTGATGTCGTCTTCTTTGCTGTCGTCTTCTTTGTTGCCGTTGCCTTAGCTTTTGTCCGCGGCTTCGGCTTTTTTGGTTTCGTTGGCATCTTGCTCCTCGCGCCTCTGGGGATTCCTGTCGCTAAAAGCATAAGACTTCAAAACGCAGAAAACCACGGGGCCGAAGAGTAAACGTGCCCGTTGAGGCCCCCGCTCCGGGCTGGTGTGGGTACCGCATCGACCGAATGCGGTCTGCCCAGGTCGAGATGTCCCGCGGTCAGGAGCCGCCGAAAATACTTACGCGGGCCCTCACGCTTTTTCAATCGGACGAATATGCCACACGCCCCCAACCTCGCGCCGAACTGCAACGTTATCGATTGGGAGGTCAAGAATGGTTGCGATTGAAGGATCGATGTCCAGGATTTCCTTGATAGCCACGATGAGAAAATCAGATGGCGAGTGCTCGCCGGTGTTCGCATGAAATTCCCAGGTCGATCCACCCTCTTCATCGGACTGATGTCGCACTTTCAAAAGTAAATGCTCGCCTTGGCCCGTCTAGCCAGCACGCGACGGCGCGGTTACACTAGGCGGTTGGCGTGAAATCCCAGGGCAGCAAGGTGCGGCCGTCGAGGGTGGCGCGGCAGGCGGCGGTGAGGTAAGCGGTAAAGTTGACGTCGTGGAGGCGGCAGGTTTCGAGGAGGGAGAAAAAAGTGGCGGCGACGAGGGTGCCGCTGCGAGCCTTGGCGCCGAAATAATTATTGCGGCCGATGACGGGGCGGCGGAAGGCACGCTCGGTGGTGTTGTTGTCGAGCGGGATGGCCGCGTCGTCGAGGAAGCGCGTGAGGCGGTCCCAGATTTTGAGGGTGTAGTTGACGGCGTCGTGGATCGATAGCGACGTCGGCCCGGTG
>JAKQOD010000484.1 GCA_029565465.1 Deltaproteobacteria bacterium
ATCGCCAGCGCCACCGTCGCCGCCATGACACTTTGTGTTACCACCTGCTGCGTGGCTCGGCAGAAACCGTCTGAAACGCCTTTGATGCGGCAGTTCCTTGAAATCAAGGAGCGCCACCCAGACGCGATTGTGTTTTTTCGCTTGGGCGACTTTTACGAGATGTTCTTCGACGATGCCGTCGTCGCTGCACGCCAACTCGACTTGACCCTAACCACTCGCGACAAAGGCAAAGAAGACGCTGTGCCCATGTGCGGCGTGCCGCACCATTCAGCTCGCGTCTACATCGCGAAGCTCGTCGAAGCCGGGCACCGCGTCGTCATCTGCGAACAAGTCGAAGATCCGAAGCTCGCCAAAGGCTTGGTCCGCCGCGATGTTACGCGCATTGTTACGCCGGGCGTCATGCTTGACGAAGACGTGCTTGAACCCAAAGTCGCGCGTTACGTTGCCGCGCTGGTACCAATGGGCAGCGCCGCTGACGATCCAATCGCGCTTGCCTATCTCGACGTTAGCACTGGTGAGTTTCGCGCTACCGAAGTCAGCCGTATCGACATTCTCGATGAGCTGACGCGGGTTGGGCCGCGTGAAATCCTGTGTGCTGCTGAATATCGCGCTCCGCAGGGCATTTTTGCCCAACTGCCAGCTAGCTTCGCATGGTCTACGTTTTCGTTGGCGCCTGCAGCAGCGCTCGAATTGCTCGACGAAGCCTTGCTCGAAGTGCCAACCGCCGCAGCCCCGTTGTTAACCGCAGCGGGCACTGTTTTGGCTTATGCGCGACATACCCAGCCCGCAGGCGTGCTGCCGGTCGCTCGCCTCGATATCTACCGCAGCACCGATGCGATCGTGCTCGATGAAGCTGCGATTGCGAACTTGGAGTTGGTCGAGACCACGATTGGGCGCAAGAAGCAAGGCTCGCTGTTGGCCGCGATCGACGACACGGTCACCGCACCCGGCGGCCGGCTATTGCGCCGCTGGCTGTTGTATCCATTGGTTAACGCTGGCTTGATTGAGCAACGGTTGCAAGCCGTACAGTACTTCGTCACTGACCACGCATTGCGTGAACAAGTCCGGCGCGCGCTGGGCGAAATTGCCGACCTTGAGCGCTTGGCTGGACGCGCAACGCTTGCGATTGCAACCCCGCGCGACCTAGGCAAACTGCGCGACGGCTTGACGCGCTTGCCAGCAGTCGCTGCGATGCTAGGCAAAAAACTGCCATCACTCCTGCATCCGGCACCTTTGCTTGCGCCAGAGCTCAAAGCGTTAGCGGCGATGTTGACGCGGGTGTTGGCTGAAACCCCACCTGCCATGCTCAAAGATGGTGGCGTTATCCGCACCGGCGTTGATCCTGAAATCGATGAATGTCGCCGACTTGCCGATGGTGGCAAAGATGAAATCCTTGCAATCGAAATCCGCGAACAAGAACAAAGCGGGATTCCAAGTCTCAAAGTTCGCTACAATCGCGTGTTCGGCTACTACATCGAAATCACCAAATCACACTTGGGTAAAGTGCCGGCGCGATATGTGCGCAAGCAAACCGTGGCGACCGGCGAACGTTATGTAACGCCCGAGCTTGCCGAGCTTGAACGTAAAGTGCTTTCCGCTGAAGACACCTTGGCCCGTCGCGAAGCTGAGTTATTTCGCACGTTGTTGCAAGACACTGCGGCCCAAGCCGTGCATCTCGGCGAAGCCGCTGCTTCGCTTGCGGTCTTGGACGTGGTGTGCAGCCTGGCCGATGTCGCTGCGAAGCATGGATATTGCCGGCCAACCGTCGACGATGGTGTTGTGATTGAACTCAAGGATTGCCGACACCCCGTCATTGAGCAACTGTTGCCGACCGGTGAGTTCGTGCCCAATGATTGCCGTCTCGATGCTGGGCATGAGCAGCTAATCTTGATCACCGGCCCGAACATGGCTGGCAAATCAACCTACATGCGGCAGGTTGCACAGATCGTATTGTTGGCGCAGATGGGGTCGTTCGTGCCTGCTGCCGCTTGTCACGTCGGCTTGTGCGATCGCGTCTTCACGCGAGTGGGGGCAGCTGACAATCTGTCCCGTGGTGACTCGACATTTATGGTCGAGATGCGCGAGACCTCGCATATTTTGGCCAAAGCGACCCGCCGCTCGTTGGTGATTCTCGACGAAGTAGGGCGGGGCACGTCGACCTACGATGGCGTATCGCTGGCATGGGCCGTCACGGAATATTTGCATGACGCTATCGGTGCGCGCACGTTGTTTGCGACCCACTACCATGAGCTGGTTGCCCTGGCGAACAGTCGGCCGCGGGTGCGCAACGTGTCTGCGGCCATTCGCGA
>JAKQOD010000141.1 GCA_029565465.1 Deltaproteobacteria bacterium
GGGCTCCGCTGACAGCCAGCGAGGCGCCAAGGCGGCGCTTTGCATAGCGCACCGGCAGCGTAGCTCTGACGTGCAGCCGCCGCAGCGCCGAACCCACGCTGCGGCAACCAACCCGCGACTCGGCAGCTATGCGCGAGCAAGGCCATGCCCGCATCCGACGCGCCATGGCGATCGATTTTTGTCGAAGCTCCGCGAGATTGCGCCGGAACTTGTGAGGAATCGTCAGCGGCTGCTCAGAACGAAACCGCGACGCCTAGCTGCGCGCTGCGAAATGCTGCGCCGTCGTTGTAAACGGATGGGTAATACAGCAGCGGGGTTGGGCTCTTGCTGTCTTCGACGGCGGGATAATAAACGTCGCCTGGCTGTTCGTCGATGTTACGCACGCCAGTGCGAAGCTCTCCGATGATGCGGATCTGCGGCGAAATCGGCACTGCAACCCCAACGCCGACTTCGCTACGGGTGTAGCTGGAATTGTAAGCGTCGCCAAAGGTTTCGTTGGCGATGCCAATCGACAAAAACGGCTGCACGAAGCCGTGGTCGATTAAACGATATTTACCGACGATGCCAATGCCGCGGCCTTCGCCAAGCGTGTATGTGCTGCAGGTTTCGCAGCTCTGTTCTTCTACCGCTAAGCTTTCGAGGCTTAGTTCGGCGGACAAATTGCGGGTCAATTGCAGCCCAACAAAGAGGCTCTTGCTGCCGGTTTCCACCAAGCTGTCGCTTTGGCCTGCACGGCCAAACGAGACGCCGGCATAGGGGCCTGCGTGCGCTGTAGCGGGACCAACAACCAAAGCGAATGCGACGCCTGCGAACCAAGAAGTCTTCATGTGAGGGTCTTAAAGCAACCGATATGCCACCTTCTATGTGGCTGTAACTTATGGGATATCTACTGCTGAAACTCAGAAATCTGAGGGGTGGCTAAGAAATTCTGCGGCGATCGCCCCGCAAAAATAGGGTCTCGCGTCGGGCGGTGATACGATTTATTTTGTGTCGTCGGTGCTTATTGCGTTAGTCGACGTTGGCGCTGGCGTCCAACTCGAAGAAGCGTTGCAACGTGTTGGTTTTACTGCACGTTGGCGCGCCGATGCCGCGACGACTATCGTTGCCACAGACGCCGATGTGGTGGTGGTTGATGCAGACGCGTTGGGCGTCGAACTCGTTACAACGGTCAACGCATGGCGTGGTAGCGCGGGTACGCCGGGGGTGATTGCGATCGGCCAAGGTGCAGTTGCTCGTGAGCAGGCGCCGCTTGCAAAAGTGACGCTGCTTACCACCACCGCATCGATTGGCACGCTCACCAACGCGATCACCGATGCTGCACGGTTGCGCTTAACCAATGCGATGTCATGGGCCAACGCACGCACGGCGTTAGGCTTACCTCCGGCCGATCCAGAATTGCGCGCGATGGCGGTGATGCTTTTGACCTCGCGCTCGATGGATTTGGAGGTGCCGCGTACAGCGTTGCGTTGGCATGTTGCCAGCTACGTTACGCTTACGCCGCTGGCCGACGAGCTGCGCGCCGATCGTTTGCTGACGGTACCCGAGTTGGCCGTGATCGATTTGTGCGACGGCACCCAGACCTTGCAAACCGTGCTTAAGCGCGCGAACAATGCTCCGCTCGCCGCACGGTTGTTGTGGCTGTTGACCAGCATCAAAGCCACCACGCTCACGCCATCGGTCGCCGACGTGACCACGCCAGCAAGACGTCTGTTAGCTGAACTGCTCAACCATATGAAAGCGCGCAGCCAACGCTTGGCTGGCAGTACATTTTACGATGTACTTGAGATCACGCCGCTTGCCGACTATCCCGATATCGAAGCTGCGTATGAATTGCAGAGTCGACGATTTGCGCCGCAGCTGTTGGCAAACTACGATCTTGGCCCACTTGCGGCAACCGTGCACACCCAATGGGATGTGGTGGAAAAAGCGCGTTCAGTCTTAGTCGACATCGCAGCGCGTGGCCGTTATCACGATTGGCTGCGTGAAAATCACGGCCGGTTGTCGACGGTGTGGGCGATTGACCCTCACATTGCACAACAAGGCATAGATGCATTTGCCCGTGGCCAAGCCTCCCTGGGTGCTGGCGATGTGCATAAAGCCATGAGTGAACTGGCAGCGGCGTGCCGCCTGCATCCTGGCCATCCGGACTACGAAGCGAACTTGGCGTGGGCGCGGTTTCGCGTCGAAGTTGCGCGTGGTGGTGACAAGTTTACGTGTGCGGACCGTGAGCGCGCCCATGTCGAAAACCTGTTGTTCGGTTGCCGGCCGTGGCCGCGCGCGCTGGTTGCGCTCGCGTTGCTGTGCGCCGTTCGCGGCGATGCCGAGTCGTCGCGCTGGTACTTGAGTCAAGCGCTTTCGGTGGAACCGCAGATGCCAGCAGCGTTGCAGTTGTTGCAGCGCTTAGGCGTGCGCACGCCAACCGCTCGCCCGGCGTAACCGTGCGCACGTAGTTGGCCCGCCGTAACCAACCTGGGCGCGCGGTCGTCAAACTAGCGAAGATGGCGGAGGCATGAGTCAAGCCGAGCGAATTCTAGCGTGGGCGGCGGTTGCACATCTACTTGTTGCGATGCTGGCCTTGGTTTGGCTGTGCTTTCCTGCAACGGCAATTCTGGGTGTGCATCCAGCAAGCAAGCCGCTCAAGTTTGGCCTTTCGATTGGCTTATTCTTGGGCAGCCTGGCGTATCTCTTGCCATTGCTGACCGTGTCGCCAGCGCTGCGACGCGGTTTCGCATGGACGTTAGTAATTTGTATGATCGCCGAGATGTTGCCGATTGCAGTGCAAGCCCTGCGTGGCACGACGTCGCATTTCAACACGCGCACGGTGGCGAGCGGCGCCTGGTGGAATCTTATGTTTGTCGCGATCGTCGTAACCACCATCGCGATGCTGGCGATCGCTTGGTTGGCTACGGTGCGGCCGTTGCAGTTGCCAAATGGCCAAGCGTTGAACGCCTTAACTACCGCTGCATGGCGCGCTGCACTTTGGATCTTTTTGCTTGCTGCATATTCCGGTTTTGCCATGGGCGGTCGCATGCAGCACTCGGTGGGCGGAGCCGATGGCGGCGCAGGCTTACCGGTCGTCAACTGGAGCACCCAACATGGCGACTTACGCGTTGCGCATTTCTTCGCGTTGCACGCGTTGC
>JAKQOD010000515.1 GCA_029565465.1 Deltaproteobacteria bacterium
TTGGCAATGTCCAGCGCGTCGCTGCGGTTGCGTCGGGCGTGATGCTCATCGGTTGGGGCATCTGGACCATGTTCCCACTAGCACGGCGCCGCGCTGCGACTGGCGGCGGTCAGTTTGCGCAACGTTTGGTGCAACTACGTGGGCGCAAGCCAAGCACGCAAGCCGCCATGATGGGCGTGTTAACCAGCTTGTTGCCTTGTGGCTGGTTGTGGGCGTTTGTGGCAATGGCTGCCGGCACTGCCTCTGTCGTCGGTGGGGCAGGCGTCATGGCTGCATTTTGGATCGGTACGTTGCCAGCCATGGTGGGAATTCTTTCCTTGGGCGGCGGTGTGCTTGCAACGTTGCGAGCCAAGCGCCCGATTTTGATCGCTATTGTCCTGGTGACGATGGGCGTGTTTACGCTTTGGACGCGTTGGCATGATGCTGGCGTCAAAGGCGTTACCGCACCATCGTGCCACAGCAGTCGAGGTGCCATGTGATGCCATATGCTGCCATGCCGGCCGGTGGATCCGTGCCGGCGCGTGATGTTCTTGATCGCAACGATGTTGCGCCGCCGTGCGCACATTGTGGCACGCCGATCGATGCTTCGGCGCCGGAACCAGCAACACCTGATGCGCCGCGTTTTTGCTGCAATGGATGTGCGGTTGTTTACGCTGCGATTTCCGAATTCGGCTTGGAACGCTATTACGCGTTGTCGGATAAGCGGCAGCCCGCGCAACCAAGCCTGCAGCGCTACACCGAATACGATGACGCAGCGTTTTTTGAACATCACGTCGTCGTCGAACCCAATGGCCGCGCGCGTGCATCGTTCTACTTAGAAGATTTGCGTTGCGTAGGTTGCATGTGGTTGGTGGAGTCAACCCCGCAATGCCTGCAAGGCGTGTCCGAAATCAACGTTGACTTCGCTGGCGCACGCGCCGATATCGCTTTTGATCCAAGCAAGATTTCGTTGTCGGCGATTGCCAGCCACATCGATCGGCTTGGTCATCCGGTGCATCCGTTTCGGGGCCTAGATCGTGAAGCACAGCGCCGCCGCGAAGATCGCGCGATGCTGATGAAACTTGGAGTGGCTGGCGCTGCGGTCGGCAACATCATGTTGCTCGCAGCTGCCTTGTACGCTGGCATGTTCGGTGCCATGGCGACCCGCGATGTCACGTTCTTTCGTTGGGCCTCCATGTTGGTTGCGGTGCCAACCCTGTCGTATTCAGCGACGCCGTTTTTTCGAGCTGCGCTAGCGTCGATTCGCAGCCGCCGCTTGCATCTTGATCTGCCACTGTCGATTGGCGTCGTTGCCGGCCTTGGCTGGGGCACCATCAACGTGCTGCGTGGTGTTGGTGAAATCTATTTCGATAGCCTCGCGATGTTGGTGTTCTTGTTGTTGCTATCGCGCTGGCTAGTGTCGCGGCAGCAACGCCGCGCTAGCGTGGCTGGCGAATTGTTGCACGCCTTAGCGCCGCGCCGCGCCCATCGCGTTATTGCCACCGACCTCAACGCCGCGGGCCTGCCTGCGGCTGCGACCACCGACGTTCCGATCGAAGCCATTTCGGTTGGCGATATCATCATGGTGAAACCAGGTGAAGTGCTTGCGGTCGACGGGGAAGTTGTATGGGGCGAATCGTTGCTCGATTGTGCAGTGCTCAGCGGTGAGTCGGCGTTGCGCGACGTTAAACGCGGCGATGCCGTTGCTGCTGGTACGTCGAATACTGCGCAACCGATCTGGATCAAAGCGTTAGCGATCGGTGAAGCCACCCGCTTGGGCCGCTTAGCGCGTTTCGTTGACGAAGTCAGCCGCCGCAAAGCGCCGATCGAAAAGATGGTCGACCAAATGACCGGGCGCTTTGTTGCCGTGGTGCTTTCGATCGCTGTCCTGACGCTGGTGGGTTGGGGCGTGCTGAGTTCATGGGGCGCAGGCATGGAACATGCGATGGCGCTGTTGGTGGTGACATGTCCTTGTGCCTTGGCGCTCGCCACTCCGGTTGCGATGGCCATCGCGCTCTCACGTGCCGCAAAACGCGGGATTTTAGTTAAAGGCGCCGACGCCATTGAGCGGCTTGCTACGCCAGGCGTTTTGTTCTTGGATAAAACCGGCACGATCACCGAAGGTCGATCGGCTGTGAGCTATTGGGAAGGTGCAGCGCGATTCCGCAGCGTGGTTGCCGCGGTTGAACAACTCAGCGTGCATCCGATTGCCAAGGCCATTGCCCGTTCGCTTGGCGATGCTACGACGCCAGCGCTGACCGCGACTGACGTTCACGAAGAATTTGGCTACGGCATCACCGGCACCGTCGACGGTGCAATGGTGCAAATTGGATCGCCGAAATGGATCTTGGCTTCCACCGCTAGCCACCACAATGCCTCGGCCGTTCCTGACGAATTGACGGGCGATGCGGTTGCGGCGGCGCTGGGGACGATTCGTACCGCGGGGGCTTCGCCGATCTTAGTCGCGGTGAACCATCGGGTTGTCGCGGTGATGGGCTTGTCAGATCAGATTCGACAAGACACGCGCGCCACCATCGCTGCATTACAAAAGCGCGGCTGGCGAGTCGAGCTGCTCTCTGGCGATGAACAAGCTGCGGTCGCGGCAGTGGCGGCCGCCGTCGGCGCCGACGCCGCGCACGCCCAAGCCAGCCCGGAACAAAAGTTGGCGATGGTGCAAACATCGGTTGCCAAGACCACCACGCTGTTTGTCGGCGACGGCGTCAACGATGCAGCTGCTTTGTCGGCTGCAACGTGCGGCATTGCAGTGTCTGGTAGCGCCGAAGTTTCGATGGAAGCTGCCGGCGTCTTCCTAAGCAAACACGGCATTGCGCAAGTTGCTTCGGTGCTTGACGGCGCCTCGCGCACCATCACCACCATCAAACGCAACTTCCGAATTTCGCTGTTCTACAATGTGACGGCTGGTATGCTAGCCGTGACCGGCGTGATTCACCCGCTCATCGCGGCGCTGTTTATGCCGCTGTCATCTTTGTCGGTGGTCGCAAGTTCGATGGTGTCCAAAGCCTTCAAAGGAAACGTATGAACATCCTGTATGTCATTTTGCCAGTCGCACTGCTGCTGAGCGCTGGTTCGATCGCTGCGTTTATCTGGACGGTGTCGCAAGGTCAGCTCGACGATGTCGACTCGCCACCACGCCGCATTCTGTTTGAAGGCGATGCGCCGCTGCGCACGCTTGCCGTCGCTACTTCGCCCGCCGCGCCAGTTCCACCACAAACCGGGTCTGGCCCGGTTCGGTCGTAACTGTCAGCGTTCCTTGGTGCTGCGCAACCAAGCTGTGCACGATGGCCATGCCCAAGCCCGTGCCGGCTTCTTTGGTTGAAAAAAACGGTTCAAACATCCGCCGTTTGATTTCTTCTGGGATGCCCGGGCCGTGATCCTCGATCGCGATCGCAACGCGTTCGTCAGACTGATCGACGTCGATTTGCACTGCGCTGTTGCCAGGCGCAGCTTCGATCGCATTGCGCACTAAGTTCTGAACGATTTGGTGCACTTTGCCGCCATCCACTTCGGCAAACGCGCTGGTAAGTGAGGTTTGCAGTTCGAGCCGCACTTCGCGCTTGTCGGCCAATGGCTGCTCAGCGCGCAACACATGCTTAACAACCGCGATGAGGTCGTGCTGTGAAATGTCGAGCTGTGGCGGGCGTGCAAACGAAACGAATTCATTGAGCATCTTCGAGAGCCGCTGCAATTCGTGATGCACCAATTTGGTTGGCTCGGCGAGCTTCGGGTCGTCGCCGGACCGGAAA
>JAKQOD010000532.1 GCA_029565465.1 Deltaproteobacteria bacterium
ACGACGCTCTTCCGATCTCCCCCGAACCCGCCCATGCCCGGCCGTTACCGACGCATCAAACGCTTGGCAAACGACCGATGGTGACCCGGGGCTGCTTTGCCAAATCCATATGACTCTCGATGTTGTGCAAACCTGCCGCAGCAAACACGCCGGCTACGTCAGCCGCCTGATCGAACCCATGCTCAACCAACACCGGCGCGCCAGCGACCGCAAACTGCGCTGCGTTCCCCGCGATGCGTCGATAGAATTCCAGGCCATCAGCACCGCCATCAAGCGCCAGCGTTGGTTCTTGACGAACTTCAACCGATAACGTCGGTATGTCTGCACTGCGGATATACGGCGGATTCGAAATAATCGCGTCGAACCGGCCGTCGACCGATGCAGCATCTGGCCATAGGTCGGTCAACACCACGCTGACGCGTTCGGCGAATCCCAACTTGCTCACGTTCGCCAGTGCAATCTCGCGCGCTGGCGCTGAAATTTCGGTCGCCACAATCGTGGCCAACGGCAACTCTTTGGCCAACGCAATCGCGATGGCACCGGACCCTGTACACAACTCCAGCAAGCGCACCGCGCGATCGCGCGGCACAAGTTTGAGGGTCAGCTCTACCAACGTTTCGGTGTCACTGCGCGGCACCAACACCGCTGGCGACACCTGCAACGTCAGCCCCCAAAACTCTTGATTGCCCACGACATACGCAAGCGGTTCGCCCGCGAGCCGACGTTTGATCAAGCCGCGACAAGCAGCCAACTCTTCATCCGCTAGCGGCTTATCGAACTGGGTATATAAAGCAATGCGCGTGCATTGCAGCGCGTGCGCAACGATCACCTGGGCTTCGAGCCGCGCGCCTTCAATTTTGGCATCGACGAATCGCTTCGTCGTCCAATCAAGCACCGAAAGCGTAGTCCACGGCGGATTAGCCATGGCACGCCTTGGGGGTTACGGTTTGGTTTACGGACACGGCCCTGGTCACCGACACTGCCACGGTCCGGTTCACGGACACGAGCAGATTCACGGGCACGGGCACGGACACCGGCACGGGCACGGGCACGGGCACGGCCACGGGCACGGACCAGGTCACAGCCACCGACACCGGCACGGCCACGGACATGGACCGGGTCACAGACACCTGCACAGGCGCAGGCACGGCCACGGACACAGTCCGGTTCACGGACACAGTCCGGTTCACGGACCGGCGCACCGACACGGACAACCGTCTGCGCCGTAGCTCACTGGCGCGCCCCGCTCCGCACTCCGAAAACCCGCGCGACGCGACGCGCGGTGGGGTGAATGCCTCGGCTGCGCCGAGGCAGAGGGGACGGGAAAGTCCCCTCCCTGCGCTCAATGCGTCCACTTATCTTCGCGCCGATGTTCTGCGCCATCGTATTCGTGCGAAAGCACGAAGTGATACGCCACTTCACGCGACCGCTCAGATTCGACGACACATTCGAACAAGAATTCGCCTTCTGCTTCGCCGGTTTCGCATTGCACGTAGGCAACTTCCGCCGGAAACAGCAGCAATTCGGCGACCAAATCTTTAGCGCGGCACAACTGCACGACGAACGTGTGCTCGTCTTCGTTGCGCAGCATCCAATGAAAGTCGTCTTGATCAAGCAGTACGACTTCGGGGGTACCAGCACGCAAGACGCAGTTGGCGTGGCCCGAAAGCCACTGCCAAAATTTGTCGAACGGAATGGTCACTCCAACTTCTGCTAATTTCTTTGACGATTTCATGCCATTCCTCCAAAAGTCTGCCAAGCCACCCGCTAGCACTGCTGCCAGCGGGTGCTTGCGCTACTAGCCGAGTTCGTCGTGCGCGACGTCATCGTCCATGTCGTCGTCGTCAGCTTCGACGTCGTCATGGTTCACATCTACCGTGAGGCGTTTGTATGCACCCAAGCCGGTACCGGCTGGGATCAAACGACCCATGATGACGTTTTCTTTGAGACCGCGGAGGTAGTCCACCTTGCCGTTGATCGAGGCTTCGGTGAGTACCTTGGTGGTTTCTTGGAACGACGATGCCGAGATGAACGACTCGGTCGACAGCGATGCCTTGGTAATACCAAGCAACAGCGCTTCGCCTTTGGCTGGTTGGCCACCAGCCACGATAACGCGTTCGTTTTCTTCTTCGAACATGTGCTTCTCGACGTTTTCGTCCACCAAGAAGTTCGTGTCGCCTGGGTTCACCACAGCAACGCGACGCAACATTTGGCGCACGATGACTTCGATATGCTTGTCGTTGATGCGAACGCCTTGCAGACGATACACTTCTTGGATTTCGTCGACGAGGTACTTGGCCAGTGCCCGCTCACCCAACACGCGCAAAATGTCGTGTGGATTTGCTGGACCATCCATCAACGCTTCGCCAGCACGCACGCGGTCGCCTTCGCGGATTGCCATGTGCTTGCCCTTTGGAATCAGGTATTCCGCTGGGTCGCCCACGTCTGGCACCACGATAACTTTGCGCTTGCCTTTGGTGTCCTTGCCGAAGTTCACCACGCCGTCGATTTCGCAAATGATTGCGTGATCTTTTGGCTTGCGAGCTTCGAACAATTCAGCAACGCGTGGCAGACCACCAGTAATGTCCTTGGTCTTGGTGGTTTCGCGCGAA
>JAKQOD010000558.1 GCA_029565465.1 Deltaproteobacteria bacterium
ATCGCGCCACGCGCCTTCGGTGCCGACGGTAAACAAACGGTGTTCGTAGCCCGCGGGTACCCTGCGCATCGCGTGCAAGTTGCCGCCTTGCACGGTGGCGCCCCAATCGTTGAGGTCAAAATCATTGTCATTGCCAAACACCGACGGCGGAGTGGTGCGGGTGGGTTGGTCGGGCAACCAGGTGCCGTCACTGCGGCGCTGATTGAAGAATAGATTCACCGGGCGCGGATTATTGCCGCCGTCGTCGTACAGCAAATAGAGCTGTTCACCAACCGCCGCCATGTAGCGTGCGTTGATGGTGGTCGGCACGCACCACAAAACATCGCGCTTGAAATTGGCAGGCAACAAGTTGGTGGTGCCGTTGTCATTGATCGTCGAGGTGAAAACTTCATTGTCGCCGTTGCCACACGGAAATAGCGGTGGCGTGTCTGGCGTGGCTTCCCAGCCGGTTGCATGCACCACCGTGCCAGCGTCGGTGATCGCCACGGCTGGACCGTCGGGTTCGATGTTGCCGTTGCTGCTCAGCGGCTGGGTGGTGGCAAATGCGATTGTGCCTTGGCCAAGGCTGGCTTGCAGATGCGCAAAGCCGCGGCCGCTCGGCAAGCCAACCGACAGGTGCACAACATGGTGGCCGTTGAGTACTTTGTCAGCAACGCTCAAGTTGCGGCCATCGTTGGCGTGTGCGTCGGTGATGTCGACGCTGGCGCCAGCACTCCACGTCACAAAATCAGTCGAATGGCTGGTCTGCAGTTCGTTGTCTTGGTTGCTTGCGACGTACCAGAGCCACCACTCGGCGAAATCAGGCGCAAAGATCAAATGGGTTTGATGTGCCATGCCTGACGCATTGTTAACCGCGCCAACGTCGGCCATCACGGTTGGCGCGTTAGGCAGCGCCACGTTGATCGTGGCCACCACCGACAGCGATGGATCCGCCACGCTGGTGGCACGCACATGCACGGCGCCGGTTTGCACGGGTGCCGTGTAAATGCCGTCGGCCGAAATGGTGCCGCGATCGGCTTCGTCGAGCGACCACACCACGCGGGTGTCGGCCGTGCCGCTAACTTGCGCGCTGAATTGCACTGTTGTCTGCGGCAATTGGGTGGTAATGCGCGGTGTGAAACGCAACGTCACCGGCGGTATGGCATCGGTGGCGCTGTCGCTGGCACCTGGTGTTACCCCAAAATCGAGCCGACCGCAGGCGGTGAGTAGTAACGCAAACAACACCGCGCGCATCGACGAGCATTGTACGCAGACTAACCAACATTGCAAAGGGCATTGCCGCCGACTGGTCGTCGGGTGCTAGCCAATCACTGGCGTTGCTTCCCCTAGCGCTGGCTAACAGTGTTAGCGTAACCAGGCGATGGGCTCGGAATCCGACACACTACTGCAAAACGGTGACGTGGTGCTCGACCGCTATCGTGTGGTGGACGCTTTGGCTACAGGCGGCCACAGCGTAGTTTATCTTGGCCAAGACGAGCGCCTCAATCGGCCGGTGTGCATCAAGATTTTCTCCGGCGATGAAGCTGAATCTGGCGTTGGGCGCACGAGCTACGAACACTTTGTGCAAGAAGCGTTTGCGTTATCGAAGCTGACCCATCCAAGCACCTTGCGCATCTACGATTTTGGCCACTTGCCAGGCGCCTCTCCGACGGAGCCGGGCCCGCCGTTGCAAATTTGTGAATTCATGAACGGCGGTACGCTGTCGCAAATGGTGCGCGACGACGGCCCGCCACCACTGACGCAAGCGATCGCGATTTTGACGGCGATGTGTGCAGCACTCGCCGAAGCGCACGGCTTGGGCATCATCCATCGCGATATCAAACCGCAAAATATTTTGTTCGGCAATGTTGGCAACGAGCGGCTGGCAAAGCTTGCCGATTTTGGCATTGCAAAGTGGAGCAGCGACGGTGAAGTGGTTGACCACGGGCAACGTGCCGACGATACCCAGATCGTGGCCGGCCGCCGGCTCGCGATGTATTCGCCGAGCTGGGCGGCGCCCGAACAGATCGACGGCCGGCCGGCGTCGCCTGCCACCGACGTGTATTCGCTAGCCGCGGTCGGCGTCTATTTGCTCACGGGTGAAGTGATTTTTTCCGACGAAGAAGTGTTTAGCGGCTACAAAAAGCGGCGCAACGCCGCCGAGCTGGTGCGCAATGCGTTGGCCAAAGGCCGAGCGCAAGGTGGGCAATTGCCGGAAGCGTTGTGGCCAGTGTTGTGCAAAGCGCTCGCGTTTGCACCCGAGGAACGCTACCAGCGCATTACCGATTTCTCCGCTGGCCTGATGAAAGCGGCGCTCACCGCACGGACGCCGACGCCGGCTGCGGTGCCGCCGCCTGCGGCTGCAACGTTGCCCAATCAGTCGAGCCCGTTGAGCCAGTTTCGCAGCGCAGTGCCAACCGTGATGCCTGACCCCGCGATGCCATTCCCGTTGCAGCCGATGGACCTTGCGATGTCGTCGGGCCAAGTGCAGCGTGCGCAAGTGAAAACGGTGGTTGGCGGCGCGAGCATTGGATCGAGTGGCGCGATTGCGTTGCCGGTCGATAGCATCCGCTTACCACTGCTCGAAGAACAGTCATTGCTCGAGCGTCGCATTGTGCTGGTTTATGCGCCTGATAGCGTTGCCGATTTAGCCTGTCCGGGCCCTGCCAAGTTGCGCGTCTCCATGGTGCCTGCAGC
>JAKQOD010000572.1 GCA_029565465.1 Deltaproteobacteria bacterium
GCCGCCTGGTACCCGGGTGCGTTGACCTTCGCAGGACTGAGCAAAAAAGCCCCAGTCACGCTGCGCTTGTTAGCTGGCTGCGCGCTACAATGCCGCCATGTCTACCGATACGCCGCGTACTGAAGCTAGTACCGACAATCGTCGCGCTGGTCGTCTGATCGTCAACGCGCCTGCCATCGTTGAGTCCATCGGCCAAACCGCCATTGCACTACACCCCAACTTGGCGGCGGTGTATCGCCGCGTGCAAGCCGACGCCGACACCGTTGGGCGCCGATTTCCAGCAGTAGTCCGCGACTTGTCCACCAATGGCGCTTTTATCGCTGGCGTGTCCTTGCCACTGCTAGCACGCGTTGCGTTGCGCTTCGATGTCACCGGCGTAGGCAAAATCGATGCGATTGGCTGGGTGATGTGGCAACGGTCCGACGATTGCAAAGTGCCGACCGCCAATGGCGCCTTAGCAACCCTGCCCAAGGGATTTGGGGTGCTGTTTGAATCACTAGCACTCGATGTTCGCAACAGCATTGCGAAATTGTTGCCGAGCTGATGCCGGAGTTTCGGCTTCGACCGCGCTATCGCTTGTTGCCAGCGTCGGCAGCCGGGATTGGCGGCGGCATTGCGGTGTTTGGTGCATTGCAGGGGCCGTTTGCGCTCGTGGCCGTCGGAGGCGCCGCGATGGCCATGGGCGCAGCATACTGGTTTTCACCAACGTGGAAGATTCGGCTGGTAACGACCGACGAAGACCTGCAGTTTCACACCTCGCGTGGCCGCATCAATCGCTTGCCGTGGGCGCAAGCACGCCGGGTCTTCGTCGATCGCGTGCACGGCACCTGTTTGGTTGTTGGCAGCAACGCTGAAACTAGTTTGATCGTACCCGGCGTGGGCGCACCAGCGCCGTACGACATCGACAACAAGGCTGCGTTGTTTGCAGAAATCATGGCGCGCGTAGCGCCGTCGCGACAGCGTGAGGTTGCGTCGATTGAACAAGCGATTGCTGATAAGTTGCCTTGGACCGAGGTCGACGTTGATTCATCGACGAAGTTGCCGTAATTGGCGGTGCATCATAGGCCTCGCACGTCAGAAGCGCGTTGTCACCCATAATCACGTGGTGTGGGCCCAGGAAGCAACGGCCCGCTGCTAGACTGTAAGTGTTGCGTAACGCTCCTAGCATCCCAGTGGCCGAGCAGGCACACGTCTTACGCTGTATCGATAGCTACGGCCGCCACGCGATGGCCTTTCAAACGCTGGAACCAGGTTATCGCTATTTCTTCGATGGCACAGATTGCTGCATCCCTTACGTCGACACCGGCGGCGCGTGGATCGCCGCCGGCAATCCGTTGACGCCGGCAGCTGATCTTGCCGTTGGCATCGAGCGTTTTGCTAACGCAGCGCATGCAGCCGGCAAACGCTGGTGCGTGTTTGGGGCCGATGACGAATTGCGCAACGCGTGTACCGCCACAACGCTGAACCTGCCCATTGGTGTGCAACCCGAATGGAATCCTGCCGCATGGGACGCCACCGTGGCCAAGCACGCCAGCCTGCGATCGCAAATTCGCCGCGCCGGCGCCAAACACGTGACGGTGCGGTTGCTCACCGCTACCGAACTGCAGGCCCCAGCGATGCAAGCCGCGCTCGACGAGCTGCGCGCCAGCTGGTTGCGAGGCCGAGCGATGGCAACCATGGGATTTTTGGTGCAGCTCGAACTCAACAGCTATCCAGACCGGCGCCGCATGTTCGTTGCCTACCGTGACAACGCGCTCGTCGGTGCTGCGAACGTCGTGCCCGTCCCTGGCCGGCCTGGTTGGTTCATCGAAGACCTTTTGAGGGTCCCCGCTGCGCCTAACGGCACCGCGGAACTGTTGGTGCATACCGTCATGCAGTGGGCTGCGGCACAACAATGCACGTGGCTAACCATGGGCTTAGCACCACTTGCTGGCACCGTTGCAACGCCGTTGCGGTGGGCGCGGCAGGTAGGTAACCGCTGGTATAACTTCGATGGCATATATCAGTTCAAAGCCAAGCTACACCCTGCCGCGGCCCCTCCGCTGTATCTGTTGTATCCACGTGGTACGCGAGCGCCGCGCTATGTACTTGATGTCCTCACGGCCTTTGCGCCAGACGGACTTTGGCGCTTTGCGCTACAAACGGCGCGGCGAATGCCTACGCTGCGCGGGCGCTAGTTACGGTGTTGCGCTCCAATTGCAGCCAACTTCGCTTGCGCTGACGTGACAACGCAAACACATGCGGCGATTACCGCGATCGAGCGCTTCACATTGTGCACTGTTGCGCCAGCCACGCGGGTGCGGCGACGCCCGCATGCCGCCGGCTTCGGCGGAGTGGCAGCGAATGCAGTCATTGTCACGATGACATGACGCACACGCCGCCAGGTTGCGACGCGCTTCACCAGCATGCAAGTTTGCCGCGCCCAAGCCACCGGCCCAACCAAACGGATGGAAGGCACGCTGCCCGTCGCCGGTACCAAATGCTGACGCGCCGCGGGTGCCAACGCCTGACCGTTCGTGGCACGCGACGCAGAAGGTGGCAGCGCGATGACAAGCGCTGCAATCGGGGCTGCCCCGACGCGCTTCGGTGGCATGCACGCTTAGATAGTTGCCAACGTGAAACTCAAGGGGTTTGCTGACGCCGTTATGGCAATCCGAGCAGTATGATTCGCGATGGCACGATCCACAAGTGCGATTGGGTTGGCGCGCCGCGCGTGCGTGATCGGTTGCGAACCCTGGCCCATGTTGGTCGCCAAACGTTTCACTGGTCGGGACCAGCGCACCATCTGGCAATTCAGTTTGCAAGCCGCCGGTCGCGTCGCTCAGGTGGCAACGCGTGCATGCGGTGCGTGCGCTGGTGGCAATTGGCTGAGCCGGCGTGGCGGGCGTGGCGTGACAGCTCAAACATGAATCCATCGAGGGCAACGGTAACGTGCGCGTCATGTCACCGTGACAACGGACACAGCCGGTCTGCGCGTGTTGTGCATGGTTAAATTTTATGGCAGCTGGCGCACTGTAGCGCGGCACCACCACGGTGCTGGGTTGCCAGTCGCGATGGCAGCCGACGCAAGCTGTGATTGGCCCGGGGGCAGCGACGCCGTTGGGCTGGGTTCGCTCGATCGCGTGACAAGCCTGACAGGCTTTTTCCGTCGGCAGCAAGTTATCGACGGTCGACAACGACGTTGCTGCGCGGGCATGACAGGTCACGCACGACGTACCGCGCGCGCTGTGTTGTGCATGCGAAAATATCAAGCGGGTTGCGCCAGTCGACGGCGGATAGACAGGTGACGCCCCTACCGCGTGGCGCGCGCCCAGCAACGCACCGATCGCAAGCAACACCACGGCTAGCAGCCCGGGCACGCCGCTGATATGCCGACGCAGATTCATTGTTCAGGCACATATCCCAAGGAGAGCGATAGCCATCCTCGCACATCGTTACCTGCAGCCGAATTGTGATTCCATTCCAGCATGGCGCCAACGCCAACATAGTCGAACGGCCGCCATAACGCACGCGCATGCCACGATTCGCTCATCGGGCTGCGAACCACCGTGTTGGTTGCGTTGTCCGTTTCTAACGCGACAACGGCTAGCCGGGTCGCGAACAGGCTGGTGCGCGACGGCGTCGCGATCAGCTCGCTTGATGCCGCGATGCGCCGCCCCCCGTAGCCAGCATCGTACAAGCCAACTGCGCGGACGACCAACCCGGACGTCACCCCCTGTTCAATGACTGCTTGCATGCCACCTGCCGACCGTTGGGTTTGCGCGGCCGCCGAGCTGCTAGGCGGCAACGCAGGATCCAAAAATCGTTTACCCCACGCTTCCAAACGCACCGTGCGTGGCCGCACCAGCGGTCGACGACTATCAAACGTCCCGGCAAGTCGCAGGCTCGCAAAGTGCCGCGGCGACGCGTTGGGGAGTACGCCGGCGCGGCCTGCGTCATAGGTATACGCAACCCGCACATCGAGCGCGGGCTCGACGACGAAAATGCTAAAAATCGAATCCCCGTCGAAGGTTGGATACAAGTACTGCGACGAAACATCGACGGCGTGGCCCGCCTTCACGGCGCGAACACCAACGATCGAACGATCCACCCGCGCATGCAGCAGGCTGTAACGTGCATCCCAATACGGGCGCAACGCCACCGTGCCTACGCGGGTTTTGCCATGCAGATGCCAGTACGCGACTTCTTGATTAACACCAGTGCTCGGCGCTTGCCCGTTTTCGTTAGGGTAATAACCAAGGTCTGGGTAGCGCAGGCGGTTGACATCGCCCAGCAAGTCGACCGACGACGACCACGCGCGCCGATAGCCAACTTCGGCAGCGAGCCAGGGCACACCCGCACTCACGGCCGCAACATCAACCATTGGCATCATCACGCTGCGTTGTGGACAGTACTCGTAGTCCGACGCTAAGCGCTGATTCACGATCAAACGGTCGGGCGCAATCGCTTGCCAGCGACCTGTGCCAGGTGTGGCACCTTCGACATATTCACGGCAATCGGCGCCTGTTGTGCCGTCGATTTCGGAAGCTGCAAAACCTAACGGCGAAGCTTCCCGTACCCGCACACCGCCGGTCGCGCGAACACTCAGGCCGCGATGCAGCAGCGCCGTCGTACGCACGCCGTCGACCGAATAATGCTCAAAGCCATCATTTCCGACTAACCGTCCAGCGTCAAACGCAACCCGATCGCCCGCGACTCCGTCGACATGGAAGTATCCGTATAACAGATCCAAGCCCAGCACCGATGTGCCCAGTTCCGGTATGAGGTCGAGCGCATCACGTGCGCGGTTATCGATACGAATGGCGCCAGCTGAATACGTGCCAAAGTCGTGATCGATGCGCACGCTGCTCACGAACGAAATGCGGACGCCGCCGGCGCTGTCACCGTGCCGCAGCCGCCGTTGCTGCCAACCAGGAATGTCCCAAATTGATAGATCTAACGATTGGGTAAAGCGCTGCCGACTAAGCAGCCCAACACGGCCGTAGCTGCCAAAACTACGCAACTGGTACGCTTGCCCCAGTGCATATGCACGCGCCGAGAACTCGTACGCTGCAGCATCGTGAGCGCTGGCCAACGCGGTCAGCGCGGCAACCCCCAAAGCTATCCGACGGGTTCGCATCAGCGGGCCGACGGTAACAAGCTCTCGCGGCGGCAGCAAGCGCATCAGTTGCCGCTTGGCCCGACGGTGAGTTGCGAAACCGCCGCCGCGCCACCCGTGCCAAAGCCAGCCACAGCAACTGCGCCAATCGGCGCAGCCAGTGCTGGCGAGAGGCTGCAGCGGAGGACATCGCTGCCCGCCACGGTC
>JAKQOD010000148.1 GCA_029565465.1 Deltaproteobacteria bacterium
TTCCACCACGTCGGGCACGGCTGCTTTTTTCAAGCGTGCCAACAGGAGGTCGAGCACTGCGCGATCAATGTCGGTGGCTACCACTTTGCCGTTGCCAACTGCACGCGCCAAATGCAGCGTCAATAAGCCTGACCCCGCGCCGACGTCCGCCACGGTGTTGCCCGGCTTAATACCTGCCGCTGCCACAATCAGGTCGGGCCGGCGCTCTTGATCGTAGCGCGCTTGCTCACGATCCATATCATCAACAATGCCATTAGAGCCCGTTGCCGAGCCGCTGCCTGCCTTTGGAGCAGGTAACGTGTCATCTTTGCAACTGGCGACAGCAAGGCCGCTGGCTGCAAACCACACGCAAAAAAGGCTGGGCGCTTTCATTGCGGCCCAGCCTAGCATTACTACCGGCGTCTTGCGACGCGCGGGTTTGGCAATTAGGTACCTATCACTTTACCAAAGATGCCCGATACTCCCGTGCCGTTGGCGAACTGTTGAATCGCGCGTTCATCACGCTTGGCAATGGCGTAGGCGATCGCTGCGTTGGCGAGTTTCGCCGTCGCGTCTGGATCGTACGTACCGGTAGTGGTGTTGCCTTGCGCATCGAAGCCATCGACACGACCATTGGCCGTTGCGCCACCAAACCAGCCTGGGAACAAGTGGCCAGCGCTGTACACATAAACCCAGTTCGAGTTTTGTGGCGTACCGTCGCCCCAGCCACCGCGGTTGAATGGGTTCTTGGGGGTGTCGCCACTAAAGTGAATCAGCGTGTCTTGATCCAATGGTCGGCCGGTGACGTCGTCAACCGTGTTTTTAAGGTCGTTCATGAAGCCATCGAGCACGCCTTTGATCATCGCAGGCACCGTGTTCACGTCGCCACCATCAAATGCGCCGTGCGGATCGTCGTTAAACGCTGGGATGGCAATACAGTTGGTGAGGCCCATCTTGAACGCTTTAACCGCCACAATGAGGGATTCGCCAAGCGCTGCGACGTTGCCGCGTGTGCTGCCGCTGATGCCGTACCGGTCGCGGTCTGCTTGGGTGATTTGCAATTGGGCCGCCAAGTTGCGTCCCAAGAATTGTGCTGCGTTTTTGGCCGTGGTGTACGACGATTTCGTGGTCGAACGGTTGGCTGCGCGGTTGAGGCCAGCGAGTGCATCGTAGTGCGCTTTGTACAAATCGGCGTCTTTTGATGCTGCCAAAATGCCACCGGCACGGGACGCAGCGCTGTTGAACAAGCCAACAAAGCCAGCTGCATTGTTGACGTTGGCAGGGGTTGCGCTACCCGTGGTCGTGCCGAACTCGTTTTGTGCGCCACCGAAGGTAACTGCGCGAATCACCGACGAGTTGGTCGATTGCAACGCAGTTGCGATTGAGAAGATGGTTGCACCGTTTAGGACGGCACCACCGTTAGAGCCGAGGTTGTGGGTGTTGTTGCGCCCACAGGTGAAGGCCGTAATTTGTTTGTCTGGCGCCAAGGTTGCCCATGGGGTGTCTGGCCCAATGGTCAGCGGCTTCGT
>JAKQOD010000582.1 GCA_029565465.1 Deltaproteobacteria bacterium
GCGCCTTGCAGCTGGGCGCGGCGGCCGCGCTACAATGGATCGGCGTGGCCATCCCCGACGCCATCGCGTTCGCCACGCTCTACCAACTTGTCCAAATTGGCCCGCTGTTACTCGTTGGCTTCGTGCTCGACTATCGAATCATGCTCGGGCGTTGGCCATTACCGCGGAAACGAGATCCGCAAGCAACGTAAGAACCGATACGTCGCGCTTGCTTCTTGCTCACTTGTCATTCAGGGTGCGGTGATGAGCCAGCCAACCGGAAAAGTGTCCTCAGGGACACTGCTTTACCGTAGAGTTGGCGAGGACCTTGAAGTGCTTTTGGTGCATCCTGCAGGGAACTACAATCGGCGCTCGCCGTGGGGTATTCCAAAGGGTCAGCCAAATCCTGACGAAACGATGGAAGTAACCGCTCGTCGCGAGACTTTTGAAGAGACCGGGCTTACCACCGGCGAACTCTTGGACGTCGGTTTTATTGACTACACGAGGTCACAAAAACGCGTGTATTGCTTCGTTGGCAGCGCGCCAAACGACCAAACCCCACGCTGTGCTTCGTGGGAAGTCGACAAAGTTGAATTTATCGAGATCACTCGGGCCCGCCGAATCATCCATCCGGATCAGGCGCCGCTCTTAGATCGGCTCCTACGTCATCTTCAAGAAATCAAAAAAGACGTAGCCTAATCAACTGGTTACAGCTCATTCACGTCCAGCCTACCCATTCGGGCTGCTTGCCAGTTCCGGCATCGTGGCAACGTTACCAAACTCTAACGTCGGCGTAAGGAATATGTCGCCACGTGCATCGGTTGATGTTTCGCGTTGCAACGATTTTGCAACCGCGGGCGTCGAAGTAACCAGAGGAGCCAACTATGCCGAATTCGAACCGTATCCCTCGCAAAGCAACCGCCGCCGCTCGTGTGGCGCGTGGTAGCCAAGCGGCCCGCAAGACCTCCGGTACGTCGCGCAAAGTGGCCACACAGGACAAATCGTTGGCACCGGTGCCAACCAGCAAACCCGTTGCGACCCCTGCCATCGATGACCAATTGTCCACCTACTTTCGCCACCTCGGCGAACACGAGCTACTAACGGCGGATGATGAACGCCAGCTTTCGTTGGCCATCGAAAACGCCGAATTCACGACGTGGGAACAGCTCTTGGTGCAGGCCGAGTTGGTAGCCCATGTGTTGGACTTTGTTGAGCCGAACTTGCAGCAACCCAGTGCGGCCGCAACCGAGGTGCCTGCCATCGACGCGCCCATCACGGCGCTACCGAAATTGCGCAAACTTGCGATGCAAGCTTGCACCGAGCGAGCCTTGCGTACCGATGCTAAGCACAGCAAAAAGCTGGCGTTGGCGGCACGTGAAGCGGCCGTGCAGTTGCGTGGCCTTGATCTAGATCGTGAACACATCGACGCGGTGATGCGCGAAGTCGACCGCCTACACGCGGCCGCGCTTACGGGTGGCGTACCGTGGTGGAGCAAAGCTGCAGCGACCAAAGCCACCGCAGCGCTTACGCAAGTACGGCACGCCTATCGCACGGCAAATACGTTGCGAGGCGATTTTGTGCGCGCCAACTTGCGCTTGGTGGTTACCATGGCGCGTCGCTACGACCGCGGCCAAATGCCGCTTGCCGACTTGATTCAAGAAGGCAACCTCGGGCTCATGCACTCAGTTGGCCGGTTCGATCATCGCCGCGGTTTGCGTTTTTCAACCTACGCTTGCTGGTGGATTCGTCATGCCATTGGGCGCGCGCTCGCCGACAAAGCTCGCGCGGTGCGCATCCCGGTGCACATGCTCGAAGCACAACAACAATTGGAAAAAGTGCGGCGCGAACTTACCCGCGAACTTGGTCGGCCACCGGCACCACACGAGCTCGCCAAAGCTGCACGAGTGCCGATTTCCAAGCTCGATCAGATGCACCAATATGTCATGGGCCAAGCTATTTCGCTCGACAAGCCGGTGCATGGTGACGATGAACGCACGCTTGGTGACACCATGGCCGACCCGGACAGCGAGCAACACTCGCCGGTCGATGACATGACCAGCGAAGCGCTCAATGAACAAATCAAAGGGATGCTGCGGTTCCTCACCCCCATCGAAGCCGACGTGTTGACCAAACGCTTTGGCATTGGTGACGACGAAGAACGCACGTTCCGCGAAATCGGCGACGAATATGCGCTATCGCGGGAACGGATTCGGCAAATCCAAAACAGCGCGCTCGATAAACTCAAGCGTGCACTCGAACGCGAACACCGCGGCCACGTCGAACGTTAGTCGGCCGCGACGATTTCCGTTAGATACTCATGGAGCCTTTGCGGAAGTCAGTCTTGCGCAAGTGCACATTGATACAAACCGGGCGACCGCTGGCGGCAATGCGCTTGGCTTCCGCCAAGGTGGCATCGATTCGGCTTGGATCGTCGAGCACCATGCCGACGCCGCCATAGCCTTCCGCTACTTTGTGATAGTCGGTGCGCAGCAACGTTGTGCCGAGTGGCGTGCCGAGAATCTCGACTTGCTCGCGCGCGATTTGTGACCAGGAAGCATCGTTGCCGATGATGGCGATCGGCGCCACGCCATGGCGTACATAGGTATCGAACTCAGCCAGCGAATACGCGCTGGAACCGTCGCCCCACAATAACCAAACTTCGCGCCCTGGGCGTACCAACGCAGCGCCCAGTGCAAAACCACCGCCCACGCCCAACGTGCCAAACACGCCAGGATCGAGCCACGACAACGGTGCGCGTGGCCGCACAATGTAGCTACCAGTCGCCACAAAATCGCCACCATCGACAACCAACGCAGCGTCGTGCGCCATGGCTTCTTCGAGGCGCAAAAACAATTGCACAGGATCAATCAACGGCCCCGTTGTCACGGCTTGTTGTGCAATTTCATTGTCGCGCTGCGCTTCGCGCGCACGCAACGCAGCAATCCAGGGGCCGATGTCCGAACCGGCCTTAGCACCGTGCCGATCAGCCAGTTCGATCAGGAACTCACCGGCGTGCATATGCGCTGCAATGGTGGGCCGACGATTTTTGCGCAATTCCGTGGTCGACAAATTGGCCGCTATCAAAGTCGCGTGCTTGTTGATGCCGCGACCGTAGCCAAGCCGGAAATCAAACGGGAAACCACACACGATGACGCAATCAGCTTCTTTGAGGGCAGCGCCGCGCGCGTGCCGGAATTGCAGTTCGTGGTGGCGGCCAAGCAGGCCCCGCGCCATACCGCCAAGGTAAATCGGTACGCCTAGTGACATCAACGCACGCGCAACGCGGCCGGGATCTTCGAGTCCAACCAACGCTTGGCTGCCGACGACAATGACAGGCTTTTTTGCGTTTCCCAGTGCAGCAGCCGCCGCCGCCACTGCCATGCCATGGCCACGCGACGGCAACATGTCGATCAACTCAGGGAAGCTAATGTCAGGCATGCCTGGTGTATGGAACTGCCGATATAGATGGCCTTTGACATAATATCCAAGGGCTTTGGCGGCCACGCCTTTGGCTTTTCCAACCCCAACTTCTTTTTCGTACCAGCCCCGCACAATCGACTCGGGGTACAACAGATCAACCGGCACTTCGACGAACACGGGGCCTGGCACGCCTGACCGCGCCACCGTGATGGCGCGCTCGATCGTGGCAGCCAACGCAGGCACCGACTTCACGGTCGTTGCCCATTTCACGGCCGGCGCCATCAAGGCAAGTTGATCAATGTCTTGCAACGAACC
>JAKQOD010000585.1 GCA_029565465.1 Deltaproteobacteria bacterium
ATTCCGACCTCGGTCGGTGCGGGCTTATTAACGTTGCTTGCTGGGGGGCGCCCCCTATCCGTATTATCGGCGCTCCTGGTAGCACCCATCGCTGCCATCCATCCCCTGCTTGGCACTGGCATGGTCGTCGGCGCAGTCGAAGCCTGGCGGCGCAAACCCAGTGTCAAAGACTGCGAAGCACTCGCTGAAGATACGCAGAGCTTGCGTGGCTTTTTCCGTAATCCCGTCACGCGCATTTTGATTATCGCGATCGCATCGGGCTTGGGCACCGCGGGCGGATTTTGGGTTGGCGTGTATTGGGTTGCGCGCATTGTCTGATTTGTTGGCAGCCGCCACTCTTTGCGCCCAGGCGCGGTAGGATGGCGCCATGAATTTGTACAACGCCACCATTCCGCTATTCACGAAATTTCTCGGCGCGTCACTCAACTGGCTCGACAAGCTCGTCGCCGACGCGGCTGACCGAAAATACTCACCATCGGTCATCCTCAACTACCACATGGCGCCAGATCAATATGGCTTCATCAAGCAGCTCCAAGCGGCTTGCGATACCGCTAAATTTGCCGCAGCCAAAATGACGGGCAAAGATGCGCCCGCACATCCCGACTCAGAAAACACGGTTGAGCAGTTGCGGCAACGGATTCAAACCGTGATCGCGTACTTGAACACCTTCAAAGCCGAAGACTTTGTCGGATGTGAAGATCGCGCTTGCACGCACGTGTGGATGGGCGGCAAGACCTTGCGCGCTGGCGACTATCTCGACCATTTTGTGCTGCCGAATTTCCATTTCCACATGACAACGGCGTACACGATCTTGCGTCACAACGGCCTCAACATTGGCAAGATGGACTATCTCGTCAGCCTGCCGTTTCAAGGGTAGTGCCCGTCGCAGACCAGGCACGGGTAACGCGAATGCGTGCTCAGCGATGATCGCGGCCGCGGGGGCCTTCATCACGCGCAATGCCCGTAAGCGCATTTGGGCATATTGTTAGTTCACCGGCTTCGCGTACGACTTTGCCTTTGGAGTCGGTCAGCTTCACGTCGGAAAGCACGACGAATTCAACCGCACCAGTCGAAGGCTGGCACGACGCAAGGTACCCAGTAACGCGTGCACCCGTGTCGTATTCGAAGGTGACGCGATGGCTAATGAGATCGTGGAGTTTGCTGTAATCAGGCATCGGATGTTTCGTATACCATGAGTCGGTGACCGGCTCTAGCCTCCCTGCCCCTACCCTCACCACGATATGGCTGGTTCGCCACGGCGAAGCCGAAAATAACAGCAACAGCCGTTTTGGCGGCTGGGACGCAGCGCCGCTGACGACGCGTGGCGTTGCGCAAGCCCGCGCCGTTGCTGCAACCATCGGCCAACGCAGCATCGTTGCCAAGGCACCGCCGACCGCAATCGTTTCTAGCGACTTGGCCCGTGCGGCCGCCACCGCCCAAGCCATTGCAGCGACCACCGCACTGCCGCTAGAACTTGATCCGGCACTCCGTGAACGCACGGTTGGGATTTTCGATGGCATGAGCTTTTCCGATGCCAAAGCGCAACACCCCGAAGCCTACGCTGCTTTGGTTGCGCGCAACGAAACGGCGCTACCGCCAGGCGCCGAGACCAACGCGGCTTGTTATGCCCGCGTCAGTGGTGCGCTTGATCGCATCGCAGCTGCCCACCGGGGCAGCACCGTGATCGTCGTGAGTCATGGGATCGCGCTGTTTCACATGCTGGCGCACATTACCCGTGTGGGCCCGCCAACTAGTGAAACCCGCTTCTTCACCTTGGTCGACAACGCATCGCTGTCGGTGGTCGAACGGTATGCATCCGACGAACAAGGTATAAGTTGGCGCCTATGCCAATGGAACGACAATGCCCACCTGCGCGAAGTCGGCTAGCGGTAGCCGTTATGGCAACACGGTATCGAGCGTCAGCTTAATCGTCGTCGAGGGCACTTTGGCAGTGATCGTCCCAGTCACGTCGCCGGTTTTCTTCGACAGCGCTTCGCCATCTTGATCGTAGCGTGCAACCAGAACCACGTTGCCCGAAAACACTGTACCCGCAATCATCGCGTTCGCTTCGCTCAGCTTGAACGGAAGCGACGAACCAGTCCAGGTAAGCTTTTCAACCGCCAAGGGTGGGCCAACGGGCGCACCGTCGGGTCCGGCCGATTTGGCAACCAAAAAAATCGCCGTGCCGTTCTGTAGTTTTTCAGCGATGCCTGGCCCAGCTTCAATTGTTCCAGCCAACACGTTGTTGGGATTCACGGGGCGATTAGGATCCGGCGCTGGCAAGCCCATCGCGGTTACGTCAGGCGCACCAGGCACACCAGCATGTGGATCGCTGCCATCGCCCATATTCATACCTGCATGAGGGTCGGCGCCACCTTGCCCGCCGTGAGGATTTGTCATCGCCGCAGGCGGTGCAGTTGGCGCTGCACCAGCGGGCCCGCCAGCGCTGCCGTTGGCTGACCAGTTCGTCGCCGGCGCCAGGCCGCTACTCGATTTCTTCTTGTCGCAGCCAACTACCGCAACCAAGGCAGCAGCAGCGACCGCAATCATCCAACGATTGTGCATCATGCGCGGCAATCTAGCAGACTATTTGCCACTCCGCACGGCGCGCAGCTGTCACCTCGCTGGCCAAAATTTGCGCAGTTGGCCTGGTAGCGTGCACCGTGCTGGCCGGCTTGCGTCACAGCACGGTTGCAGGACGTGCCCGACGCCATGGTGTACGGCTTGCACGATTCGCTCGGATTGCTCGATAACGTTGCGGCATGCGCACGGCAAGGCCAGTGTGCTAGGGTGAAACATGGCTACGCGAACTCTGCTTCTCACCAGCCTCGGTGTGGCGCTTGCGGCGCCGCCTGCACACGCAGGCAAACATGGCTTACAGCGCACCAAAACAGCTACGACACGCGTCGAGCGCACCCGCAATACCGCGATCATCGCGGTTTGCGCAGCCAATACGTATGGTGAAGTAACCGCAACGTGCATTGGCGACGCGCCCAAATCCGGCGCCGTTGCCGCCGTTGTCAACAGCACAGCAGCGCCGGGGCGCTTCACCGCGGGCCGCATTTCGCCAGCGCAAAACGAATGCCCTACCTCATTTTTATGGACGGTCACCCCAGCCGATGATGCCAGCGCGAGCAGCCTCAACACGCCCCGCGGCACCGGTCGGTTGGGTACATGGCTAGTATTCGGCGGCGATCTGCGGCAAGGTGCGCGCGTTATTAGTACCGACGAAACAAACGATGCCCAAACCTTGATGTTGATCGATCGCGACGGCGATGGTTCAGCTGATATCAAACTTTCAACCGACGGCTGCGATGGTAACGCCGAATGTGTCAGCTTGTCGGTACGCGACGGGGACTGGAAACAACATCGCCGCTTCCATGTGAGCTGCCAATGACGCGACCGTCACGCCACGCCGGGCTTACCGCAGCGCAGTTGCTAGCCGACGAACGTGGCACGTTGTTCAAAGATGCGCCGACCCGCATCGCGCTGGTGTATCCGAGTCCCTATCGGGCCGCGATGTCGTCGTTGGGCTACCAACAGATCTATCGCACCATCAATAACCTGCCAGGCGTTGCGGCCGATCGTGCGATGCTGCCCGATGCAGCGGCGCTGCCATTAGCGCCAGGTCAACCACTCGTAACCCTCGAAGCTGGCCGGCCGGTCAGCGATTACCCCATCATTGCCTATTCGGTCGCGTATGAACTTGAGCTGGCTGGCGTCGTCGAAACGCTAGAGCGCGCGGGCATTCCGCCGCTCGCCAGCCAACGCAATCATCATCATCCGCTGGTGGTTGCGGGCGGCCCGTTGACGTTCTCCAATCCCGCTCCGATGGCGCCGTTTTTTGATGCCATCATTATGGGCGAAGGTGAACAACTCATCGTCGAGCTGATCGACGCTGCCCGCACGGTG
>JAKQOD010000590.1 GCA_029565465.1 Deltaproteobacteria bacterium
TTTGTCGATCGCTCCCCAGCCTCCGCCGGCCAACTGCTGCGCTTCGCCTTGGTAGTTGCCGTCACGGCTGTGTTGATGGCGATCAGCATGCACATCGCTTCGGTGTGGATGAACGTGCCGTATCAACTCGCCAAAATTGCCTGTGCGGTTTTGGTGTTCGCAGTGTGGAGCTTCCCAGCACAAAAATTAGTCGTGTTCTCAAACCGCGCTACTGCGTAGCGCTTCCGTTTCGTTAGTCCGTTGGTTCACTTGAAGGAGTCGTTATGTCGAAGTCGCAACTTAGCAATGTCATCCCGCTCACCCAGTTGTTCGTTGACCTTTCGATCGTGATTCCGGCCTACAATGAAGCGCTGCGCATCACGCCAACGCTGGAACGTTTGCACGCGTTTTTGATCAGCCAACCGCTGCGTTGGGAAATTGTGGTTGTCGACGACGGCTCGAAAGATGCAACCATTGGCGTAGTGGAAACCATCGCGCGCAACATGCCTGGCCTGCGCTTGGTGCAGTCGCCGCAGAATCGTGGCAAAGGCAGTGCAGTGCGCTTAGGCATGTTGGCTGCGCGTGGCCAGATTCGCGTGATGTGCGACGCCGACGGTTCGATGCCACCGGAAGAACTGCCCAAGTTGTTGGCGCCGATCATTGCTTGCCGTGCCGAAATCGCGATCGGTTCGCGCTATGTCGCGGGCGCAACGTCGGACGTGAAACAACCGTTGTATCGCCGCTTGTGGAGCCGGTTGTGCAATCGCGTGATCCAACGCAGCTTGGTGCCAGGCGTCAACGATACCCAATGTGGGTTCAAAGCGTTTACTGCCGAAGCCGCGCGCGATTTGTTTTGCCGCGCTCGCATCGACGGCTGGGCCTTTGACTTGGAAATCTTGGCACTGGCCAAGCGCCGTGGGTATCTCGTCGAAGAAGTTGGCGTGTATTGGAAAGACGACGCTCGCTCAAAAATTAACCCGGTCAAAGACATGATCAAGGTCGTGCGCGAAGCGATGACCATTCGGCAAAACATCAAGCGCGGCGTGTATGCGACGCGCACGCCAGCAGCGTTGGCAGCGTAGGCATGCCGTTGGCCTACCGCCTTCAACCTATCGAGGGTCAGGCAATATTTTCGTAGAGGTCGTCAACAACAATCACGATCCCTAGCGAGTCGATTTGAAACGAAGTGCCAGCCATGAATACTGCGCTGGTCCACGCACCGTCTACATTCCGGGAAATTAGATCGACCCTCGCTTCTCGATGCGACAGAACTACGACAGCTTGCAGCGTCGACAGCGACCGGTAATGTTCAAGTTTGGCCCCGCGATCATAAGCTTCCGTCGAGGGGCTGGTGACTTCAATCAGCAAGATAGGGTTGGTAGCTGCTATCGCGTCATCGATCGCTGGCACCACTTTGCCACATATAACGGCACCATCGGGATATGTGGTTACGTCGCTCGCTTGCATACGGACGCGTAGATCTGATGTGTACGTGCGGCATCCACTGGGTAATTGATTGCCGATGGCGCGCAAAATCGCTGCGGCCAGTGCTGCGTGCTCCGGCGTACCGCCGGCCATGGCATAGATCTCACCCGCCCAAAACTCGTGACGCACCGGGCTGTGCTGTTCAAGCGCGATGTAATCAGCGTACAGGTACTGGTGGTGATGAACCGGTGAGCTCATGACGCTACAGTAGCGCTACTTCGCGGATTGGAGGCGTTTTTTTGTAGTTTGTTGGTGGGGCGTGCCAAAGCGTCGGAATGTTGAGTCGGAATCTCCATTCAGCGCCTTTGTGATAGTTTGCAACAATGCGACATGCTGCTGCGGCCTGGTTGGTATCGCTCCTCGCTTGCGCGACGAGTGGATGCGCAAAGTCAGATGCGTCGCGTTCTGCAGCGCCGATTGCCACCGACCCAACGGTAGGCTTGGCGCACGGTT
>JAKQOD010000595.1 GCA_029565465.1 Deltaproteobacteria bacterium
CAACCGTATCACCTCGCGCAAATGCCCGATGGGGCCGTTGCCGTTACCGAATTTGGCGGCCATCGGATTCGTCAGGTAGCGCTCGACCTTACAACGCGACGCGCGACAGTTAGCACGCTTGCAGGCACGGGCGCGGTGGGCGCCACCAACGGTGCAGCAGCGACGGCAAGCTTCAACCAACCCCAAGGTATCGTCGCGGCCAGCGATGGCACGCTCTATATCACCGAGCTCGGCAACGCCGACATTCGCAAGCTGCAAGACGGCCAAGTTACGACCGTTGCCGGTGACCACACCCCAGGTTTTCGTGACAGCGATTCGCTGTCGACCGCACAATTCTACGGCTTAGAGGGCCTTGCGATTTCACCTGATGGCCGAGCGCTCTACATCGCCGATGGCAGCCGCGGCAATGCCGGCTTGCCGTATCATCGCGTCCGCATTGTACGCCTGCCACAATAACTTACGGCATTTACGTATGCGTGCGCATAACGGCCAACACGTGTAGGATGTCGTCGGGCAACGGCGCCTTGAACGCCAATGGCGCGTGGGTGATTGGATGCGCAAATTCCAACACATGAGCATGTAACGCCTGGCGCCCCAAGCCGCTGGCAAGTTCCGCCAGACGGTCGTCCCGTTGCCGATAACCATAGGTTGTGTCACCGAACACCGGAAACCCATGGTCGGCAGCGTGCACTCGAATTTGATGGGTGCGACCGGTTTGCAGCGTAAATTCGAGCAACGCCGCAGCTGGCAGCGCTTCGACCAACTGCCAATGCGAAACCGCTGGTTTGCCACGTTGGACCTTCGAGGAGAACAACTTGCGATGCACGGGATGACGGCCATACAGCGTGCGCACAATGCCTTGGCGCCCAACTTCTCGTCGCGGCCCCGGTGCACATAGCGCCAGATAGCGTCGTGCCAAGCTGCCAGCTTCGCCCCGGCTCTTGGCTGCGAACATCTCGGCGAGCCCTTGATGCGCAGCATCATGCTTGCTGACCACCATCAACCCCGAGGTGTCTTTGTCGAGGCGGTGCACGATGCCTGGGCGCATCACGCCGCCGATACCCGATAGGTCGTGGCAGTGATGCAACAGCGCATTGACCAACGTGCCGGTTGAATGGCCGAGCGCAGGGTGCACCACCATTCCAGCCGGCTTGTTGATCACGATCAGGTGTGCATCTTCAAAGTAAATGTCGAGCGGAATGGCCTCGGCCACTACTTCGAGCGGCTTCGCCGTCGCGACTTCGACCCGCACGTGATCGCCAACCCTCATGCGGGTTGCGAGCTTGTTGGGCACCGCGCCATTCACCATGACCGCACCAGCTTCGAACAAACGTTGGGCTTGCGCACGGCTGACGCCCGCTGCACGCACAACCGAAGCGTCTAAACGCTCGCCGTTGCTAGAGGCGTCGATCGTGAGCTCGAAGACTTCAGCTTGGAGCGCGCCAGCGGGCTGCAATTCGTCGCTATCGTCGTCGGCGTCGCCGTCGACAATCGCTATGTCGTCCTCGATTACCAAATCTTCGACTTAACGTGACCTTTGGATTTCACCAACACATCAACGATGGCGCGTTCATAAATGTGTTGGCCAAAGATTTCCGTGGTGACGCGGCTCTTGAAGAGTTCGCTACCTTCTTTGATCTCTTCAGCCAAGGTGTCGAACAACGTATCATTGGTAAGCCCTTCGAGAATTTTGGGCTCATGGTACAGCGTCAAGTCGGATGCAATCGCACGGGCTAGCTGACGAGCGCGCTTTTCATTGTCGATAAGTGTGGCCATGCAGCTATGGTAGAGGGCACGCCGTTAGCGCGTCAAGGCTTCAGCCCTCTTCCGGCGGCAAACCGCGACCAGCGCGATATCGGGCAAGGTAGGTTTCGCGGATGCGCTCAGCATCCAAGCCAATGGCAGTGGCGATCACCCGGGCATATTCTGC
>JAKQOD010000603.1 GCA_029565465.1 Deltaproteobacteria bacterium
AATTAAGCTGGCCCGCGACAAGCTGGTCGAAGTGTATCGCGGCAAAGGCTACTACCTCGCAGCGGTTACCTACGAAGTAAAGCCAGCCAACGAAGCCGAAAGCGATATCTACTTCTACGTCACCGAGCGCGCCAAGGTGCAGATTCGCGACGTGCAGTTTGTTGGCAACACGCAAATTCCTGATTCGGAATTGCGTGCCGTCTTCATGGGCACCAAACGGCCCGGTGCGCTTTCGTTCCTCGATGATTCCGGCGTTTTTAACGAAAAAGCATTCGAGCGCGACCTGTTAGTGCTCAACGGTTACTACTACGATCGTGGTTTCGCCAACGCCAAAATCGGCACGCCGCAAGTGCGGATGTCGCGTGACAAGGCGTACATGTATTTGTCGGTGCCGGTCGACGAGGGCCCCCCGTTTACGATCGGCAAGGTCGACTTTAAAGGCGACCTCATCGGCACTGCAGCCGCGCAGCTCGACCATTTGCGCGTGCGCAATGGCGTGCAGTTTTCGCGCACCATGATCGCCCAAGACCGTGAAGCCTTGGCGTCGTTCTATATGGACCAAGGTTATGCGTATGCCAACGTTTCGCCGCTGGTCAAAGTTGACCTCGACAAACGGCAGATTTCGCTAACCTTCGAAGTTGCGCGTGGCAAAAAAGCCTATTTCGAGCGCATCAATATTCGCGGCAATAGCAAAACTCGCGACAAGGTGATTCGGCGTGAAATGAAGATCGCCGAAGGCGAACTCTTTAATAATACCAACCTCGATATCTCCAAGCGCCGCATTGCCGCGCTGGGCTTCTTTAAGTGCGGCGACGACAAAGAGCCAGTCACGGTTTCGACCAAACGCGGCAGCTCGGATGAGTTTGTTGAAGTGACCGTTGAAGTCTGTGAGACTTCGACCGGTACGTTCCAAATCGGCGCTGGTTTCTCGTCGGTTGAAAACTTCATTGCCCAAGCGCAGGTTTCGCAAAACAACTTGTTCGGCCGCGGCCAAACCTTGGCATTGCAAGCGCAAATCTCGTCGCTGCGCCAGTTGTTCTTGCTGCGCTTCGTGGAGCCATACTTCCTCGATACCAGCTGGACGTTTGCGTTTGACTTGTATAATCAAAGCCGCGGGTTCGGGAACTTCGCGCGGAACGCATCGGGTGGCAGCCTAACCTGGGGCTATCCGCTGTCGTATGAGGCCCGCGCATTTTTGACCTACAAGCTCGAAACCGTGAAGATTTCGACTGGCTCGAACGGCTTCACCAGCCTGGGCGCCACCCGTGCACCGATTGCTGCGCAAAGCGTTGCCAACCTGTTCCGCGGCGGCGTGACGTCATCGTTGCGCGCGTCGTTGCAATACGACACCCGTAACAACCGTTTGGCCGCCACCCAAGGCTGGTTCCTCAATGGCTTCGCCGAATACGCTGGCGCTGGCACCTTGTCGGAGAACCGGTTCTTCCGTTGGGGCGGCTTCGCGCGCTTCTACAAACCACTGTGGGGGCCGTTTGTGCTCAAGCTCAACGCCGAGTTGGGCTTCACCACCAGCCGCGACCCACTTGGCGTGCCGATCAGCGAACGCTACTTGATCGGCGGTATCTTTGACGTGCGCGGTTACGCGCCGCGCTCGCTCGGACCACGTATCGCAACTAGTTCGCCTGGCGACGTTGGTCAGGGCTTGGGCTCGTTGCCGCTCGGCGGCAATATGCAGGTCATCTGGAACAGCGAAATCGAATTCCCGTTGTTTAGGCGCATCGGTATCTCCGGTGTTGTGTTCTTGGACATGGGTAACGCGTACAACCTTGAAAGCCGTTATTGCTCGGGTCTGCAACGCAAAAGTTCAATCGTTTCGGTCAAGTTTGACCCATGTTTCCGTTTCCCGGAATCGCTTACCGTTGGCTTGCGCAAGTCCGTTGGCTTTGGCTTCCGCTGGGTTTCGCCTATTGGCCCACTGCGCTTCGAGTGGGGCATTCCGCTCGATCGCCAAGCGCAGCTCAACGAAGATCCGCTCGTGTTTGAATTCACCATCGGCAACTTCTTCTAGTCGCAAGCCAGGCCAAACTGAGCAGTGCTGGGCAAGGTGCTGCAAGCGAAACGTGGCCGAGCCTGTACCAGGGACAGACAGGGACACGAACACACCCCCCAAGTCGTGCTACCATCTCAGCGTGGTTGAGCCGTCGATAGGGACGCCCTTTGAGTTGGTCGATGTCGTTACTTCCGACATTCGATTTGCCAATTACCGCGTGCGCCGCCAAGGCGCTGACTTTGTCGAACTCGAACAAGTCCAGCATCGCGTCCGCACGCCCGTATTCGTCGTGCTGGCGTGGCCTGAGGCCTGGGCCGATCAGGCCGGCTTCGCACGCCACTTGCAGCGCGCTCGCTCTGGCAACTATGCCCTGATTCTCGTTGGCAACGATGCCGACTTCACCCCGCTTTGGAATCGGGCCACGGAAACTGCGTTTCTCGACGCCGATGTCAGTGCCGTTATTTGCCCCTTGTCGAGCGAACGGTTGTTGCTCACCTTGCGCCATCATTCCAATACCATTGCGCAGCGCTTTGCCGCCGCCACGTTGGAGCTGGATCTCGAGCGCGCACGGCACGAAAATGACATGTTGATTTCGATCGGCCGCGCACTTTCGCAAGAGCGCGACATGGCTTCACTCATGGCGATCATTTTGCGCCGTGCTTGCGAAGTTACCGGCGCCGACGCTGGATCCGTGTACACCGTCGCTGGCTCCGACGACGATATGGCCAAGCGCACGCTGCGTTTTGTTGCATCGCAAAACGACAGCCGCACGGTTGAATCCTTCGGCTTCGAATTGCCGGTTTCGCATTCTTCGATCGTCGGCGCGTCCGTCCTGCAATCCGAAGTGCTCAATATTCGCGACCTCTACGGCCTTGATGCGCCAGGCGAAGGCAATAATCCGTGGGGCTTCGTGCACGATCGCTCCTTCGACGACAAAAATCACTATCAGACACGCTCCGTGCTCGTTGTGCCGATGATTTCGGCACGCGACGAAGTCATTGGCGTCATTCAGCTGATCAACAAGCGCGGCAAAGGCTGGCTCACGCTTGAACTGCCCGCCGATTTCGACGACGGCGTTGTGCCTTTTGATGAACTTTCGGTCGCCTATGTAACCACGCTGGCATCGCAAGCCGGCATTGCACTCGAAAACGTGCGCTTGTACGACGAAGTGAAGCAGCTGTTCGACGGCTTCGTCAAAGCCTCGGTCACCGCCATCGAATCACGCGACCCGACGACGTCCGGTCACTCCGAGCGGGTAGCGACGCTGACTGTGGGGTTGGCCAAAACCGTCAACCAACAACAAGAGTCGTATCCAAACCTGCTTGCTTCGGTTGGTCTTGCCGACGTTTCGTTTTCGCGCGATGACCTTACGGAAATTCAATACGCAGCTTTGCTGCACGATTTTGGCAAAGTTGGCGTACGCGAGCATGTGCTGGTCAAAGCCAAAAAACTCTACGAACATCAACGCGATTTGGTCGTTGAGCGCTTCAACTACATCCGCAAGACCTATCAACTCGAAGGTGCCGAACGCAAGATTCGCTACCTCATCGAGTCATCGCGCGAAGCCCACGCAGCCGACATGGCGGCGCTCGAAAAACAGCGCAATCGCAGCCTCGCCACCATCGAAGGCGAGGTCGCCCAGCGCATCACTCTGCTCGACGAAGTGATACGCGCCATCATGGCAGCCAACGAGCCAACCGTGCTCGATCAAGGTGGCTTTGAACGCATCTCGGAAATTGCCAAGATGCAATTCGTCAACGAGCTCGGCGAGCCCCAGCCGTTTCTTACCGGCGACGAAGCGTCGGCGCTGCAGATTCGTCGTGGCTCACTTACCGAAGACGAACGCCTCGAAATCAACAGCCACGTTACCCACACCTACAATTTCCTGTGCCGTATTCCATGGGGCCGCTCGCTGCGCCGGGTGCCACTCATTGCCGGCGCGCATCACGAAAAGCTCGACGGCACCGGCTATCCGTTTGGCCGCCAGGCCGACGACATCCCGGTCGCTGCGCGCATGATGGCCATCGCTGATATCTACGATGCGCTCACCGCCAAAGACCGGCCGTACAAACGCGCTATGCCGGTTGAGCGCGCGCTTGATGTGATTGCAAGCGATGTCAAACAGGGCAAACTAGACGCCGCATTGTTCGACTTATTCGTGAACAATAAAGTCTGGGGCCATGTGTAGCGGCGAGACCGTCATGCTCGAATTGACGTTCGTCCCTGTTGCTCCTGCCATGATTCCGCCGAGGCGTTGCCATGCTAGTTGATGATTGCTCCAGCCGCCCGTGTCCAGCTTTCGTCGAGGCTTCACCATGCTTGAATTGATCGTTGATCCTGCTGCGCGTGCATTGTTCTCGCCGTACTGGCGTCGCAAGCTGAAACTCTACGCCGGCCGCATGGTCACCGCGGTCGCCCGCAGCGAGAAGCGCAAAGACCTTGAAGTCACTCTGCGGTTAACCACCGACGCCGAGATTCATGCGTTGAATCGCGACTACCGCGCCAAAGACAAGCCAACCGACGTCCTTGCCTTTGCTCAGCGCGAAGGCTTTTCGCCCACTGGCCAAGCCATCCAC
>JAKQOD010000604.1 GCA_029565465.1 Deltaproteobacteria bacterium
GGCCGCCGCGACCGCAAGTTCAAAGAAATTCGACGCTCCAATCAACGCCGACGGACACGCCACCGCGTGGCTCTCGCCCAACGCGCGATTGAGGCCGTACGCGAGCGCAGAGTTGAATAGCACCTGAATCAAAATCGGCACTGCAAGCAGTGCAATCACCAAAGGTTGCTTCAAGATTGCTTCGCCTTGAAACGCAAAGAGCAACACCAACGTGACGAGCAGCGCAGCAATAGACCACGGCCCGAGCTTTGCCATCGTGGCATCGAATGCGGCCTGTCCTTTTGCCAGCAACATCTTGCGCAGCAGCTGCGAAATGATGACCGGAATCACGATGTACAGGACAACTGATGTAACGAGCGTTGCCCACGGCACGGTGATGGCGGAGATGCCGAGCAGAAACGCCACCAACGGCGCGAATGCAATCACCATGATGCTGTCGTTCAACGCCACTTGTGACAGCGTGAACAACGGGTCGCCGTTAGTCAGTCGGCTCCACACAAAAACCATCGCCGTGCACGGCGCAGCCGCGAGCAAAATGAGCCCTGCGATGTAGCTATCCAACTGGTCCGCGGGCAACAGCGGCGCGAACAGTTGGCGAATAAATAGCCAGCCGAGAAACGCCATCGAAAAAGGCTTCACCAACCAATTCACAAACAACGTCACGCCAATGCCGCGCACGTGTTTGCGCACCTCTGCAAGCGCGCCGAAATCCACCTTCACGAGCATTGGAACAATCATCACCCAGATGAGCAAACCCACAGGCAGGTTGACCTGTGCGATTTCCATGCGGCCAATCGCCTGCGACACGCCGGGCGCGATTTGCCCGAACGCGATGCCAGCGACGATGCAGAGGAATACCCACACGGTGAGGTAGCGCTCGAACAGATTCATCGGTTGCGGTGTGCAGATCGCGGTTGTTGACTTGTTTGACATGAAGGGCTTTTATTAAATCGCTACGCTCGGCAGCAGGTCGGGCCAAAGGCCGAGAGTAGTTGTTGCAGGTAACTCGCTCGCGCTGGATAGTTCGCGCTTTGCGCGAATAAGCCAATTCGCTTTGGCGTTTGGATTGCCCGTGGAAGTCTGAACGTGCCGAAGACCTGATCCCAAACGACGAGCGCGCTGCCGTAATTGCTGTTGGCTTCGGTCGTGTCGCTTGAGTGATGCCAACGGTGAAGTTCGTTCGTACTGAAAACGTAATTTAGCCAACCGCTACGCAGATCAATGTTCGCGTGCTGCAGCATCAGCACAGGCTGAGTGAGCGCCATATATCCAAACAACACGTCTGCCGGTACGCCGATAAGCATGAGCGGAAAAGTGCTCAGCGCAAAATTCACTACGTAGTTCAGCGGATGAAAACGAAAATTGTTCACGGCGTAAAGTCGTTCGCTACTGTGATGCATCGCATGCAACCACCACAGGAAGCGGTTCGTGTGGTGCCAGCGGTGCGCCCAATAGCGGCCCAATTCGATGAGCAGTGTGGCCACTACGAGTTGCACAAGAACCGACGCGTCTACCGGGAAAAGTGTGAACGTCTCGGGCGTGGCGATATTTGAGTACGCGAACACAACGAGCAGCGGCGCAAAGGCTTTCAGTAGCGGATCGACGACGCCAAGCAATACAACCGTGCTTGTCGTGTCAGTTTTGAAATCGCCATTTCCGGAATTCCAATGCGGGTCGAATGGCATCCAACGCTCTATGGCCATGGCGGCTATCAGTGTGACGGCCGTCACCGCAAATACAGCCAGCTCCAGATTTATCGAAAATGCACGCGCTACAAAAAACGCCGACATGCTCGACGCGACCGTAAGCGCGAGCATCCAATGCGAAATCGTTTTCTTCATAGCGGTTCCCGATGTCTTCACGATGCTCCGTGTGTGGACTAATGCGCCACAGGCGTGCTGCCAATCGCCGCAATTTCATGCTTGATGGCGAGCGCATCGAGCGACTCAATAGGCAGCGAGCAGAACGTGCGCATGCGCGTCGCGATTTGCTGGAACACTTTTTGGAACGACGCACGCTTGGCCTCATCCGATCCTTCAACGGCGGCTGGGTCTTCGTAGCCCCAGTGCGCGGTCGCAGGATTCCCCGGCCAGAATGGGCAGGTTTCTCCGGCGGCGTTGTCGCAGACGGTGATG
>JAKQOD010000623.1 GCA_029565465.1 Deltaproteobacteria bacterium
GACCGTGAACGTGCCACCCGCGCTGATGTCAACCGCGCCGGCGCCTGTGTCGTTGATTGGGCAACTGATGTCGGCGCCGTTGCAATCTTGATCAATGCCATCGCCACAGGTCTCTGCTGACGGCGAGCCTGCGACCGCATCACACAGCGTCCCCGTTTCCATGCTGTTGCAAACCTTGGTGCCCATGCGCATGCAAGCGCCAACCCCAGCGCTGCACGCGGTGCCAACGTCATAGCCATTGTCGATGCCGCCGAGGCAATCGTCGTCGATGCCATTGCATTTTTCGAGCGAGTCACCGGTGATATCGCCGCACACCGCGCCACCGGTATCGTTGCACATGATCATGCCTTCTTTGCACACGTCGCTATCGGTGCCGTCGCATTGGGCGCCCACATCGAAGCCTTCATCGGTCTTCATGTCGCAATCGTCGTCGGCGGCGTTGCACATCTCGACCGAATCATCGGTGGCATCGCTGCACATGGTGCCGCCGGTTGCGTCGCATACAATCATGCCTTCGCTGCATAAGTCGGCATCGCCACCATCGCACAGCGTGCCAAGCATGAATTCTTCGTCGGTCTTGCTATCGCAGTCGTTGTCGATCGTGTCGCATTTCTCCGTGGTCATATCGCCAGGCTGGGCATCACACACCACCGCGGTACCGTCGGCTTTGCAAACAAGATGGCCGGATGCCGTGCAGGCGCCAACGCCAGCGGAACACGTATCACCAAGGCCAACGAAGCCTTCATCGGTTTTGGCATCGCAGTCGTCATCTTTGCCGTTACAGACTTCGGTTTGCGGCACACATGCATCGGGCACGTACGCGTCGATAATCGGCGTTGCGTCTACGCTCGTCTTGTTTTCACCTTGGGCACAGGCGGCCACTACCATTGCAAGCAACACAGCAAAACGGCCTGACCTACGAAAAACTGCCAACATCGGGGCATCCTACGGATCCCTAGGTGAGGGATCAACTGTTCATTCAAGTCGTGCTACACGTTGGGCATGTCACGACCCAAGCTGCCCGTACTAGGCCGGCCAGAGCGCACGGCACCGGACGTCGAAGATTCAACCGCCACGTTCGACCTATCGGCCGAAGAGCTGGAACATGAGATTCGGACGCTCAAAAAAGAGCGTAATGCAGTCGTTCTTGCGCACTACTATCAAGAGTCAGAACTGCAGGATATAGCTGATTTTGTTGGCGATTCGCTGCAACTGTCGCAGGCCGCGGCAACCACCAACGCGGATGTCATTGCATTTTGCGGGGTGCACTTCATGGCGGAGACCGCCAAGATCATCAATCCCGACAAAATCGTAGTGGTGCCTGACCTCGAAGCCGGCTGTTCGCTGGCCGATGGCTGCCCAGCGCCGGTATTTGCCAAGTGGTTGGAGCAATATCCCGACCACACCGTGGTCAGCTACATCAATTGCAGCGCCGAAGTGAAAGCGCTGTCCGATGTTATTTGCACATCGTCGAACGCCGTCAAGATCGTCAAAGCGTTGGCGGGCCAAAAGATCGTCTTTGCGCCTGACAAGCATCTCGCGGCGTTCGTGGCCAAAGAAGCCAATCGCCCTGATATGGTGGCGTGGCAAGGCACCTGTATGGTGCATGAAACCTTCTCGGAGAAACGCTTGATCGCGCTGATGATAAAGCACCCGAAAGCCGAAGTGATTGCGCATCCTGAATGCCACGAAGGCATTTTGCGGCACGCCAAGCACATTGCGTCGACCTCGGGGCTCATCACGTACGCGCAGAAGAGCAGCTGCCAAGAATTCATCGTGGCAACTGAGTCGGGCATCTTGCACAAGATGGCTGCGGCTGCGCCCGGCAAGTTGTTGATCCCAGCACCACCCGAAGACGAAAGCTGTTCGTGCAATGAGTGCCCGCACATGCGGCGCAATACGCTTGAAAAGCTATATCTGTCGTTGCGCGATCTGGGGCCACGCGTTGACGTGCCTGAAGCCACGCGGGTGCGGGCGTACGAGCCGATCAAGCGCATGTTG
>JAKQOD010000636.1 GCA_029565465.1 Deltaproteobacteria bacterium
CATCGCAACCACCGCCAGGTTTCGGCCCTCCGGCGTCGCAACCGCCACTAGGCTTCGGCCCACCAGCATCGCAACCACCGCTAGGCTTCGGTCCACCATCGTCGCAACCACCACCAGGCTTCGGCCCACCAGCATCGCAACCACCAGGTTTCGGTCCACCGTCTTCGCAACCACCGCCGGGTTTCGGTCCACCACCAGGACAACCACCGCTGCAACCACCGCCAGGTTTCGGCCAACCGCCAGCGGTGCAACCACCCATCGCCGCCGCTGTGCCGGGCGGTGGGCCTCGCACTGTTATTCCCGTGCCTTCGTTAGGCGGCAACAGCCCAATCGCGTCATTGCCACCAGTGACTCGATCGAAACCAGACTTAACCAAGCCGCCACCCCGCCGTGCCGGCGCAACTGCTGCTCCGCCGTTGCCAACCAGCGCGCCACCGCCGGTCACACCGTCGGTGAAACGCGCCGAAGCACCGCCAGTTATCACACCTACGGCCAAACCAGTTGAGCCCGTCACAGCTCCCGATGTTGCAGCGATCGAAAAACCCGATTTTGCGACGGTTGCGATGCAGGCATTCGTCGACGAGCCAAGCGAGGTCTCGCCGGATACCTTGCCGCCGGAAGACGAATACACCCAATCTAACGAGCGATTCGTTCCTGAAGAAACCGAATTTACTACCGCTGAACCGGTTGCGGCGACGCGGCAACCGTCGCCAGCCTGCCCAACCTGCAACAGTCCGATGGACTATGTTGCGGTGCACAGCCGCTATTTCTGTAACGCATGCCGTACGTACTACTGAGCGCGGCTAAAGAGCGAAGTGCCTAGTCCACTGCGTCGGCAATTTCAACGTCCCAGCCTTTGCTGATGGTGTCGTCGGAAACTTTGACCACCGGCGGCGCTGCGTGAAAAATCAGCGACTTCTTGTAGTCGGTGCCTTGGGTTGGTTCGCCCCATTTCTTCTTCATAAACGCCATGATTTCTTCTTTGGCACCAACGCGCGTGCCGTATGGAATCTTGAAGCGCGCGTTACGGGCTTTGCCTTCATAGATGAAAAAGTGCACACGGGTTTCAAACATCTCGAGTTCGCTAGGTGGCAGTCTCAGCCGAACATCATCGCCTTCGGTAACCGCGGTGTCAGCGTACGCCGCTTTAATTTCCGCAGCCGACAAGCCTAAAAATGGCTTGGGCAAAATCGCAACGACGTCTTTGTCTTCGCCCAGCATCTGGGTGTACGGCATGTATGAATCAAACACGAGACTCACTTTGCCGAATGGATCTTTTTCGTCCATCGTGACGCGCGCGCCGGTTTTGGCGTTGAACCAAACTTTTTGCACTTGACCAATCGATGTCGTGGTTTCAACCGGCTCGCCCCACGCGGTTTTGAGCATGGCGACACCTTCTTCAGGCATTAGCATGCGGCTGCTTTGCACTACGCCGGTGGCCTTGGGCGCGTACACTGACATCAAAACTTCGTCGGGACCAGCGTTGACCAACGAGTCAATAATGGCCGGTTTGTTCGGCAGTGCTGCTTTGACTTCGGCTTCGGTCATGCCGACTTTGACCTTGGCCAAATCAGCGATCGGGCCAATTTCTTTTGGAAAGAACTCTGGCTTGAGCGGCACGAAGTCTTCCATGTACAAATAACAATTGCGCGAACAGCTTAAGTGCGCTTTGTAACCAGTGGCTGGATTTTTCCAATCAACCCGTTCTTTGTCGATTTTGTCGGGCGTGCCTGGGCCAAACGCTTCGCTGAGAAACTTGCTTGCGTCGGTGCCTTTGAATTTGAAGATGATGTCGTCGACGACATCTTTGCGCAGCGAAACTTCGATCTTCAAATTGACGTAGCCCGAATCAACCATGTAGTCGCCCGACTGTTCGTCTTTCTTGATGGCAGGCACGGCTTTTTGCGCTTCTGCGAGCGTCATGCCCTTTTTGATTTTGGCAAGGTCGCCCGGAGGCGCCATGGTTTTGCCGAAGTAGCTGCCGTTGGCATTTTTTTCTTTGCTACAGCCAACGGCCAGCGCAAGCGAAAGAACCGAGGTCGCGATTGTGGTGCGATGTTTCATGCGGAAGGCATTAGCATAAGCTGGGCCAACGCTGGCAGCGTTTACGCGCTTGCTACGCATGTTGTTGACGGAAACTATCGGGTCTGTGGAACCCCAGCGCTTAACAGGTTGGGTCAGCGCCATTCTTCATCGCGCACACTGCGCACGATTTCGTCGAGCACGCGAGTCAGCGCTTCGGAATCTTGGCCTTTGTGAAATACCGGCCGGCCAGGCGCGGCGATCTGCACGTCATCAATGCCTTCGCCGGACAAAAACACGATGCGATCGACCAAATCGGGCCGTTTTTCGGCGATCCAAGTGTATAGGTCATTGCCTGAGCCATCGTCCATGTGCCAGTCCGCCACGATGACGTCGAAGTCTTGTGTGGTCAGTTGCGCGATCGCGGAGTTGCCGCTGTCGGCCGTGGTCACGTGATAGCCCGCATCCTTGAGCAGCTGCGACATGACCAGCAATAAGATTGCTTCATCATCGGCGAGCAGCAACGACGGCGCCTCGACGCTGATGGCGATTTCTGAGACTGTTTGGTCGGTAATGCGAGCGATGCGCAGCACCGCAGCCTCGGCAATTTGCAAAATCTCCGGCATACGGGCCAACGGAATCGATAAACAACGGCCCACCACCAACCCTTCGAAGCCGAGCGGCGGATCATCGGCCACAAACACAAACTGGCTGCGAAGATCATAGCGCCGCTGCAGCGACCAGCGATAGACGTCGGCACCGACGGATTGTTGATCGTCCCACTGCGCCACAACTACATGAATGGCGCGATCGCCCTCTAGGTACGCTTGTGCGCGAAACGCCGACAGGGCCGCGACCACTTCGAAGCCATGGCTTTCAAAAGCGCGCGTGATCGCATCGAGCGCGCCAGGATCCTGATGGATCACTAACGCTGTTTTGCGTCCCTGATACGCGGACATAGACCAAAATTATAGCGGATCTGCGTGCTGCATCTGTTGGTTTGCGCCCCAAGATTGATGCGAATTTTGATGCAAGAGAGTACGATGACAAGCACGTGAGCGGGGCAACGACTCAAACTACCGCCGTAGTCGGCATCGATTTGGGCACGACGTATACGTCGGTTGCCGTGGTGCAGAACCGTAAAGTCACTATGTTTGCCAACGACGCTGGCGACAAGATGATCCCTTCGATCATCTCGTTCGTTTCGCGCGATGAAGTTGTCGTCGGAAATGCAGCCAAAGATCGAGTTGCAACTGCGCCATCGCGCACCGTGGTTTCACCCAAGCGCTTGCTTGGTCGCGGCTTCGACGATCGCGAAGTGCAGTCGTTTTTGGCACAGCAGCCGTACCTTGCATATCGTGGCCCTGATGGTCAAGCGCTGTTGGAAATCTGTCAAACCAAGTGGGCGATTCCGCAAATTTGCGCGCACCTATTGAGTCACGTTCGCGATGTTGCGTCGGCGCGTTTGAGCACCGATGTAACCTCGGCAGTGATCGCCGTGCCGGTTACCTTTGATGATACGCGGCTCGCAGCATTGCAGCGGGCGGCGAAGCTTGCGGGTTTCAAAAACGTCGACTTTATCGATGAACCAACCGCAGCGGCCGTCGCCAATCGGTACGTGCCAGGGTTTGGCGGCGTCATTGGTATTTACGACTTTGGCGGCGGCACCTTCGACTTTTCGTTGGTCGATGTTTCCGGCTCAACTTTCAAAGTTTTAGCGACCGCTGGCGATCCGTGGCTTGGTGGCGACGATATCGACTTGGTACTTGCCGAGGCTGCGGCAAACCAATTTTGGCGCCAGCACAAAGTTGATCTGCGCCGGCAAGCGGTTGAATGGCAACAAGTGAAGTTCGCTTGTGAACGGGCCAAACGCGCGCTTGCCGCCAGCGATCAGGCGACGATCGCGGTGCCTGATGTCTTGCGCACCGCGACCGGCATGGTCAGCCTTGAACTCACAATCGATCGGAACATTTTCGCGCGCGCCGCGCGTGCTCTCATCACTCGATCGCTCGACGTTTGTGATCGCGCGCTGGCGCAAGCCGAGATCGATAAATCAAAATTGTCGGCGATTTACATGTGCGGCGGCACCAGCCATTTAGCGGCCGTCCGTGACGCGGTGGCGGCGCATTTCGGCGTGCCTTTGCGCGACGGCATCGCACCTGATCAAGCTGTTTGTTTGGGCGCATCGATCGAAGCCGCCATGGTGTCACAGCGTCGGCCCGCTTCGTTACGCGCCAAAACGCTCAGCTAACGCGTGGACACGTGGCGAAGATCACGCGCCATGTTCGAACGTTTTTTTGCCATTCTCTAAAAAAATAGGAATTACGCTGCGTTAGCTAGGCGCCCGGACCGAACCCATTAATCCTAGCGTTACCATCTTGGATCGGCGTAGATGTCGGCATGCGCTTACATGTATTGCTTGGGGGATTGTTGGCGGTAGCCACGGCCAGTGGCTGTGGACCGGCCGCTCAAAACACTGACAACGACGCTGCGCCAACGACGGACGCGGGGCAACTTGATGGTGCGCCCAATGACGGCGTGGTTTCTGCGGCACCGGTATTTCGCAATGCGGTGACGATGCCCGATGCTGAGCTTGCCACTCAAGCGCTCGATCGCATCAACGCGTGCAAAACCTGTCATGGGATCACCCGTGGCAGCATGCGCTATTGGAAACAACTCACCGATGCATCGGCGACGAATTGTTTAACCGACTTGCATCCAACCACGGCGGCGCAAGCGTCGACGATGTTGGACTGTTTGAAAAATTCGACGATGCCGGGCGCGTTGTACTCGCCGGCCAAGTTGGGTATCTACGCTACGGCTGGCAAACTGCCGTGGTTTGAATATGTGTTTGGTCTGGCGTTCGGTGCCAACGCCGCGAGCGCTCGCGCAAACTTCATCGCGCAAGCGCATATGCCGCGCACCGGCCCGGCCTTTGACCAAAGCGATTTCGATATCGTTGCCGAGTATTTTGCGCGCAACTTGCCGCTGCTTGACCAGCGGTTGCCGCCTGACACCATGGTCAACAACTGCACGCCATCGATTTTACCGACGGTGAGCACCCACATAACGGCAATGCGCACGGAGGGCTGGGCCGCGCGTCATCACGATGCCAACCTGCATATGTTTGGCTGCGTTGACGGCGCTGCACCATCGACGTGCCTCACTGACAAGACCCGCAAAACCGTCTGGGAAAACGGCAACAACGGCGTGATTCGCTTGTTGTTCAACTTGCCACATAGCACCCAGTTTTGGACGCGCAGTTCTGCCGATGGCCGCTTTGCGGCGCACGGTGCAGCGGGTGCTGACTACAGCGCCGCCGTCATCGACTTGCAGCGCAACCGCAACATCACCACTGACGGTTATTACGACCCAGCGTTTTTTCCTGACAACTCCGGTTTTGTGTTTCAAACCTTCGAGCCGAAGGTCTGCAAAATGTCGGTGCTGACGAATAATCCAAACTCGATTGCGTTTGGCAACAACTCGGCGTGCTCGACGCAAGCGACGGTTGGGTTGTATCAAAGCGTTGCCGCAACGCTCGGTGGTGGCGATGCCTGGACCATCGATAGCCAATTCCGCAACGACGACGGTGGTCATGGTGGTGGCACGTTAAACAATCCGGCTGCATTCTTTTCGAGCGAAGGCTTTTTGCATTTCACGCCGCTGATCAACAACGGCAATGGCTACACCGCGCGTACGCCGGTGACACTCAGCACGCCGTTTGAAGGTGACACCGTGCTTTCGCCGTCGGGGAAAATGCTGATCAGCCGCGTTGCAGGGCCGAACTCGGCACAAATCGGCATGGTGTTGCGCAAAGTGAACGCCACATTGACTGGCAACACCTATGCGATCAACGCGCCGGAAATGGGCCGCTACTGCTTCAACGGCGGCAAGCCAGCGATCTCGTACGACGAGCGTTATTTGGTGGTGCATCGTTACGTTGAAGCCAGCGACGCCGTCGAGCTTGGTTTCACTGGGGCCAACGATTCGCGGTTCGCCGACTACCTTGCCAAAGGCGCATCGAACATCTACGTCATCGACTTGCTGACCGGCGCTACCCGCCGCATCACCAACATGCGCGCTGGCGAATACGCCGTCTATCCGCACTTTCGCGCCGACGGCTGGATCTACTTTGTGGTGCGCGCTTTCAGCTACGAATACCTCGCTGCTAGCGGCGCCGTGTTGGCGAACTAGTACGCGTTACGCTGCGGTCCAGCGCACCACGGCGACGGCAGCGAAGCAGAACTGTTCACTTGATTGGGTGGCGTGCGCGATGGCTTGTGCAGTTGCCGTCGGGGTGTCGTGGTGCGCGGCTAGCTCGCAAAGTGTTTTGTCGTCGATAATCCGGCACGGACCGCCTTCGACAACTACTAGACAATCGTTGGCTTGCAACGGCATCTGTAATGTCCAGGTCTCGGGGGCGTGTTCGTGTTCTTCGCAGATGGTTCGAGCGATAACGGTGGGATAGTTTGCCAATATGTCTGCGGTGGCACCCAGTTCCACCGCTTGTTCATAAAGCGTGTGCGGTTTGGTTCGAGCAATGACGCGTCCGTCCCGAATGAGCGTTGCCGTCCCTGCGCCGATCCATTCCAATCGCAGGTTACCGCCGATAATTTCGGCGAGAAACAGGGTCCCGCCTGGCAACCCGATCAACTCTGCTGATTCTGCTTTGTCTTTCGCGTCAGCAAACAACACCCGGTTTACTGACGGCACAAATTCTCGTTGCACGTGTGTCATCGCAGCGCGCACCCAGTCGGCCGTGCCAGCCGCGATCGCGCCGGTTGTTGCCAAATCAAGCAGGATCCCGGAGCCCTTCGGCCAATACGCCGACCATCCATGTTTATGAACGTTCGACATGCATAGCAACGTTGCATCTTGTTCCCTAACCACCCGCATCCACTGTTCGGCTTGCCCGCCGCCTTTCGGCGGACAAAAACCAAGCCCAATCGTCGGCACTAGCTCCATGCCATAAAGTACTCCGCGAACCGCTGATTTTGCCACTAGAACCGGCTTCAGCAGGCGCCGCAGCAGGGGCCGAAATGATAGCGTCGCTGCCGCATGGCGTTTGTACCGTTAGTTCCCATAGGTGATCCGCTTAACAAAGTGGTCGACGATCGTACGTTGGCCGAACAGCGCGCTGCACTTGGCGCGTTGGAAGACCGCCTACGGGCGCGACGCACCGAAGTTCACGCAGGCTGGGGCCCTAGCTACGTCGAACGCGTGCATAAAAAAGGCAAGTTCACAGCGCGCGAGCGGTTGGCTAAATTGGCTGACGCTGGCACGCGCACGTACGAAGTCGGCACGTTTGTAAATTACGGCGATGTGTTTCCAGGCGACCAAAAGTCGCCAGGGGCAGGCGTTGTAACTGCGTTTGCGCAAGTGCACGGCCGTTGGTGCATGGTGATCGCCAATGACAACACGGTGGCGTCGGGCGCGTGGTGGCCACGTTCGCCTGAAAAGATCCAACGCGCGCAGATGATGGCGATGCGGCTGCGGTTGCCGACGATCTACTTGGTGGATTGCAGCGGCTTGTTTTTGCCGGAACAGTCGAAGAGTTTTCCGGGCGCGCGCGGCGCTGGACACATTTTCAAAATGAACTCGCTGTTGTCGCACAACGGCGTGCCGCAAATCGCCGGCGTATTTGGCGATTGCATTGCGGGTGGCGGCTACATGCCGATCATCAGCGACCGCGTGTACATGACCGAGCAGGCGTACATGGTGATCGCTGGCGCAGCGCTGATCAAAGGCGCCAAAAGCCAAAAGATTACCTCGCTCGATATCGGTGGCCCTGAAGTGCATGTGCACCAATCGGGTTGCGCTGATGTCCGGGTTCCGGACGATGAAACCTTGTTGGCTTGCATCCGTCGTGACGTTAGCCGGTTGCCTTCGGGCGCTGGCGATTTTTACCGCGGCGATATCGGCAGCATGGAACCACGGTTTGCAGCTGCGGAATTGGCTGGCTTGTTGCCAACCGACCATCGCGAAAGCTACGACGCTAAACAAGTGTTGGCGCGGTTGTGCGACCAGTCGCTGTTTTGGGAAGTGATGCCCGAAGTTGGCGAAGAAATGATCTGCGGCGTCGCTAAGCTCGGCGGGTTGTACGCTGGTTTCATCATCAATCGCCAAGGTCTCGTCGGTGATCCGGAACGGCCTGGAGCACAACGCGCAGCGGGCACGTTGTATCGCGGTGGCATCGCCAAGATCAGCGCGTTTTCGCGTGCTTGCAGCGACGACGGCATTCCGTTGATTTGGCTGCAGGATATCTCGGGCTTCGACATCGGGCGCGAAGCCGAAGCGCATGGCTTGTTGGCGTACGGATCGTCGCTGATCTACAGCAACTCCACCAATACCAATCCGGTGTTCACCGTGTTGTTGCGCAAAGCATCGGGCGCTGGCTACTACGCCATGAACGGCTTGCCGTACGATCCAATTATTCAATTGTCGACGACGTTGTCGCGGCTCTCCGTGATGGAAGGCCGCACGCTTGCGATCGCGACCTACAACACCAAGCTCGACGACGATTTCCAAATCATGACGACCGATCCAGCCGAACGCACCAAGATCGAAGCCGGCATGAAAGAAACCGAAGCACGCATCGAAGGCGACATGGATCCTTTCGTCGCAGCGCGGCAGATGGACACTGATGAAATCGTCGAGCTCGGCGAATTGCGTGGTTATCTCAGCGCGTTGGTCGAAATGGCGTACCAAAACACCGGCTACCGCCGGGTGAAAAATCCACGAATTTGGTCGATGCACGATCTGCGCGAGCTGGTCGGAGGAGTGAGGTAGCCATGGCGGATTCACGGAAAAATATCGCGACCGTCGACGGCTTGTTCATTGAAGCAGCGACCGACGGTGTGACGCACCAAGTGCGCGCCCCACGGGTTGGTTCGTTTCGCCCAGCGCTCACGGCTGGCGCATTGCTTACGCCTGGCGCGTTGCTTGGCACGCTCGAAACGCTTGGTGCCACGATTGCTGTGCATGCCCCAGCGACGGCGCGTGGCATCGTGCGCAGCGTTGCGGGCAATCGCCACGCGCGGTTTGCCGTGGGTTATCAAGATGTGCTGTACAGCGTTGATACCAACGTTGGTGCGTTTGCTGGTGTCGACACTGGCGCTGCAGCTGCGCGCACTGCAGCGAGCTCCGACGCCGACGGCTTGGTGTTTCGAGCGCCAACAAGTGGGCGGTTCTATTTGCGTGCAGCACCTGGCAAGCCGCCGTTTGTGGCGGTTGGTGATGTCATCACGGCAGGCACGGCGATCTGTTTGCTCGAAGTAATGAAAACGTTCCATCGGGTGACGTACGGTGGCGAAGGCTTGCCTGAACGCGCCAAAGTGGTTGCTATCGTTGCCGTCGAAGAAGCCGACATTAATGCAGGCGATGTGTTGCTGCGCTTAGCTGCGGAATAAGCGAAATTCGCAAGCGCAGTTGTCAGCGGTAAAAACTAAAACCAGTGCTGCGGCTATGTTAGGCTGCGCCGCTATGGTTTATCCAAATAGGTTGTGGTCGGGGCGGGTTGCAGTGCTGCGGGCGTGCTCGGCTGGGGCGATGTTGTTCATGCTTGGGCTTGCAACCGTGAGCGTTGCGCCAAGTTGCACCAAGCAAAATCCTAACGTCTGCTGCATTTCGGAATCCGATTGTGCAGCAGTTGGCATTCCAACCGGCTCGACGTGCGAGTCGGGGTTGGCTTGCAACAATCACGAATGCATCGAAGCCACGTGCAAGACCGACCCGGATTGCACCGACCCCAATGCTGCGCATTGCGGCGATGGCTTGTGCCGCGAGTGTACGGCGGCCGGACAATGCCCAGCGAGCGAAGCGGTTTGTAACTTGAATACCAATAGCTGCGAACGTTGCATTGCCGACGGTGATTGCAGCGGTTTTGCAGCGACGCCGCACTGTGCAGCGAGTGGCGCGTGTGCGGAGTGTGTCAAGAACAGCGACTGCACCACGGCAGAACCGGTGTGTGGCAACGACGGCGCTTGCCGCACGTGTCAGCATGACAACGAATGCGACAGTGGCGCATGCGACGCAGATGGTTCGTGTGTGGCGGCTTCGGCAGTGATCTATATTGCCCCCAACGGTACCGATGCTGGTTCGTGTGTGCAGACTCTGCCTTGTAAGACGCAGGCCTATGCTTATGATCGCATCCTGCCATCGCGCTTTCATATTTCGATGGCGCCAGGCACGTACACCGGGCAGTTGATCGCGTCGGCGGTGCCCATGCGCATCGCGGTGCATGGCAACGGTGCAACGATCAAGCAGGCCGCGTCACCGACGGTGCCGAACATCTATGTTGATCGCAACAAAGTGTTTGTGCGCGATCTGACGATTGAGGCTGCGGGCAACACGCCTGCGTTTGATTGCACAAACAATGGCGAGCTTGATTTGCGCGCGGTGAACTTTGTCACGGTCCCATTCGGGTACGGCGGTAACGCCGTTGCCTGTAAAATTTCTTGGCAAGACTCCAGTGCGCGCGCCTTGTCTCTCACTACCAACAGTCAGCTCACCCTGCGGCGGATGCGTTTCATTGATAGCCAGGTCGTCAGTGCCAGTGACACCGCAGTTACGATCGAAAACGTTGAAGTTCTGCGCGGCACCGACTACGCGTTTAACTTGATTCGTTGCCAAGGCTCGATTTCGTTCGTCACTGTCGCTGACGCCATTCCCGGTCACGGCGGATTCAACTGCACGGCTTCAGCCGCAGTGCAGATTTCCAATTCGATCGTATGGGTGCCCAACGTCGGCACGGGTTCCGACCGCCCAGCGCTCGGCAACTGCACGTTCACTGGCCAAAACTTGCTTGGCCCACTCACACCTGCCACGCCGACCTCGGGTGACCCGCTGTTCGTCAACATGGCCGGCGGCGACTTGCACTTGATGCCGACCAGCCTCGGCGTCGACAAAGCCGACTTCGGCCCAGCTACCGATGTGCTAGGCGCAGCGCGGCCACTCGGCGCCAAGTTTGATCTTGGTGCCTTCGAATCACATTGAATGAGGTGAGGTGCGGCGCCAAGCTGAATGGTCGGGCGCAAAGAAGGCCGCTACAGGCGTGGAACCTTTGCCGGTCTAGACCTGTGAATCTTAGTCAACTCATTGAATCTGCAAGGATTCAATCCTGTTGCTGGTCCAGGAAAACTAGTACGTAATAAACGCGCCGCTGCCGGGAGCGTCGTCGTCGGTTGCGCCGTCGTCTTCGTCATCAATGATGGCATCGACCACTTTGACTGCAGCGCCTGGCAACGCAAAAATCTTGAGTTGCGACACTGGAATCCGAGCATTTGGTGCAACCCGACGCAGAATCGACAAAACGTTGCGTTGGATATCGTCAACTTCGGTGACGGCAGTGCCACCCTTGATGACTTTACCGACCCATTTCTCTTCGTCGACTTCGAGGATGCGTAGGAATTCTTCCGACGAGCCATCGAAGTACTTTTTGTCACCGGGCTTCGACAGCGCTAGGCCTTCGCGCAGCTTGCTATCGATACGGGTGGCAAAAAAGAGAGGGCAGGTTTTATCGAGTTTCATGAATTGGCCTGCTGGAGAAGGGCGCCGATCGTCGCCTGGCCGCCTCTCGCTTTTATTTGTTTGGTTCGGGGACAAGGATTCGAACCTTGATAAGGAGTACCAAAAACTCCTGTCCTGCCATTAGACGATCCCCGAATTGCGCGAACCATAGCAAATGCCGGCATGCTTCGCCAAGCGCTGTTAGGCGGATTTTGCCTGCCGATCGCACCGGTTTTTGCGAACCCGCTGAGAGATTCGTGCCAAAGGCGCGATTGTCGGGAGCTGGCACCCGATCAGCGGCCGATCGGCGGCCGATCGGCGGCCGATCGTACAGCGATCGTTGAAAAATTAAATCAAGTGCTTGCACTCGACCGCCGCTTCCGTTTAGTTTCCGCACGCTTTCAAGCAGCCCTGGCGCGGTAGCTCAGTGGTAGAGCAGGGGTCTCATAAGCCCTTGGTCGGCAGTTCAACTCTGCCTCGCGCCACAACAATTTCGAAACGGAACCCGGTTTGCGCCGCAGCATTGCGCAGCTCAGTGGACCTCATAATTCGGCGGACGCCACGTCAGCGTTGATCGCTTCAAGTCAACGAACCCAACCGCTTCATACAAACGTTTGGCCCGCGGGTTGTAAGCTTCGGTTTGCAAGTGAATGGCGACCAATCCGAGGTCACGCGCGCGCGCTTGTAGTTGCTGCAGCGCGCTTGCACCAGCGCCACGACCACGCAGCGCTTCGTCGACAAAGAGTTCATCGACAAACGCATCGCGCCCGCCGAATTCGAACGAAAAGCCGTAGGTTAAAGCGGCATAGCCGGCAGGTGTGCCGTCGACTTCAATCAGCCAAAACGAGCCAAGATACGGCGTGGTGACGAAGCGCTCGATCAAATCGCGTTGGCTTGGGCCCGCGCTGGCTCCATGTTCGCGAAACGCATAGCCAAAGTGTACGTAGAACTTACGCATCATCGCTGTGACAACGTCGAGGTCATCAATGGTCGTGAGCCGGGTGGTGACGGCCAGTGCCGACGGCGTAGGTGGTCTCATGGTCATTCCAAAGTCCCGGTATCGCCAAGCTTCCCGATCGCAGTAAACTCGGCTTTGACGGCGCGTTCGATGTGCGCTTGGGTCAAGATGCTGGCGTCTTCGGCGGCGAAAAATGCAGCTCGCAACGCAGCGTTGCGAATGTAGCCGCCCGACATGCGAAACCGTCGCGCAAGTTCGGCAAAATCAATATTGTCGGCCATCGGCAGATCGCGCGGCAACATGGTGCGCCACAGTTGTTCACGCATGGTCTCGTCGGGAAATGGAAACGTCACCCGATAGGTCAAGCGTCGCTTGAATGCCGGGTCAATGCTGGTTGCAAAGTTGGTGGTCAAAATTGCGATGCCTTCAAACGTGTCGAGGCGCTGCAACAAGTAGTTCACTTGCATGTTGGCGTGGCGGTCCGACGAGTTTTTGACTTCGGTGCGTTTGGCGAACAGCGAGTCACATTCGTCGAACAACAACATGACTTGGCCGTCTTCGGCGGCGTCGAACAAGCTGGCGAGGTTCTTTTCAGTTTCGCCAATCCATTTTGAGGTCAGCCGCGAGACGTCGACGCGAAACAGTTCGAGGCCCAGGTCGCGCGCTAACACACCGGCCACCATGGTTTTGCCAGTGCCAGGCGTGCCTGAAAACAGCGCGGTGATGCCGCGCGAGGTCGTGATGGTTTTGTCGAAACCCCACGTCTCGAAAACCGTTTTGCGATGCCGGACGCGTGCGGTCAATTCGATCAAGCTGTCGAGGATGTCTTCCGGCAGCACGATATCGGCCCAACTGGCGCGACGCGTGATGTGAGTCGCGGTGTTGCCGAGGCGATTCTGCAAATGTTGCGACACCGCGGTTTCGATCAGCGGCTGCCACGATGGCGGCGAATCGATGCCGTGATGCATGGCGAGGTCTTCGCACACGCGATTCACAATGCCAGGGCCAATGCGATTGCGTGCCGCCAATTCGTCGACGGCAACGTCGTCGAGGGCGTAGCGCTCCAATGCGTTTTGCCAAATGGCAACCCGATCAATTTCCGTCGGTGGATCAAAATCCAAGCGCAGGTACCCAGGCGTCAGCGGAATTGGCGTTTCGGTAGGCAGCCGAATGCACAGCGGCCCAGGGTGCCGCGTCAACGCCGCTGCCACATCGCGTTTGAGCGCGGTTTCGTCCGACGCAAACAACGCTTCGAGACCGCTGACACACGGCACCATGCCGCGAAATAGCGCGCGGCGTAATTGTTGCGCTAGCTCGTCGGCAAAATCGGGCGTGTCGCGCGGAATCGTGCCGACATCGATAAGCCCCAGCGGCCGGCCGGCCCGCGCAGCAAGCGAACACAGCAACGTACGGCGGCCACTGCCGGTGCGGCCACGCACCACCAGCCGGACTCGATGGTCGGCGGGGACTGCCGTGAGATATTCCAACGCGCGGGTGCGTTGATCGCCCGGCAAGAACAGCTCGTCGAGGTCACGGTCGGCGAATCGCGGTCGCACCACACCATTGTCGTCGACGATATGTTCGCTGATCAGCTGGGTCAGCATCGCATCGACGGTGAGCGCAGCATACGGACGAATGCCATCGTCCATGCGGATTAAGCCAAACTTGCGCAACGGCGCGTCGGTGTCGAGCTCGGCGGAAAGCTGCTGATGAAAAAGGGTGGCCCGCGCTAGGGCCGCGGCTTCGGGGTCTGCGTCGTCGGCGTCGAACGTTGGCGCAAATAGCTCAATCAGCAAGACGCGCAACATCGCTTCGTCGCAACTGGGGCGACCACGGTCGTTGCTGATCATCCGATAAACCCGTGCTAACTCGCCGCGCACCCGTGGCGCTGCAACCGCCAACAACACTGCCTGCGCGAGCGGCGAAAGGCCGAAATCCGTCGTGATGCGATCGAGCGGCGTTTGCCGGCCATAGCGCACGCTGGCAATCTCATGGCTGCGTTGTTGCCAATGTTGCAGCTGGCGGCGCGCATACGTGTATTGCTCCGCAGCATTGCCGGCAATTGCGCCCAGCATCCCTTCAACTTCAAGCTCGTGTGGTAGCTCGCCGATATCGCGCACGAGCTTGCCGCGATCCCAGAGCGTTGCCAGTGCGTAATAAGCAGCGCTTGCGATCCACTCGAACCGGGCCGCCAGATCCACCGCCACTTCGTCGGCAAACGCTGCCGGAATCGCTGGCAGCGGTGCAAACCCAGATAGTGGCAGGTCGTAACTCACGGTGCAATTGTCGCTGGTTCGGGCCGTCGCTACAAGCGCGCGGCGCCATCGCTGTTGCGGGCTAGGCCGTGGCTCCAGCGCGGCGCCATGGTTGAAGCTGCGCAGCAAATGCAAAATCGAGCGCCGTGATGCCGCCGCTGTCGTGCGTGCTGATGCTGATGCGCAGCCACTGGTAGCCCACCTCGATGTCCGGGTGATGATTCAGCTGTTCAGCGATGGTTGCGGCTTGGGCCACGATAGCGGCGCTGTCGATCATCGTTGCTGGCCGCGCGGTAAACATCAAACTGGCATGCACAACTTGCCAACCTTCGCCGAGCACGGCAACCGCAGCACGTACCACAGGCGCCGCTAGCAGCTCGGTGCCGCGTTGCGTAGCAAGGTCAGCGAGTTCGGTCGTCATGCGGCGCAGCGTACACCATGGCACGCTGCAGTTGTCGCGCCTGCCAATCCGTGTCAGGTTGCCGTTCATGTTGCCCGAGGCTGACCTGCGCTGGTTGCTGTTGACGCCGCCGCTGTTGAGCAGTGCAGCGATGGTGAACTTTTCCCTCGCTGAGCGGACGCAAATCGAAGCCTGGTTGGCAACGGTCGAGCAGCAGCCGGAAGCACTGCACGCGTTCTTAGCTGCGCACCAACCTGCCAACGAAATGCCCCTGCGCATCGGCCGCTATGCCGAGCGCTTGTTGCAGTTTTTTTTGCTGCATGGGCCAACCCACCGGCTGGTTGCCAATAATTTGATCGTGCGCAAACGCACTTCCGACGATCCGGCGCGGGCAAGTGATCATACTACCCTCGGCGAAATCGATTTTCTGGTCGAAGACGCGACGGGCGTGAAGCTGCACTGGGAACTCGCGTTGAAATATTTTTTGGCGCTCGATGTGCCAGCGCCACGCGTGCTTGATTACCTTGGCCCCGACGGGACCGAAGCATTGAGCCGCAAGATCACCAAGCTCGACCGCCAGTTGCATCAAGCTGTGCCCGCGCCATACGACGGCGACCAGTGGCTGCCACAAGGCTTCACGCGTGGCTGTTTGTTCTATCGGCGACCACCGACGCAGCTGCCAGTGGAGTTGAATCCACAACATCAACGAGGCTTTTGGCTGCCTTTTGAACAGCTCGCAGGGTGGCCAAGCACGCAGCGCTACATCTTGCTAACCCGTTCACAATGGTTGGCGCCGCGGCGGTGGCCGGCGGTGCTGACCGGAGCGGAACTCAGCGAGCAGCTGCTCGCACGCTGGCGGCAACAAGGCGAGCTGATGGCGCAACGCAGTGGCGGCACGCTGAGCGGCCAAATGATTGCATTAGTGGAACCGGACACCGACGGCAGCATGTTTCGCGAAACCGCCCGTGGCTTTGTCATGCCACCTGCGTTTGCAATGCAGCGCAGCAGTGTGAGTCCGTCGTAGCGTTGCGCTCGTCGCCGTACGCCAACGACGAAGGTGCTATGGTGCCGCATGGGCTCATTCAAAGATTTGGCAAAGCTAAAGGGTTTGGCGGAGGCCGGGTTGGTGGTGCGCAACGCCAAGACCCAAGATGCCGATCGCCGCGACGCAGAGCTGGCGCAGCGCCGAGCGGTTGAAGAAGCGGCTGCCGCCAAGGTGCTGGCTGGCGCGCCGTTGTATCCGTGGGCGCGTGGTGGCACGCTGGCCGAAGTGCGGCGGATGCTTGATGCCCACGCGTCTGCCCTAACCGTCGCCGGGCATGGCGAGATCGAAGCCACCGTCGATTTTGAAGCGCTGATCAGCCCTGCCCAAATCGTCGACGGCGACCTGACGATTGAATCGTTGCTGCTGCCCGCCGAAGGCACCGCATTGTACGTGGTTGGCAATCTCACCGTGGCGCAGCGCATCGTGCAGCGCTTTCGCGGTGGCACGCTGGTGGTGTTTGGCTCGTTGCGTACCCAGCACATTGTTACAACCGGCCAAATCCTTGTGATCGGCGACCTCGATGTGGCAGGCACGCTGTACGGAAGTTGCACAAACTACGCGACGACCGTACTAGGGGCCGCTCGCATAGGTACTTTGATCAGCGCCAAGGAGCATTTGTTTAGCTTGATGGGCGCAACCACCGTCGGCGAGCTGGTGGATATCGGTGGCCAAGCGCCTAATTTCGATATCTACGCGCGGCAAACGCCACGCTCGGCGCGGGGCATTGACCCCGCGGTCGGCGACGCCCTCGACGCGGCGGCGATTGCGGCGGCATTGGCTGCTGGTGGCGAGGTGCTGGCGCCTCGATGAACAGGCCGACCAGTCGCGCAACCTGGCAATTGACCACGCTCGTTAGTTGCGTGCAGCGCGCTGACCGAGTATGTCCTGCGCGATGTCCGACTTTGCGTCTGCGATTGTTGTGCTGCACACGCCACGACCGACGGTGGTCAAAGCCGTTGTCGAATTGGATTTGCCGACCTGGGTGGCGCCTGCGCGTGGCGCCAAGGCCGATCGAATCGCGTTGTTTCCCAATGGTGAACCCAAGCGCATCGTGCGTGCGTTAGCGGTGCATTTGCCCAAAGCGCTGTTGGTTACCGTCGATATTGGCGATGAGATTCCAGTGACGGTTGGCGTGCATCGCAGCGGCGCGATGTTGGCGTTCGTGCAGCTCGACGACCATGCCAGCACCAAAGAAGTTGAAGCCGCCGTGGCCAAGCTGGCGGCTGCGATGGCAGTGCCCGTGCCATTGGTGAAGCGCAAAGCGAATGAGCCGTTTCGCAATGTAGTGTATCGCTTGCTCGATGTCGGCACGGTGGTGGCCAACAATCACTTCACTGGGCTCACCCAGCGCGTGGCGGAGAATCCAACCGATTTCGTTGGCTTTGCGTATGTGCATGACACCACGATTCGCGAACTCACGGATGACATGGATCTCGATGACGGTGACGACGCCGACGACGATGAAGACGACGACGAAGCTACGCCTGCGCCGAGCAAGGCACGCGTGGCCGCTGGAATCACTCCGCCCCGACGCACGCCGCGTGCAACCGAGCAAAACCCGGTCGTTAAGCCGGCCAAAGGCGGCAAGAGCGGGCCGGTTACTCGCATCGCGCCGGCCGAAGCAGCTGAATTGAGTGCAACGTTTAAGCATGCCCGCACGGAGCCCGGCCGCGCCGAAGTGGTCGCTGGTGCCGAGAAACAATTGGCCAAAGCGAGCAATGCGAGCGAATGGTTAGCGATTCGCCGTACGATTGATCCGGCTCGCGTCGCCGCCGATGTGATGACCGAACTCGTCAGCGTGATTCGGCAAGGCCGGTTTGCCAACGAAGGTGAGCGCGCCACGGTGGTGCGCGAAGCTGCTGCCATGCTGTTGGGCCGCGCACTCAAAGCGCAAGGCGCCAATGCCGCCGCGGTCGCCAAGTTGCGCGGCACTGTCACAACGCCCGCCGAACAAGCCTGTTGGGACATTGTGTTGCGGATGGCTGGCCTTAGCAGCGACTAAGCTACTAAGGCAAAGGCGTCATCGAGAACTACCTACAACCGTAGGCCGAGCCGAATGCCATTCACTAGGCGCTTGTGTCGTTCTTCGATGTACTCGGGGGTCAGCGAATCTAGCGCCGCGAGTTCCTTTGTAATGGGTAAAAGTGTCCTTGCGTAAATCGTCTTCTTTTTGCTGAATTCGAAGTTGTTCGCGGCTGAATTCGTTCTGCCAGTTAACAACGTCATGTTGCCGAGTAGATAAGTGTTGAGGTCGCGGAACTGTTTGGTGAACTGCTTGTTCCAATCGCTTTTAGCAGTTGGCTTTTGCGGAATAATATGTTCGAGAGTTGCTGTTTCAAAAATGAGTTCTTGTTCGACAACGTCCTCGGTCGTCGACGCTTCATGCCAGACATATTCAGCAAGCAGTAGCGCGGCTGTTGAGTTGTCTCTTATTTCTCCGGCAATATATTCAGCGAGTTGATTTGCCGCGTCCCCAGAGATGTCGAATCTGGCCTTCGCTTCTGCCACTTTGCCAGCCAAAATCAACTTGATGGCTTCATATATTGGACCATGCGAGAAACGTGTTTTCGGGGCCAGCAATATATTGACCATCCAGCGTTGGTAGTTGCACAGGAAATCCAAGACCGCGGTGTTAGGTTGGCCCGTAAACTGCGTCTGCCGGAAAAGCGCAAGCATCAGGTTCGTGCTGTAGCGTTCGTTGCCGGCCGCACGCAAGAATCGGATCTTATTTCGGATAGCCTTGTCGTCGACGGTCTCAGGTCGATCGATCAGATTGTAAAAATTCAAATCGCGCGCAAATTGGTCGTAAAATCGCAATGCTCTGGGCTTGTTTGGCAACTGCTGGAACGCTGAGTCTTTCTCGTAGATTTGTCGCAAATCGTTAAACGCAGAGGATCGCTGTTGCGTGCCAAGCCAACTTTCAACCCAACGCCCCAGATACTCCTCTTTGAGATTTTTATCTTCTATCGCGGACCATTGGGCTGCAGGATTTTCGGAGTGCGCTTCGGTCAGTTCTTTGAGCAAGAAATTGCGTAGGAGATCAAGATTTGTTAACGGTAGGCCGCGATTGTTGAGTGTTTCGAAAATCATGAACGCAGTTTCGAAACTCGTCGTGGTGATCAATACCAACGCGACCCGCACATAGAGGAACTTGAAAAACTCATCGAACGCGTTGGCCTTTTCAATTGTGAATACACCGTTTGTGAGAAAACTGTCACACAAGCGCTCGCCAAAGTAGTCCCGGTTTTCAACGTAGCGTTGAGCGATTTCTGCGTACCGCGCGTCATCGACTTGAGGTGAATCCTCGCAGTTGACGACCTTTTCGATTACCTGATCGTAGTCGAATCCCGCCGCCCGCTGAATTTTTACTTTGAGGCTCCGTTGCAGACTGACACCTTTGGTGTTGAAAAGCAGGGAGTTGAATTTCACAATAGCGCTTTGTTTGAACGTTGCCAGCTCAGGGTCGTTGCAGTGTTCTTGCAAAAAGCAACTCATTGCAGCGAACAGCAGTGCTAGCGTGGTTAAGCGTTGTTGGCCATCAACCACTTCGAAGGTTCGTGTGGCGCTTTGCTCAATCACGACCATTGAGCCCAAGAAGTATTCTTTGTCGGTCTTGTTATCCGAATGGAATTCCCAAAGGTCATCCCACATCCGGTTAACTTGATTGTTGGTTTCTGTCTTTCCTGAACACTGCCAAGAATACGGCCGCTGGTAAGCTGGAATGACATAGGTCTTGTCAGTTCCGAATACTTCATCAAGCGCACTATGCGTAGTGTTGAAGAATTTCATACTGGCAAATTACCATGCGATCTTGAGTGAAACCCAGTGCCGCCGCGACGAAAGTGGCAAGTCTACTTCGCCGCGTTAGCCGCGGCGTGTTAACGGCCTCCTGTCGACGAAGTCCGGCTTCCGGACGGTGGCCTCCGGGGGCTCGTCTAACAAGCGGTGTCGCCAACGATGCCCAGGGGAACAAAGTAAGCAAGCCTGTTGGGACATCGTGCTGCGGATGGCTGGCCTTAGCAGCGACTAGCGACACGCATTCGGATTGTCGACGGGCCCGAGGCCTAGCGGTTGTCGCAGGCTTGGCAACGTGGTGAACGCATCGGCTGCTTGTTCGCTCTTGGTGTGCACCCGCAAACACTCGGGATACAAAACGTCGTCGGTAACGTTGATGGCTGGAAAGTCTGCGTTGGGTAAGCGGAACACCACCGAACTCCACTCGGTCGACGAAAATAGATTGCTGGCGCGAACCTGCTGGGTGGCTGCTTCGACCACTTGCCAAGTCGGTTCGGTGCTGGTTGGGTCGGCGAATTCTGAGATTCGTGCAGTGAGCGTGAGCACGCCAATCGCGTCGAGCCACTGCACGGCCAGCGAAGGATGCGCCGTTTGGATGTTGCGCACCAGTGCTGCCACGTTGGCTGGCGATGCGTTTTCTCTGACTACATGAATGGACTCATCGGGCAGGCTGCCTGCTTGCCACTTGGTTTGTGGCGAGGCCAAATACACCACACCACGCAAGCCGTTTAACGTCCATACCGCCGCAACATGGTCGACCTTGCCACGCAATTCCGTCGGGACTTGCGCATTGCTGATCGGCGCGACATACCACAGCGCCGAGAAGTCAGATTTGCAGCCGTTATCGTCGAGGTCAACCCACATTTCGCTGTAGCGAACGGTGCCGCCCGTAAAGTCGCCAGTGCCGCCGAAGGTGGTGCGAAGGTAGCTGACCGACTCGGTGATGAACGTTGCGCGCGGGATGGCAACCGATTGTTGGCAGCGTGGCGTTGGGGTGGCAGGCGCGGCGTCGATCGCTGCAGCGTGATTGTCACCACATGCGGACAGGGCCAACGCCGCGAATGCCGCAAGGCTTGTGGATGTGCGAACAAAGAATGTTGAGCGTAAGCGACTAAGCATAGTGCGCCAGCTAAAAGCAAACCTTATGCCATCGCTCGGCTGGCTCGCGACGCTGTGCCGTTGGGTTGGGCCTCAGTTTTCTGATGTTTGTATCAATATAGTAACGGGCCCAAGTCCGGATCCTGTGCCGGCAGGTGGCCCGGCAGGTGGCCAGGCCGCGAACGCTTGTTCCGCTGAGCGCAGAGGTCGCAGAATGGCCCCGGAACGAGTAACGGCGAGTAACGGCGAGTAACGGCGAGTAGCGGCGAGTAGCGGCGGCGGTGGCTGTCCGTGCACCGGACGAACCTGGACAGCGTGTCCAGCTGATGGCCAACCTCGGACAGTGCATTGCATGATCTTGCGCGCTTAGCGTTGGCATCGCTTGTGCTCTTAGCCCGTGGCGGAGGCAACGATGTCGAATCAAGAGAAGAAAAACAAAACGATCTCAGAAGCGATCAAGGTAATTCACAAGCAGTTTGGCTCGGGTTCAATCATGCGGCTCGACGGCACGGTGACCCAAGAGGTCGAGGTGATTCCCACCGGTTCGGTCGCGCTTGATGTGGCGCTTGGCTGCGGCGGCTTGCCACGCGGGCGGATCGTTGAGATTTATGGTCCGGAATCGTCGGGCAAAACCACGTTAACGCTACATGCCATTGCGGAAGCGCAACGCAACGGCGGGGTTTGCGCGTTTATCGACGCTGAGCATGCGTTGGATACCGAGTATGCCAAGCGGCTCGGGGTGCAACTCGATGACTTGTTGGTGTCGCAGCCCGATTGCGGCGAGCAAGCCCTGGAAATTTGCGACACCTTGGTCCGCACCGGCGCGATCGATCTGATCGTCGTCGATTCAGTGGCAGCGCTGACGCCACGGGCCGAAATCGAAGGCGATATGGGTGATTCGCACATGGGCTTGCAAGCACGCTTGATGAGCCAAGCGCTGCGCAAACTCACTGCCGTGATTTCGAAGACCAAAACCGTGGTTGTTTTCATTAACCAACTGCGGCAAAAAATCGGCGTCATCTATGGCAACCCGGAAACTACGCCGGGCGGCAACGCGCTCAAGTTCTATTGTTCGGTGCGCCTCGATATTCGCCGTAAAAAGGCAATCAAACGAGGCGAAGAAACCGTTGGCTCGGAATGCAAAGTGAAAGTTGTTAAAAACAAAATGGCACCGCCGTTCCGCGAAGCCGATTTTGAGATCTTGTACGGCACCGGTGTCAATCGCATTGGTGAATTGGTCGACACCGGCGAAAAGCTTGGGCTCGTCGAACGAGCTGGCACCTGGTACAGCTACGAAGGTGCCAAGATGGGCCAAGGTCGCGACAAAGCCATGGCGCATCTCGAAGAGCATCCAGCATTGCAGCATCAACTGCGCCTGGCATTGATGAAACAAGCCAAGTTGGTCGCGCAACCACCCCACGCTCCGGGTAGCAACGGTGTGAGCGGTTAAGTTATTGAATCTATTGCGCTAAAAAACATGGTTGAGCCACTGTAAGTTCATGCGGTCGGCCGCGTTAACTAAGCATGAAAGTACAAGTTGGCTTAGTTGCAGCAGTGTTTGGGGTCTTTATGCCTACCGCAACCGCATGCGGGGGCTACCGCGCACCGATGCAGAAGTCGTCGTTTGCGTCGCTCAACGCAGCAAGCGGCAGTGCGCCTGTAACGGTGGTTGCGAGCGCCGATGCGTCGCGCACGGCGATTCCTGAACAGCTGGTAGTTGAAGGCAGCCTTTCGGTTGAAGTTGACCAAGTCACCGATATCGTCGACGCGTTGCGCAGCCAGATCGACAGTGCGGGTGGCCGTGTTGTCTTGGAAACTGTCAACGGTGCAGAAACGTCGTGGTACGCCGAAATCAAAATTCGCGTGCCACCGGCTGCAGTTGACACTGTGGTGAAATGGTTGGCGTCGCGAGGGACGATTACCGACAAGCGCATCACTGCAAATGATGTTTCGAAGGAGTTGTTCGACCAAGATTTAGAAATTGCCAATCAACAAGCGGCGCTCGATCGGCTGACCAAGCTGATGGAACAAGGCGGTCTTGCAATGGCGGACATTCTTTCGATCGAAAAAGAAATGTCGCGCATTCGCGGCCGCATTGATGAGCTGCGTGGTGCTACCCGCTTCACCAAAGACCGGGTCGCCTATGCAACGTTGGACGTTTCGTTGCGGGCTCGCTCAGGCGCGGTACATATGGCTAAGGCCAAAGCATATCCAGGCGTGCGTGGCGCGATGATGTACTTGGTTGGCGCTGGCGAACGCCCGGCCAACCGCTATGGTGCGGGCTTTGTGATTCACCCTGCCGAGCTGCGTACCTTTTCGATCGAAGTTGATGTGTTTGGCGCGGCTGCCAATGCGGCCGGCGATACGCGTTCGCGTGCTGTGCTGGCATCGATTGGTGGCGCGTTCTATTCCGACTTTTTGGGCCACGGCAAACGGCAATTTTTGAATCCGTACATCGGCTTCCGCAGTGGTTATGCCTACCTCGATTCGTCGCGTTTCTTGTCGCAGTTCGAAGCCGGAATTGAACTGGTGAAAACCAAACATCTCGTGATCGACGCCAGCGTGCGAGCGACGGCGCTGATCGGTAACACATCGGACTTAGCAGTGGTGCCAGCGCTCGGTGCGGTGGCTGCGTTCTAGTTGCTGCGTGCAAGCTTGCGGCTGCGACGCGCTGGGCCGCGAATCGTGACACGCCGAAGTGAAAAAGCTTGGGAACGTGAGATCTTAATGGAGTTTGGTGCGTTGATTCGTGAGTTAATTGCCAAGGTCCACATCTAGCTGGGAGTTTGCATGCGTCGTCGTTTGTTATCGCTGTCATTGTTAACTGGTGCGGCATTTGCTGCGCTTGCAACAGCTGCCCCGCGCGCCGAGGCGTTTTGCGGTTTTTACGTCGGCGGTGCGAAATCCGAGATGTTCAACAACGCCACCCAAGTGGTGTTGATGCGGCAGGGCTCGACGACCGTGTTGTCGATGCAAAACAACTATCAAGGGCCGCCGGAAGGTTTTGCCTTGATTGTGCCGGTGCCAGTGGTGATTCGCGAAAACCAAGTCAAAACGCTGCCACGCGAATTGTTCGACAAGGTCGACACGCTGGGCGCGCCGCGCTTGGTGGAGTACTGGGAGCAGGATCCGTGTCGCCCGATGTACATGGAAGATCGAATGTATGGCGTGCCTGCCATGTCGATGGAATCCACCGACGATGCTGGCGCGCCACCTGCCGATTATCACGTTAAGATCGAAGCCAAATTCTCCGTCGGAGAATACGACGTTGTGGTGTTGTCCGCCGGCGAATCGACCGGGCTCGATCGCTGGCTGCGCGACAACAAATATCAAATTCCCAAAGGCGCCGAGCCGTTGTTGCGACCATACGTTGCGGCCGGTACCAAGTTCTTCGTTGCCAAAGTGAATCCAAAAAAAGTTACCTTTGCCAATGGCATGGCAACGCTATCGCCGTTGCGGTTTCACTACGACAGCCCTGAGTTCACGTTGCCGATTCGCTTGGGCCTCGCTAATTCTAAGGGCACCCAAGATCTAATCGTGAACATCTTAGCGCCACAGCGCTACGAAGTTGCCAACTATCCCAATGTTGCGATTCCCACCAACATCGTGGTGCGCGACAGCGTGCGTGCCCACTTCGCAGAGTTTTACGCTGCGTTGTTCGACCAAACCGTGAGCAAAACCAAAGGCGCCGTCGTTACCGAATACTCGTGGGACTCCGGCAGCTGTGATCCGTGTCCTGGCCCGACCCTTGACAGCAATGACTTGGCAACGCTGGGCGCTGATGTGATGACCGATACCTACCAAAACGCGAATCCTTATGGCGTCACGTTAACGCGCTTGCATGCGCGCTATGGCAAAGAGGTCAAAGATGATTTGGTGTTTAAAGCAGTCACTGCACTCGAAGGTGGCCGTGGCATGCCCGACGACAAGGGCGCCATGAGCATGGCGGTAACGGCTGACGCTGGCACCAACAATTTCCAAGGTCGCTACGTGATTTTGCATCCTTGGACTGGCGCAGTAACCTGTGAATCGCCCGTGCGTGGGCAATGGGGCGGGCCGCCGCCGCAAGAACTCGCCGATCCTGCAACGGTAGGCGCGCGCCAGCCGAAGGCCGCAACCAATCTCGCCTTCGCGCGGCGTGGCAGTTTGAACCTCACCGACGCGATCGCGGTCGACGTACCGCAGGTTGGCTTGCTCAGCTCAGGCAACGCTACGCCGCTGCCGCGTCTGCGCAAAGGCCAAGGCTGTGCATGCAATACCAGTCTTGGCGCTGGGGCTTTTGGCTCGGCAGCAGGTGGCGCCGGCTTGGCACTTTTCGTTCTAGTTGTCGCCGGTCGGCGTCGGCGTCGGTAGGCAAGCGCCGCGGACAACATGGCGCGTCATGCATGCTGCGCGTCGAGCGCGCGGTGTCGGCTTGACGCGTCAGGTATGATGGTGTCGATTTATACTATTTGCGCCGAATAGTTGCGTTGACAACACAACCGCGCTCGCGTCTAGTAAATTATGGCACGCACTTACAGCATTTTGATTGGGCTACTTTTGATTGCCGGCTGCAGCGATAACACGAACAACGCTCCCAAAGATGCGCCGCTTGCGGACGCTGGCGCCGACGCGGCAGCCATGATTATCGATACGATGTCGGTCTACCTCGATGATTGTCATGCGTTCAGCAGTCGCTGCGAAGGCGAGAATGCCGCAGACCCACGGTGCGGCGCGTGTCAGTACCGCGTGCGCTATCGAGGTGATATGTGCACGGCGGCTGCCCCATGCAACGATCTGTTCTTGTACTGGTCGGCGTTCGACTGCGATACCGAAGCATTATTGAACGTGACCAACGATTTGTTGATGACGCATCCGCGGACGGTCGTCCTGTGCGCTCAGCCGAATTACCCTGGGGAAATCCTGCCAACTTCGCTGGGCGCCCCTGAGCGCGATCAGCGCGTGGTGACGGCAGCGATGACGCGCTTACGGCCAGGTGGCGATATTGGCGTTTGGTCCGGTGCCAATGTGTTGCACGGCGGATGCAGCATCGGTGCGTCACGGTATCCAGTGGTGGCCGCTCGCTACGCGGAAGAGAGCGCTTGGCTTGGCACCGCCAAAAATGGCGTTTGCATGAGTGACGGGGTGGTGGATTTGCGTGCCCAAGATGAATTCGTCGGCGCCGGCACCGGTATGAGCTGTGTTGGTCGCCACGGTCGGATTGCGCGTGGCTACACGCGCACGACGGCGATGCCGGGGCATAGTTGCAGTGCTAGCGTTGGTGGTCAGTGTGCATGCGATCCAGCGCACGCCTCGTTAAGTTTTCCTGGCGACTGCGGCGAAGGCGATTGTGTCGCATTTGATTCAATCGTCACGCGTGGGCCAGGCGGTCCGGCGTTTGCGCCTGGCGTAGCCGCCGCCAATTTTGCAGTGCCACATTGGAAGCTCATCACCGAGGGCGATGCTTGGCAAAACGACCTCGCCAGCCGCTGTGATCGTGATGTTGTGCCGGCCGGGCCATTCACAGACTTGTGCGCCTTGCTCGACGCTGATGCGCAGCATGATTGCACCGTGACGCATTTACCGGATGCGCCGCATTGTTCGTACTACAATGCCAATCTCGGTGAGCTCTGTCTTGATTGGTTTGCAGCACTGCCATGAACCTTGTGCGGCGCCACGGTTGAGGTGCCGCTAGAATGAACCGATGATCCCGACCGTCGCAGTTTGCTGCGTGGTCCTCGTCGGTGTGCTGGGCGCCGTCGAGGGTGCGTCTGCACCCACGAAAATAGGGTTGGCGGCGTCGTCGGCGCGTACTTCAGCGCGCACCGCAAAGCCGGGACTTGGCTGATACCCAAGCGTTGCGGTGACCGAACAGATGCGCGAGGTTGGCAACAGAATCGGCGTCGGTTGCTGCGCATCGTCGTGGAGCTCACGAATGCAATCGGCGCGGGTCGTGCCAGCCCAGCGTGGAGTTGCTACAACGTGCAGATACAGCGCTGCGGCTGCCCAGCGTTGTGTGCCAAGCTTGCCGCGTTCAAACCCCGCGTCAACTTGGCCTCGCAACGAAAGTCGATCCGTGACCGACCACGTGCCGTACAGGTCGAACAGATGGCGCCAAGGTTGGCCTTCGAGCGCATCGGTTGGGCGCTCGACACCGCCAAAATATTGCACCATGCCGGACACAGCTTTGCTGCTATAGGCAGCGTTCACCGTGATCGATTTGCTGCGATTGGTATCAACCGCTTGATTCCAACCGTTGTAGACCGCGCTGGTCAGCGTCAACTTCGACGAAACTGCCCACGCGGCGCGGACCCCCACATGATAAAACGGCAGTGCCCAGAAAAGATTCGAGCGCGACCAAGTCCAATTGTCTTTGATGGCCATCGATTCGGGCCCAATCGGCGACAAAAATAGCCCCGCACTTATCGTCACCGGCTGGGCCGTCCCAACGGTATAGCCTGCCCAGGCTTGTTGCACATTGCGAATGCCCTGGGCAACCGCCGCATCGCTACCATAATACGATGTTGGTGTTGCCCCTGCTTGCAACGTGAGTTGCCCAGTCACGCGGCCGCTAGTCCACTGCGCATCGAGTGCGACATTTTCGATCGTTAGTGAATTGTGCTGGGCATCGAAGCCGCGTTGCGCCGTGATGCCATCGCGCGGGCGCACGAAGTTCCAACTGTACGAGCTTTCAAGATAGCCGCTCAAGCGCAGCGGCGCTGCCGTCGTTGTTGGCGCCGCGTCGTCGGCCAACGCCGGGGTCGCCAGCAGTGCCAAACTCAAACACGTAAACCAGGAGTGCTGCATAATGGCATTCATTGTCAGCACGACGGTTGCGAAAGCAACGCACCCGACATCAAGATGTTGTCATGTTGCATCAGAGGGTCTGTTCGATCGTCGCCACCGCACGCGAGCTGGCGAGCGGCGTTGCCATCGTGGCCTGCGCTGCGCTGGTGGTCCTTGCTGGGGGCTGTCGCGCAGCGGCGACTCCGGCAACTCGCAACGTGCCGCGTGTGACGAAACGATCGTTTATGTCGGCGAGCCTCGGCGTCAGCAAAGATTATTTCGTCTACACGCCCGTCGGCTATGACACCAACCCAACGCAGCGGTGGCCCGTGCTTTATCTGCTGCATGGCATGACCCAAGACGAAACCGCGTGGCCGCTGCAAGCCCAACTGGCGAGCGTTGCTGACGCTGTGCGCTTCGCCGCGATCGTTGTGATGCCCGATGGCGACAACAGCTTTTACAGCAACAGCACGACGCCGGTGAATTATGCGGCATGCATCGCCCACGGCACTGGCTTGCTCGATCCGCGTGCCGAGCACCGCAAAACCTGCGTGCAGACGCCGAACTACGAAAGCTATATCGTCGACGATTTGCTGCATGAAATCGACAGCAACTATCGCACCCGCGCCGAGCGCAACGGGCGTGGCATCGCTGGGCTTTCGATGGGCGGCTTCGGCGCATTTATGCTCGCCATGCGCCACCCCGAAACATTCTCGGCGGCG
>JAKQOD010000640.1 GCA_029565465.1 Deltaproteobacteria bacterium
CACCGTCGCTTCGATTTCGGCAGGTCGCGCTGGCACAACGAAATCTTGCAGCACCGGAGCCGCACCAGAGAAATCGACCCGCGCAAACCAACGTTCCCAATCAACGCTGGAACCGAGCGTACGCTCGTTCGCGGCGTGGTCGGTGCCCGCAAATTGTTTACGTGCCGCGTTGAGTTGCGTTGGTGACAGCCAGCTGATCCGCACCGGCGCACTCTAGCACGCGCGGTGCTTACTTGGCTTTGCTGCCTTTGCCTTTGACCTTCGGTGCCGGCGTGGCGGCGGGTGCCTTCACTGGCGCTGCATTTGGCTTGGCGCCCATCGCTTCGAGTTCACCTTCGATGCGCTTGGGCCCCTCCACTTCCTTAGTGCCTTTGGTCAAATCCAGGTAGGTTTGAAACGCAGCCACAGCCTTTTCTTGCTCGTGGTTGAGCTTGTACATGTAGCCAAGGTCGTACCAAGCTTCATACATGTTAGGCGCTAGTGCGACGGCCTTTTCGTAGGCAGGAATCGCATTGTCGGGGTCTTGTTCGCGGCGATGCACCACCGCTAGGTTGAAGTGATATTGCGCTTCAGTTGGGGCCAACTCGATCGCCTTGGTGAACGCTTTGATCGCGAGCTCTGGCTTTTTCACCAACCGATACGCAACCCCAAGGTTGTTAAAATAGGTGTGTTCGGTCGGCGCGAGCGCGGTGGCGGTTTCCAGATGTTTGACCGCGGCTTCGTTGTCGCCTTTTTGCCGTTTGATCACGCCCAAGTTAGCTTGCGACTCCGCGTCTTTTGGATTGAGCACGACGGCTTTTTCGAGTGCCGTTAACGCTTCCGCATTCTTGTTGGCGCGGTAGTACGCCATGCCCAAATTGGCCCACAAAATTTGGTCTTTCGGCAGCAGCGCCGTCGCGTGCTCATAGGCATCAACAGCTTTGGCGAAATCTTTTTTCTGCTTGTAAAGGTGGCCCAACGAGCCCCACGCCATGCCATGTTTCGGGTCCGCCGCAACAGCTTTTTCGATGGTCGCGATGGCTTCGTCGTTCTTGTTCTGCGCTTTGAGCGCAATGCCTTGTTTGTACAAAGCACCGGCTTCATCTGCGTAGGCAGCCGTAACGTGAAACGCGAATCCGCCACAAAGCAACGTGGCAACGAGGGTGGCGCGCAAGGAACTGAACATGAAGCCTCCTGCGCCAACCATAACATCAAGAGCAGGCCCGGCGCTGCTCTACCGACGACCTGCCGCGCGCAACATTCACCTCGATCGCAAAAAAGGAGCCTTTTCCGGGCTCCTTCACGGGCGCCTCGCAGAAGCGCCTACATCGCGTACGCAGCAGGTTATGCAGCGGTCTCCACATCCATGAGCGCTTCGCTGGTCGAGCTCACTTCAGCCGACAGTTCGGCCAACCGGCCCAAGACGGGGCGAGCTTCTTGGCTGCGCGCGCCGAGGGCGGCCAGCTGAAACTTTTCAAGGGCTGCGACATGGTGATGCAACTTCGCCACCAACCGGTCGCGCCGCGTGCTGAGTTTGTCGCGATATTGCTGTTGTTCGCTCAAAGCTTGTTTTGCCGATTGATACTGCGTGCGGGTTTCGTCGTCGGTGGCATTGCCAATGCGAGCGTCGAGTTCAGCGATACGCTCGCGCAGCGACTGCTCGCTGCCACCAGCGGCTGGTGCACTTTCTTTGGCGGCAACCTCCAAAACTTTCACCACCCCTTGGCGCAGCAGCTCGCGATTTTCGGGATCCGCAGCTAAGCCATTTTTGGCCTGGTTCCAAAGCGTCACGCTTTGATTGCATAGTGCGCGGACTTCGCTGTCGAGCCCTAGCGGCAACCGCGCCACCGCAGCAGCAACTACGTCGCGGCCAAACGAAACGTGGCGTGGTACCAATGCAACGGCCGCCAACATGCCCATTGCCGCAGCTGCCGTGCCATCAATCAATGCGCCCGACCAATCGTGGGTCTGCTGGGCAAACGAAATTCGAAGTGCAACCCAGCTCGCCAACACTGCCACACCAGTGCCCAAAAAGATGGTGGCGTATCGCCGCACGCCGCTTGTGCCAAGTGCCAGCGCCAACGCTGTGACCACACCACAGCCAATCAGCGCAGCCCAGGTGTTACTCGCCACCATAACGGCACAGCCCAGCACCGCCAATAGCAACCGCGGCAACGCCTTTTGATAGGCGACCGCAGCGCCAGCCACAATGCCAAGCGTTCCGCCGATTAGCCCAGCCGGCAAGCCGTGCGGCCAGCTGACCAAGTGGGCAAGCGCGCCACTTCCAAACCCTACAGCCACCATTGTAATGGCAGCCCGATGAAACGACTCATGATGCGAAAATCGAAGTTCCATAGTGGGCTAAACGCGTGCGTCACCACTTCGATCTATCGCCGAAAATGAAAAGGCCCGCCGAAGCGGGCCGATCAACAGGGGCGGCTTTGCCCGCCGTCGATCAACTAGAACGTGAAGCGAACGCCCAAGCGGCCGCTCAGAGGCGCTTGAATTGCGCTGGTCTTACCAAAGTTCTTGCTAACTTCGATAACTTCCGCGGTGTTACGTGGCTTGCCTGCGCCGGAGACGCGCTTGGCATGCAACAGGTCGGTTGCGTCGCCACCAACGATTGGGAACGCGTTTTGAACCGTATAGATATCGTCAACATCGGTCCGCGATTGGGTGTTGAAGAGGTTGAAGATATCAATGAACGCTTCGATGCGGCGTTGCTTGCCGAGGTTGTGACCAATGGCAAAGTGGGTATCGAGGCCGTACACCATTGGCGAACGGAAGTAGGTACCACGCGACAACAAGAACGATTCACCTTGGCCGTAGAGTGGGTGCGCAGCCAACACGTTGCTTGGCAGACCCGATTGGGCGCGGAAGCTTGCACCGATCACGGCTGGGCCAATCGCGTACGAACCGTCAACCTTGAACAGGTGCGGACGATCCAAACCAGTCGAGCCAAAACGGTTTGCCATGAGGTCTGGCAAGTCGTACATCGACGTCAAGTTCGGGTCGAGCTGATTGGTTTCGGTCGAGAACAAGCCTGGGTAGTTACCGCGAGCTTTCGAGTAGGTGTACGACGCGATCAACAACGATTTCGAAGTTGGGCGCTGGGTTGCCGTAACCGCAACGGCATCGTAGTTACGCGATGGCTTGTCGAAGTTCTTCGCTGCACGCAACCACGATGCGCGGTCGGTGTAGAGTTGTTTGAACGGGTCGTCTTCTGCCAAGGCCATGGCTTGCGCTTCAAGCTTTTCGGCTTCGGCCGTGTAGTCTTCGCCTGGGTTACCAATGAAGTAGTTGGTAGCGCCGTCGGTCGACATGTCTTCCAGAATGACTGGAAGGGTGCGGTGCGTGTAGGTCAAGCCAACCTTGAAGTTGGACATCAATTCGTATTCCGTACCGAGGATCAGCTCTTGGGTGTATTGGCCCTTGCTGCCTGGCGCAAAGTACGAAATCGCGCCGCCGAGTTGTGACGATTGGCCGGCTGCTGCCGTACATGCGCGAACTTGCGCAGCCAAATCGCCTGGCGAGTTGTGGTCGAACTTACAGCTGTCATCAAGATCGCCGTTGGCGTCGGTACCGACGGTGCGTTCGTTGGTGATTTCACCGCCGAATGCGCGAACGTTGATGTCCAGTGGTACGGACTCATAGAAGCGACCCCAGTGGCCGAAGATCTTGGCGCGACCTTCGTTGGTTGGGTCGAACACAAAGCCGATGCGTGGCGCCAACAAAGCATTGAAGCGGAAGGCTTCTTCAGGAATCGTTTCGCCAGTGTCAGGTGCGGTGGAACCTTGCAAGTATTCGGCGGTGTAGCCAACTTGTTGTTCCCAACGCAAACCAGCGTTGATCGTGAAGTTCGGGCGAATCTGCCACGAATCTTGGAGGTAAGCACCCAAGCTACGATTGCCGGTGTCAGCGTTGAGGCCTGCGGTGATCGAGCATTTCGAGTTGCCGATACCATCGCCATCAGGATCGGCACCACATGAGGTCGTGCCGGCTGGATCGTATTTCAAATATTCACGGATCAAGAACGAACCGGAAGCGCCGTCGTCTTGCGAGCGCGTCAGGAACGCGCCGCCCGAGTAGCGACGACCTGAGTTGTAGGTCGAAAGCTCAGCGTCGAAGCCAGCTTTGAACACGTGCGTACCAAGCGCTTTGACGCGTTGGGTTGCCGACAACACGATCGACGAGCGGTTGTTTTCGCGATTTTCCAAGAAGCCAGGACCACCAGTGCTGTAGTTGGTAACTGCACAGTTGGTGAGATTCTTGTACTTGTCGTTTGGATCGCTGTCGTTACAGCCGTCAATGCCGGTTTCGAGGTTGGCGAAATCGTACAACGAACGCTCGTACTCGTAACGCACCACTGGCACATCTTGGCCAGCAGCCGGCGTTTCGCGGGCAAAACCTTGGTGATAACCAGCGACGATGTCGAACTGGGTCTTGCCACCGTTAAGCTTCGAGGTCCACTTACCTGCGACGTCGTAAGCACCCGACTCATTGGTGTCGACCAGTGCATTTGGATCGCGGCCGACGGCAAATGGGCCCGTTGCGGTTGCAGGATTGCCCCAACCCGAGATTTGGAACTGGTGGTTGGTCGAAACAGCGCCGTTGATTTTGGCCGTGAAGAACGCGGTGCTCGAAGTCGACTTGATGTTGCTGCGCGACACTTCTTCGCGAAGCGCAAAGCCGGTGTTTGGATCGATGTCGGCTTCGCCGTCACCATCGGTGTTGCCTGCCATGCCGTTTGGATCTGCATCGGTGTCAACGTTGCGGTTGACAATCCGCGTCACGGTCGACTTGGTAAACGATGGGTTGAACCCGATGTGAAACCACAGTTTGTCTTTGATGATTGGACCACCGAGTTCGGCGCCAATATCCCAGTTCAAATCGCGATTGGTTTCGCTGTCGATCGCGCGGCCTTCACGCAAAATGCGGTTTGCACCAGCAGCCAACGCACCAGGCGAAAGATAACCAAACACCGAGCCATGGAACTCGTTCGAGCCTTGCTTGGTGGTCACGTTGATAATACCGCCGGTTGCACGGCCGTATTCAGCGTTGTAACCGCCGGTGATGATTTCGGTTTCACCGATGAATTCGTTCGGCAAGTTCGACGACTGGGTACCGAAACCGGTATCCGTCGTATTGATGCCTTCAACGATGTAAACGTTTTCTGCCGACGTCGCGCCAGCCACCGACGTGCCGTAGGTATCAGCCTGCGCACCTGCTGCCGCACCAACCACGGCGCCGAAGGTACGACCGACGGCGAGGTTGTTGGTGTATTCTTTGGTGAAGCTTACGCCGGTCTTGGTCGACCCTTGGTCAACCGTTGGCGGGCGGCCTTTGACGACAATCGTTTCGCCCTTTTCAGCACTCGTGTTGAACGGCACGTTCACCACGGCGCCTTTGCCGAGTTGGATGATGATGTTGTCACGCTTGGTCGTGATGTCGAGGTAAACGACTTTCAGCGTGTACATGCCAGGAGGCAAGGCAGTGACAAAGTACGAACCACCATCTTCGGTGATGACGACTTGTTCGCCTTGCAACGATGGCGACGAAATAATCACGGTGGCGCCAACGATGCCTTCACCGGTCTTGCTGTCTTTGATCACGCCGCGCAGTTCACCGGTACCGGCTTGTGCGTAGGCGCTGTTGGTCGAAATAAGCGACGTCGCTCCACCGAGG
>JAKQOD010000644.1 GCA_029565465.1 Deltaproteobacteria bacterium
CGACGGTGTTGGCGCACCCCACACGGGGGGCGCTGCCGCTTGCGCGTGGGCCATCGCCGCCGACACCGGTTGACTTGCGACCGGCTGGCTGGGCAGCGGTACATTCGGCATCAGCGTCGGCGGTTCCGGGGCAACCGTAACCGGCGGGCCAGCAACGGCACTGCCACAATGCCGGCAAAATTTCATACCAGGCGGATTATCTGCTCGGCAAACGGCACAGATTGCGTTGGGTGCCACAGGCGTTGGCTTAGGCAACCCTTGTGGCACTGGCGCAGTCCCAGCAACGGGCGCAGCCATGCTGCTCCCGCAGTGTAAGCAGAAAGCAGCAGGCGGACTATCGTGACCACACATCTGACAGCGCATTGATGGTTCCCCAAATCGGCGGCGTACCCGCCATTGCAACGATGGCCGGGTCTTGCTAACAACACCGTCCAGTTAAGTCCGCAAAGTATCAACCATTTCTCCGTAAGGTCAAGCCACCGCCGTGAGTCGTAGACATTCAAAACAGGCGTCATCTTTGCTGGGCATGCTCAGCGTGCTGGCTTTGGCCACGGCATGGACAGGTTGTGCCACCGCGCCAAGCCGGGTTGCGCCATTTCGGGAGCGCTCGGATTCGGCCGAACCCGGCCAATTGGCGGGGCCGTTTTCAGGGGACGTGGTCGATGCTGCAACCCGGACGCCGGTCGTTGGCGCGTTCGTCTATGCAACGTGGTCCTACGAAGCTGGCACTGGCTTTATTATTCCAGCGGGTGCTCGCGAGTTTGCAGGCACCACCGATAGCCGCGGTCACTACACGGTGCCAGCGATGCCGCACGTTCCGGGGGCGCGCTTGGTTGAGTTCAACTTGTTGGTCTACAAACGCGGCTTTGTGGCGTATCGCAGCGATCGCCGCTTCGGTGATTTTGGGCCGCGAATGGATTTCGCTCAGCAAAATAACCAAGTCGCGCTTGAACGCTGGCGTGATGACTATTCGCATATCCGCCATGTGCGTTACGTCGGCGGTGGCGTCGCCATGGCAGCTTTGACGCAATGGGAATTGGCCGACGCGGCGGAAGAACAAACCGCACGTAATCGCACCACCAGCAGCCCGCGGCCAAGTTCAGGCACGCTGGTCGTGTCTGCCCAGCTATTAAGCGAACAAGATATTCGCGACATCACCAAATTTGATGGCAAATTCGAAACTGGACCGCTGCAAGACGAGCCAGATACCGCCACATACTCGTCACAGCACTTCAAAGCCATTGGCCGCGAAGAAACCTGGGACGTCGCGTTGCGGGTGTGGCGCTTGCCAAGCGCCAAGGCCTCCGAGCGTTACGATGAATTGCGTGGCCAGATGCCAGCCGTCGACGAAAAAGACGACATCGCAACCAAATCGTTTCTTACCACGGCAGGTGAAATTCGCGGCGTTGGGTTCGTTGATGCGGGCCGCGGTGTCGTCGCCATCGTAACCTGCGGTACCAGCATTTGTTCAAGCCCTGATCAAGCATCGGCGATGGCCAAGGCCATCTACGCCAAGTTACAGAAGTTGCTGCCCGCGGTTGGAGTTACGCCATGAAACGCATGATGAAAACGTTGTTGGTGGCCGGGCTTGCGTTGGTTACCGTCGGGCACCCACGTCGCGCAGCTGCATGGGAAGCGCAAACCACCCAGGTCGGGCTAGCAGAACAAGCCGTGCTTGCGTCGGTGTTGCACGATCGTCTGGTCAGCCTGGGTTTTAAAGGTGGGTTGTTTGAGTTGTTAACCGTGCCGCCCGCTGATGCTCCAGAGTTGTTAGCTGCGCTCGCACGGCTTTCGCCCAGCCATGGCACCACCCCCGATAAGCGTGGGCAACAAACTGCGCTGAGCTGGATCGCCGCCGGCGCTGCGGTTGCCGACGCGCCCGCCGAATTTGCGGTCAATCACTACTTCGATCCGGTGCTTGCAGCAGCCGGCAAATTTGCTGGATACCAGCGGCCAGAGGCCAGCACCCTCAATCGCTTGACCGATGCCGTGCGCCGTCAGATGGGCCGCATGACTGCGCCCAAGGTAGGCGTTGCGGCACCAGATTGGCTCAATGACAAAGCCAATCCATTCAATCTCGCAGCATTTTACGATCAGTACGGTAAGGCCGTCACCGCAGCTTCGCCTGGGGCACGCGCGCGCCATATGGCGGCCGCGCTAACTGCCTTGGGCGCAACGTTACATGTCTTGGGTGACATGGGCACACCAGCGCATGTGCGCAGCGACGGTGCGTTGGACTATCTCGGCGCCGACCCCGATGATTATGGCTCACGTTTTGAGCGCATCGCCGCGTTGGCCTTTGGCCGTTTGGGGGTGCCTGCGCCAACCCAAGTTGTCACGCGCGGTTCGGTGCGTGAGTTCTTTACCACCAGCGATGGCAAAGGGCTTGCCGATGTTACCGCACGTAGCTACTTCTCGGTTGGGACGTTGCCGCATAGCGTGAGTTCCGACGGCACCGTGCCAGCGTCCGTGCTGGTGCGGCCGGCACCGACCTTGCCAGCCCGCTTAAACCTGATGGCAGCCAGCGGTGCCGAAGGTACGATTTTGCGCAATAGCGCTGGCATGTGTCTGGCGCGCTATCGAGTGGCGCAGGGCATGCTGTCGTTTTTTACCGACGACGAATGCCAGTTGGAACAGATTTCCGCAGCGCTACCGACAACGGTGAATTACCAAACCGGGC
>JAKQOD010000658.1 GCA_029565465.1 Deltaproteobacteria bacterium
GAACCGGCCCGCAGCGTAGTGGCTCTACGTGAGGACCGGAAGCGCAGCGCCAACGCACGTGGCCGCGATGGATCGGGCCTTCATCGCGCTAGCACCCACCTTCGCCGTGAGGACCGGAAGCGGAGCGCCAACGAACGTGGCGCGAGAACCGGCCCGCAGCGTAGTGGCTCTACGTGAGGACCGGAAGCGCAGCGCCAACGCACGTGGCCGCGATGGATCGGGCCTTCATCGCGCTAGCACCGCCTCTGGTAAAAGGCCCGAGGCGCGCGGCCACGAAGGCGGCGCGAGAACCGGACCGCAGCGTAGTTGCTCTACGTGAGGACCGGAAGCGCAGCGCCAACGCACGTGGCCGCGATGGATCGGGCCTTCATCTTGCGAGCACCGCCTCTGGCAAAAGGCCTGAGGCGCGCGGCCACGATTGCGGCGCGAGAACCGGACCGCAGCGTAGTTGCTCTACGTGAGGACCGGAAGCGCAGCGCCAACGCACGTGGCCGCGATGGATCGGGCCTTCATCTTGCGAGCACCCAACCACACCGGAAGCGCGGCGCCAACGCACCTTGCCGCGATGGCTCGGGCCTTCATCTAGCGAGCCCCCAACTACACCGGAATGGCTCGGGCCTTCATCTCGCGAGCACCCAACGACTAGCAAACTCGCCTAATTTCTACCGGCCGATCGGCAGGCCAAACGCCAACACACACGCAACATCGGTCGGGGCGTTGCGCTGCGGTGTAACGAGAAGCCGAACCATCGCTTCAACGCCAAAGAATACCGGGCGCGCCCGCACCGACGACGTCGCCGTGCGATGTGGCAAGATGCGCGACAACATGCGTACCCCGATGCCAACTTCGATGTCGCCACGATTGCGTGCTGCACGTTGGTCTGGCATCAGGCGTTGCCAACCAGCTCCGGCTTCAACCACAGCGTCGAGGGTCAGGTCGCTCACACGCAAGCGCGCGACCTGGTAGCGGGCCGCTGCGCCGAGGCGCAACACGTGTCCGCCACCGTTGGAACGCGGGGTCCAGTCGACCAGTAACAAATCGGTCTGCAGCTCGAAGCGATCAAAGGTTCGTTGCAGCGTTGGCTGAATCGCCATGCCATTGGTGCCAACACCGTCGACGGTCATGAATGCGCCACCAAACGCAGCAAGCACGATGAAGCGATTGGCCAGCGGATCCGCTGGCGTCGGCGACCACGTCGTCGATTTCACCGGCGGGGGCAGTCGCGGCTTGTCCGGCAACGCAATTTCCAACGTCGGCACACTGTTCCTACCCGTGTCAGTGCCCGTGTCTGTCCCCGTGTCCGTGTCCGTGTCCGTGTCCGTGCCTGTGCCCGTGGCCCCGTATTGATGCGTGCCCGTGGCCGTGGCCCCGTACGGATGCGTGCCCGTGCCCGACGCCAGCAGCGTCGGCGCTGCGCCGGCAAACGCTACATGTAACGGCGCCACCACCAGTACCGTCGACATCACCCCGATCAATAAGCGCCTCATTGGCCAAGCTCCAAGCCCATCACCATCATGATGCCAAGGTCGCCATGCTCAACAGCATCGTTCGTTCCGACACAGCCGCCGCGACAAACCGCTCGCGGCAACACGCTTACATCTGGCGCATTCGCCAACAGTAGCCGTAAGCCAACGTTCGCACCGATACGGGTTTTGCCGAGTTTGGCCTGCTGTGCGAGCCCGAATCCCAACGCAATGTCGTTGCGTGCAACATCGATTTCCGAAAACGCCAAACGATGCCGCCCCACGCCGACTGAACCATACACACGCATGCCGCTACCAAAATCCAAACCGCACCAGCGCAGCCCAAGGCCCAAGCGATTGAACGAACCACTTTCGGGCTTGCGTGATTCGATGCTCCAAAGTGCCGTGTCGACCTCGGCTTGCAAACGCCAAGCGCCATGCTCAACCCCAACCTCACCATGCAGCCCAGGCGCTGCAAAGCCATGCACGGACCCAACGTCGAGCGCACCAATCGCAAAGTCGATTGTCGACGAAAACTTCAATGAATCAGCAGCTGCAGGCGCCGCTAAGGCCCCCAGCACGATTGGCACAAAACACAGGCATCGCATTGAGTTAGCAACGCACTAAGACGCGCCTAGATCTGCAAAACATCACCATGAATATTGCGATGCCACCGCCGTCTACCGCAGCTACCAGGTTGCCAGTATAGTGCGTTCCATGGGGTCGCCATCGTCGCTTGCAGGCTTTGCTGCGCCTGTCCAAGCGTGGTTTCGAGCCACGTTTGGCGAACCAACCGCGGCCCAACGCAATGCATGGCCACGCATCGTTGCGGGTGAAAATACGTTACTGGTCGCGCCCACTGGCAGCGGCAAAACCCTCGCGGCTTTTTTGGTTGCGCTGGATCGTTTGTGTCCCCGCGCCACCCGTGGCGAGGCGTCGCGGGGACACGCATCTTGTACATCTCGCCGATCAAAGCGTTAGCGGTAGATGTCGAGCGCAACCTGTTGGCACCGTTGGCCGAAATTGCAGCAACCGCCGATGCGATGGGGCAAGCCGCCCTGCCCGTTACGGTTGCTGTGCGAACGGGCGACACCAGTGCGAAATTGCGACGTACCATTGCGCGCGGCGGCGCTGACATTTTGATCACCACGCCCGAATCGCTGTACTTGATGCTCACCAGCAACGCGCGCACAGCCCTAACGACCGTCGACACCGTGATCATCGACGAGATTCATGCGTTAGTCCCCACCGAGCGCGGCGCCCATCTCATGCTGTCGCTCGAACGGCTCGAACACCTCACTGGCCGGCCGCTGCAACGCATTGGCCTGTCGGCGACGCAACGCCCGCTTGAAGAAGTTGCGCGCTTTTTAGGCGGCACGCGCCCCGTTGCCATTGCCGATGCGCAAGCAGCCAAATCGCTGCAGCTGCACATCGAGATGCCATTTGCGGCCCCCGCTGCGGTGGAGCCCAAGGGCACGGCCGCAACCACGACACCCAGCGCACCATCGAATTGGGATCACATATACCCGCGCTTGCTCGAACTCATCGACGGCCATCGCAGCACGTTGGTGTTCGTCAACTCGCGCCGCTTAGCCGAGCGCATGGCCCAAGCACTCAATGCCTTGGCTCAGCGCACCGTCGTCTATGCCCACCATGGCTCGGTTGCCAAAGATACACGGGCCGATATCGAAAACCAGCTCAAGGCCGGCACCCTCAAAGGCCTGATCGCAACCAACACGTTGGAGCTCGGCATTGACATGGGCGCTATCGATTTGGTGGTGCAAGTGGAAGCCGCGCCGTCGGTCGCAAGTGGACTACAACGCATTGGGCGCGCCGGGCATCAAGTCGGCGCAACCAGCCACGGCATCGTGATGCCGAAGTTTCGCGGTGACATCATCGCTTGCGCGACGTTGGTGCAAGCGATGCGCAACGGCGACATCGAATCGATTCGCTATCTACGCAACCCGCTTGATGTGCTTGCGCAGCAATTGGTCGCTATGGTGGCGATCGAGCCTTGGCACGTCGACGATCTGTATCGCGCGGCGACCGCGTCAGCCCCATTTGCCGAACTGCCGCGCTCGCACTTCGATGCCACCATCGACATGCTCACCGGCTTCTATGCGATCGAAGAACTTGCCGATGCGCGGCCGCGCATGACCCTCGACCGCACCACCGGCATGCTGCACGCGCGCGATGGCGCCAAACGCGTCGCGATTGCCAACGCAGGTACGATTCCCGATCGTGGCTTGTATGCCGTGTATCTGGCCAATGCAGCAGCCGGCAAAGGCCGCATCGGTGAGCTCGACGAAGAAATGGTTTTCGAAAGCAAAGTGGGCGATCGGTTCATGCTTGGTGCTTCAACCTGGCGAATCGAAGAGATCACGTTCGATCGCGTGATCGTCACCCCCGCGCCAGGGGAACCAGGCCGCATGCCGTTTTGGCGTGGCGAAAACGCGATGCGGCCGATCGAATTTGGCCAGCGCATGGGTGCAACGCTGGGCTTGCTCGATGGCTTAGCCACCGATGCTGCGCTTACCTACGCCCGCACTTCCTTGCGGCTCGATGCGACGGCGGCCACTACGCTGGTCGAATATCTCGATGAGCAACGGCAAAAATCCGCCATCCCGACCGATCGCCGCATCGTGGTTGAAACTTCGCGCGATGAATTCGGCGATTGGCGCATGTGCGTCTTGTCGCCACTAGGCGCCAAAGTACTCGCACCATGGGTCATGGTGGTGCAAGCGCAGGCCGCGGAGGTACTCGG
>JAKQOD010000663.1 GCA_029565465.1 Deltaproteobacteria bacterium
GCTACGGCCCGCCCACGCAACGATCGGCAGCGTTGCGCCGAACGCTAACGCCGCTGCGGCGGCAAGCAATACGCCGGTTACAATGGCTGAGCGGCGTTGCACGAGATGGTTGTGCCACAGAATTCAGCAGCGGTGGTGGGACGCGCTCGCCTGCCGCATATTTCATGCTACCGTGCAGGCGCGTGCGCCTTGCGATAGCTATACTTTTGTTGCTGACGATGGTGCGGACGTTGATCGTCGGTGACTCGTAGTGTGATGTGGCTTGCGAAAACGAATGCTTGGTGTCGGCGGCGCAGAGTCGTCGCACGTGTTCGAAAGCGGCATCGGCGAGCGTGATCATTCGGATGATTCGGCGCCTAGCTGCCCACCTGGCTGCCAATGCGTTTGCGCGCATCATCGGGTTTCGCTATTGCTGCCAACCGTGCCGACGGCAATGCCAGCGATGGAGAGTGCGGACGGCCGTCATCGCGCATTTGACTTTGCGCAGTTGGCAGATCGAGGCGCCGTCGCGCCGTCGCGCCGCCGACGCCACCGCCGATCGCAACGGTTTAACCACCCCGCCAGGCACGCGCGATGGCGCCATGTTGTGCACGCAGTTCGCTGCGTGCGATCGATAACCTTTGCGTAGGATTTCCAATGAAGACGCTTTTGTCTTCACTGGTGCTGGTATGTGCATCTATTGCATCTGCCCGTGCCGGTGAGCCACTTACTCTCGACAATGCGCTGACCCGTACGGCGCAGCGACCACAACTCAAACTTTCGCAACTCGATGTAACTGCCGCCCAAGAAGCGCGCAACGTTGCAGGTACCGCGCTGTACAATCCAGTGCTCAGCGTCGAAGCAGGACCCCAATTTGGTGGGGTGAAAACCTCGCCATTCGTGAGTGTCGCCATCGATCAAACCATCGAACGCGGCCGGCATTCCGCTTGTGTGCAGCTCACTAAAGTACTTTCGGTTTCCGCGTAGTTTGAATGCTATCGCGTGTGAGTTCTTGCGCCGTGGCGTTGGTAGCCACGGTGCCTGGTGGATTTTCGTACCACCCTGGGTCGGCGCCGTTTGCGGGTAGCTTTTGGCGAACCTTGACGATCGTGAACATGCCGCCCATATCGATGTTGGAAAATGGACCAGGACCGCCGCGCATCGAAATACTATTTTGCGGCATTTTCATTTCCATCATGTCGCCCATGCCGGTTTCACCCATCACCATGTAGCCCGGGATTTGTTTGTTGATTTTGTGCCCGATCTTGTCGGTCTTGGCGCCGATCACATTGGCTACATCGTGGCCCATCTGATTCATTACATGATGCGTCATGTGGCAATGGATGGCCCAATCACCTGGCGTATCGGCGATGAATTCGATGACGCGACATGCACCAACCGGGACGAGCACGGTGGTCTCAGGCCAGCGTGCCGTGCGTGGCACCGGGCCACCGTCGGTGTACACCACTTCGAATGCATAACCATGCAGATGGATCGGATGGCTATCCATCGGCCCGAGATTGCCAATGCGAATGCGCACCAAATCACCAACTTCGGCGAGCACAGGTGCCGTCGACGGAAAACATTTGCTATTGATGGTCAGAACGTTGAAGTCATTCATCGCCATCGGGTCTGGCCGTTTTGCGCCGATATCAACTTTCCATTCGTGAATCATCCACGAGTAATCGCGTACGCGGCGGGTTTCGCGCGCTGGAACTTTAGGGTGCACGACGATCATGCCGACCATACCAAGCGCAATCTGGATCATCTCGTCAAAATGTGGGTGATACATGAATGTGCCGGGCTTGGTCAGCGTGAATTCATAACGATGAGTGTCGTCGACTTCAATTGGTTTTTGGGTTAGCCCAGACACGCCGTCCATGCCGCTAGGCAAAAATAGGCCGTGCCAATGTACCGTGGTTGGCTCCGGCAAATGATTGGTGACGTAGATGCGAATACGATCGCCTTCGACCGCTTCAATTAGCGGTCCAGGTGTGCCGCCGTTGTAGCCCCAGGCTTCGACTTCTAAGCCGTCGGTGAATTTATGCGCGACGACTTCGGCGATGAGATGGAAGACTTTGACACCGTCGACAAGTTTAAACGGCAGCGTTCGACCATTGGGACCAACGACCGGTTGATACTTGGCAAGTTTGTTGCCGCCAGCGACGGGGCGGGCGGTAGGTGCGTTCGCTGGCTTGGTTTGCGCGGCAGGCGGTGTCACTGACGGAGGCGCTGTCGGCACGACCACCGGTGGAGTCGGCGGTTTGCTATGGTCCATCCCCGGCATATTCGCCATATCATGTGCAGGTTGCGCGGTCGTAACGTTAGCGCCCAACAAAGCAACGCCCGAGGCCGCGCCGAACTGCCATAGCAATTTGCGTCGCGATAGCACCGGCGTTTCGGGTTTCGCCCTTGGTGCGCTAGGCTCGTCAGCGTCCGTAGCTTCGGCGACAGTGCTGTCAAGGTCGCTACCGGGTTGTAAGGTCGAGTTGCGCATCGTTGGTTATTCTCCGGTCGGGCTAGCAATCAGCGCCGTCACGCCGCCGCGTTGCAGGGTGGTCAGCACCGCTTGCGCGACCCAGTAGTCGCGCAGCAATTCAATGTACTGTTGGCCAGCTTCGGTTTGGCCACGCCGCGCCATCAACAATTCAAGGGCGGTAGCGTTCATTGCGTTGTAGTGCAGGAGCACTTCAGCCAATATTTTATTGCGCAGGGGCAAGATGGTGTCTCTGATGCTACGAGCTTGTGCGTAGGTGGTTTGTTGCCGGTTTAACGCCGCTCGAAACGTTGCCCGCAATTCGAGTTCATAGGCTGTTTGCGCTAACGTGATACGAGCAACCTCGGCGCGAGCGACAGCTCGGCCGCCCTGGTTCCAGTTGAACAAGGGCAGCGCTACACGCACAGCCGGACCGATATCCCATTCGCTCGCTGACGTTGCAGGCGTAGTCCGACGACCGAGCGAAACTCCGACGCCAAGTTCGGGCACCCATGAACGAATTTTCGCTAGACGTAAACGTGCGGTCGCAGCTGCGGCCTCGCGCTGCAAGCTGTCACGTTCCAAGCTTTGTGCGACGATCAGCGCTTCGGCGTTGGCCGCTACCGGCGCAAGTGTGGTTGGTAACGCCGGCAAGCGAGTTACCACGGTCCAGCCTAGTTCGCTTGCGGGCAAGCCCAACGCAGCAGCCAGCTGTTGACGACGCAACGCCACTTCGATTTGGGATTTGGCGACGTCGAGATCCGCTTGGGCTTTGTTGTCTTGCTCGCGCAGCAGCGTTAAGTCCGGCACATTGCCAGCAGCATGTTGCACACTGACAAATTCAAATGATGACGCCGCCAGATCTGCAACGGTTTGCCGCAGTTCATAAAGTTGTTGTTCAGCTACCAAGCGATAAAAGCCGATCTCAGCCATACCCGCGGTTTCAATGACCATTGCGGTGGCGCGAAGTTGCGCAGCTTGCAAATCCTGGGAGGCAGCGTTTCGGCGGCTTCCGGTGGTGATCAGTTCGATGATGTCTTGGGTAACATTGATTTCAATTTCGCTGGCGCCATCGGCGAGCCCGCGGCGATACAGGAAATCGACATCGGTGGCGCGCGGTGCGGTGGCTTGCGCGACTTGACCCGCTGGAACGCCCAGGGCTGTTAGCGCAACTCGCAAGCGTTGATTGTTGCGAAGTGCAATGGCAACTGCCGCCTGCGCATCGAGTGGACGACTCAGCAGGTCGGCGGTGGTGTCCTGTGCCACCCGCGTCTCGGGATTCCACAATTCCACGCTGCCCAGCCTTGCGCGCAGCGCTTGGTCAACAGGTGCACGCACTTCACGCGTCGATGGCACACAGCTCATGAGTCCAAATGTAAGCCACAGTGATGTAGCGGCTCTGCGAGTGGTTCGGCGTAGGTTGTGCATGTTGTTATTGTACAGAAATAGTGCCGGTCACCATATCCATTTTGCACGCATACGAAAGCTCGCCAGATTTTGCAAACGTCATCGCGATTTCTACTTTTTGTTTCAGTGGCAGTGCGCGTTCGATGGTGGTGCCATCACCGACGGCAATAACCACTTCTTTGGCGCAGGTTTTGTCACTTGTCCGGGTAAACACGAAGGTAACGGGCACGCCCTTTTTTACCGTGATCTTGTTTGGGCTAAAACCTTGGCTGGTTACTTCGATTGCAATTGGTGCAGGCGCAGCGACTACAACTGGTGCAGGCGGTGCTGGCGCAGGTGCTGGTTTTGCCGGCGCGGGTGCCGGTTTTGCTGGCGCTGGTTTCGTTGCATCTGCAGTCTTCGCTGGCTTGCCAGCGTCGGGGCTTTTGTCGCAGGCGTTTGACGTACGGATCGCAGAAAGCGAGATTGCGACAACAGTAGAGGCTACGACGAGTAAAATCGGTTTCATAAGTGAGTACTTTCTTGATTGGTTGTCAGCAGTTTGGTTGCACGTACACATGTTAGTTGCCAACCCAGACAATGCCATTGGGTGCGCCGCCCGTGATGATCTCGGCCGTCACGACACGGGTAGCAACATCAACGACGAGTACTTTGCCGCCACCTTCATCGGTAACAAAAAGTTTTGAACCCGTCGGATGAAACGCGAGTCCATGGGGTTTTACGCCAGCAGGGATTTCTGCAAGCTTGGCGTGCGAGACTGCATCGAAGACCACCAGCACCTGGCGATCTTCAACTGCAGCCCAGATTTCCTTGCCGTCGGGCGACATTACAACTTGCCCAGGCATCCCGCCCGGATCCAACACTCGCGCGTCGAGTTGAATGGTGCCGTTGGTTTCGTTGAGCCGCCAAATTTTCATGGCAGCTTCAGATGACACAAAGTAATTGCCGTTCGCGGCCGGCCACGCAGCGACGGGCGTCGCGCCAACGTCGAAGCGCGCGGTTACGGTACGGTTGGCCAGTGTAACAACGGCAATTTTTCCCGACGACGATTCGGCAACTAGCAGCGAGTCTAGGCCAGTTGGCGTTACTTCAAGTGGTGAGCCGAGTCCATTTGCGCTTGATGTTTCGGCGAGTGTCGTTGCATCGCGGACCGACACCATGCCGTGCTCCGCCATTCCGATAACGATTGATTTGCCGTCGCGCGTATAAGCAGCGTTGTGGCCGGTGGCGTCAACGGCGAAAATGTTTTGTAGCGTCTTTGCCGCGCGATCGAGTTGATACACAACGGTAGAAGCTGCGCCGCTGCCGCCATGGCCACCCGCACCGCCGTGGCCGCCCGATAAGTCGCTGCTGATTGCCGTAACCAAAAGTTTAGTGCCATCGGGCGAGCTACCAAAGTGATGCGGTTTCATGCCCTCCATCACCGCGAGCTTGCTGACTAGGGTCAGCGTGTTCGGGTCGATAACTTGTACTTCACCTGTGCCGCCGTTGGCGACGACCAAGGCCTGCGCTGGCAGTTGCGAAAACGTGCCGCCGCCTGGGCTCGTGTCCATATGCGAGCAGGCTAACAACGACAGCGAAAGTGCACAAAGCAAGGCTGTTTTTAAATGCGGTTGAGGTGTCATGCGAACGTGTAGGCACCGACAACAAACTTGTGACTCATTATTACAATATTCGCGCAGCCAACGTCCCAGTGACGCGGGGACGTCCATGATTATCGCTGCCGACGACGTAACCAGCTCAAGATACCAGGCAGCACGCCAATCGAGTATCCGCCTACCAGGCCGAATATCCCGGTGTATCCGACGCAAGCGCAGCCCATGGCCCCAACCAACGCAGCGACAGCGGTCGCTGAAAGCCAAAACCAAAGGCCCGCGCGCCAACGGTGGCCAACCGCCGCCATCAGCAGTCCAGCAATAAAACCGCCTGCACTACAAGCGGTCAGGCACATGCTGGGCATGTCGGCTGGGCAGGTTCCACCCGCAACACAACAACCGTGGGCTTGGTTGGCCCAAAGCGCCAAGGTTAGTGGAATTGCGCCGGCGATCAGCGCAGGCAACACTGCGCGTTGCGCTTCTCGGCCCAGCCAAAGCATGGTTACACCGACCAGCAATGCCCCGCCGCCAAAAGCTGCCGAGGTTGTCACGCGCTGAGAGTTGCAACATGCCAGCACCACGACCGCAACCACGGGTATGCTGCCGAGGATGGCCCAAAGCCCACGCTGGATCTCGTAGCGTCGACGCACTTGCCGTTGCAGGCGTTGGATATCAAGTTCCGCCATAAAGGTTCCTCCAAATCACTCGGAGGCGTTCGAGTGCGCGTTGCCGTCGTTTGCGTTCGGCTGCCGTCGCCGTCGCGAGGCCGGCGTTGTCGTCGATTTGCCAAAAGGCTGTGAGCATCGCAGCGCGATCTGCCGCTGAGAGATGATTGAGTGCGGCTTCGATGCCGGCGGTTATCTCGCGTTGTGCAAGATCGTCGTCGGTTACATTACCGCTTGGGTCGGGGACTGCACTATTTGGCGCTTCGCGTCGTCGCCGACGTTTTTGCATCAGCGTGCGACATTCCCAGGCGCTAATGGTTAATGCCCAAGGCAACACCGGTCGGGTCGCGTCGTACTGGGCGGCACGACTAAATATCTTCATCATTGCCTCCTGTGCGGCGTCATCGGCATCTATGTCGGCACGCATCATGTTGACGCAAAAGCGTCGAACAACCGGCCAAAGTTCTGTAAATAGGCGTGCGAAAGCAGCGCGATCACCAGTGGCCACACGGCCAACTAGTTCGCTCAACACGTCCGCAGAAGCAGGCTGGGTCACGCTGCGACGATCGAGATCAGTGTGCGCAGTGTGCGCACTGGCCGCAGCTGCAACTTGATGGCCCACATGGACAGGTTGTGCCGCACGGACATGCGGTTGAGGCAGTGATGGTTGCCGGGGCGAAAAGTAGGCCAAACATGAGAGCGAGGGTTTTCATATGGTTCCTTGTGGTAGGGCGCGTCCAGCGTGGACACACAGAGATAGGCCGTAGAGCGGCTGCTGTGACACAAGAATTGATTTCAGGCAATTTTCAGTTTTGGGGATAGTTGTGCTAGCCTACACACCTGCGCTTTGGGTTTTCCATCATGGTGATTTTCACCAGCCTGCGTTTGTTGCTATCACCGATGGCAATGTGCGACGACGTTTGTGAAAGCGAATGTGGCCAAAGCAATGTTGTGAGCGTAGCCGACGGCGAGGTTGCAGATGCTAGCGCTATCGCCGCAGCGGACCGCTCGGCGCCCCAATCGCCCGAACAGTGCCCGCCAGATTGCCAATGTTTATGCACGCATCATCGTACGTCAGCGCTGGCGGCAAACATGCTCATATTGGCATCGCCTGCGCGCTTGCCTGTTGCCGTTAGCAACTCTGACGCTCCGGCTTCGCTTTCCGATCGCGGCGCTTTGCAGCCACCAACGCCGCCGCCGATTGGCTAGTTTACTCGCGTGATCCATCACGTCGACAATTCGGGCCGTCACCGCTCGTAGTTGCACTCGCACTGCGCGCTGGCGGTTACCGCTGTCGATCTGTTTGATTAGGCGATATTTTGGCGCTGCATAGCTGCAGTGCTGCGGAACGTAGTTGGCAGCGTAGAGCTGACACTGCGTTGATGTCTTTTACGTGAGCTGGCATAGGCCGCTTTTTATTCTCTGCTCTAGGAATAACGATGAAAATACTACGATCAAGACTGGGTTTAACCAGCGCATGGTTAGCGGCGGGACTGGCGGCATTGCTTGTGCAAAGCGCACCGGTGCACGCTGGCGAAGCACTGACTCTCGACGCTGCGTTGACGCGGGCAGCGCAACGGCCGCAACTTGCGCTGTCGCAACAAGATATTGATGCTGCCAACGACAGCCTTTCGGTCGCTGGCACGCCGCTCTACAATCCGATCGTTAGCGTCGAGGCGGGGCCACAATTTGGCGAGATTCCGCTATCGCCGCTGCTCAACCTGGGCATCGATCAAACCATCGAACGTGGCGGAAAGCGTGGTGCCCGGCAACGCGCAGCCCAAGGTGTTCGCCAGCTGGCGGTTGCAGTGCGCAGCGACGCTGTGCGCAGCGCTCGCCTTGGTGCATGGCGGGCGTTTGAGTTGGCGCTGATCAGCAAGCAACGGATTGCAGTGCTCGTGCAAGTAGAGCAATTGGCCACCGCTGTGCTGGATGCAACTCGTCGGGCGCAAGCCGCAGGCGGTGCGACCACATTACGGCTCAATCTGCTATTGGCTGAACATGGTCGGGCGGTGCAGCAGCGTGCTGCGGCGAATCTTGAGTATCAGCATGCCTTAGCTGATTTGGCGACGGAGATTGGTGCAGCGCCTGATGCTGAGCTCGACCCCATCGGTGAGATGTTCACTAGGCTGGCGGTGCCGACGCCCGCTGCCGCCGCGCAAACTCACTCAGCGTTGACCATTGCAACGGCGAACATGGATCTCGCAGCGCGTGAACAGCAGGTCGCCAACGCCGATGCGGTACCGGATTTTACTATCGGTTTGGGCTATTCGTATCAAGCCACACCAGACATCCAACACGGCGTCTTTGCGCGGCTTTCGATTCCGTTGGCTTTTCGCAATCACAATGAACGAGCCCGGGCCATGGCGCGTAGTGAATCGCGCAAAGCAACTGTGGTGCGTGACCTGGTCGCCACCGACTTGGCTCGTCGTAGCCAGGTGGCACGTCGCAATGTTGCCATTGCCGACGCTGCCGTGGCCGCTTTTGACGAAGCGATTACCAACAAGCTAACCGAGAATCTGGCATTGGCCCAAGATGCCTTCACGCGTGGTGCCATTGATTTTATTGAACTCACCTTAACGCAGCGCGATTTGATCGCCGCACGGCTGGCATATCTCGACGCGCATGTGCTGCGGATTAACGCATGGGCTGAACTGCTCGATGCAACTGGAATGGACGTGCAACCATGAAACGCAATAGCTCAATTCAATATTTTGTGACGCACCTCGGCCCCGATACGTTGTTGTGCGTGGCGACCTTGGCGGTCCTGGCGTGCGGCAAAGGCAAAGCAACACCGACGGAACCTGCCGCCGAGGTTGAAAAATCCCCGGGCAGTGCGTTGATTCAAGTCAGTGCGGAGGTCGTGAAAGACGCGGGTGTGACCGTAGTGGCAGTTGAAAAATCGACGGTGCCAGACATCATCACACTTACCGGTGAAGTCGCCGCTGATCCAAATCAGCATGCGTTGTTGTCGGCCAAAGTTGGCGGGCGTATCGCAGCGGTTACCTTTCAAGAAGGCCAACAAGTCAGCAAAGGCCAGGTGATGCTGGTCATCGAATCGACCGAAGTCACGCGCATTCGTGGCGACCTGGGTTCGACTAATGCGCGGCGCAATGCATTGCGCTTACGCGTGGCGCGCTTGACCGAGCTGGTCAAAGCCGGCACCGCCACTGCGCAAGACTTGGAAAATGCACGCGGCGAAATGACCGTATTGGATGCCGAAGTTTCGGCAAATCAACAAACTCTCGCCGGCATGGGCGCCGGTGGAGCTGCGCGGCTTGAGCTGCGCGCACCGTTCGCGGGTGTGGTGGTACGACGCAACGCGGTGCTGGGGCAGCCGGTTTCGGATAACGATGTTTTGGGAGAAATCGTCGACCTCAACAAAGCAGTGTTTGTCGCACGGCTTTTCGAACATGATTTGATGCGGGTGCCGCAAGGCGCTGCAACGATGGTGACTTTCGATGTAGCTGCGGGCTTAGAATTTCGCGGCACACTCGAAACGATTGGCCGACAAGTGGATCCAATTTCGCGCGCGGTGCTGGCGCGAATTCCGATTACCGATCAAAAGCAGTTTCTCAAAATCGGCCTGCTTGGCACTGCAAGTGTGGCGGTCAGCGACGACAAAAATCGGCCGCCATTGCCGGTGGTGCCAACCACCGCTGTTGCCCGGGTGAACGACATGCCTGTGGTGTTCATCGAGCGCGCTGCAAATCAGTTTGAGATGCAGGAGGTCACGTTGGGCCACACCGCGTTTGGTAAAACCGAAATCACCAAAGGTTTGCGTGGCGATGAACGGGTTGCGAACACCGGCACGTTTACGCTTAAAAGCTTAGCGCTAAAAGCTACGTTTGCCGAGGAGGAATAGTCATGTTGCTAGTTCGATCCATCATTCGATGGGCGCTGCACAACCGGTCTGTCGTCGCGGTTGGCACCATCCTGTTAGTTCTTTTTGGGCTGCGTGCGGCGGCGCGCTTGTCCATCGATGCGGTGCCAGATGTCACCAATATTCAAGTGCAAATTATCACCACCGCACCGGCCTTATCGCCAACCGAAGTTGAACAATATATTTCGGTGCCGATCGAACGTGCGATGGCCGGGATTCCCAAAACTACCGAAATCCGATCACTGTCGAAGTATGGAATTTCTGTGGTTACCATCGCTTTTGAAGACGGCACTGATATCTACTTTGCAAGGCAAATGATTTCGGAGCGGATGAGCGATGCCCTTGAAGCCGTGCCGCCAGAGTATGGCAAACCTGAAATGGGACCTATCTCAACGGGCCTCGGCGAAGTTTTTCAGTTTGCGGTTGTAGGTGAGAGCGTATCGCCAGCGCTGCTCAAAGAAACTCTCGATTGGTACATTGGCCCGCAGCTCCGCATGGTGCCAGGTGTGGTTGAAGTCAATAGTTTTGGCGGCCTTACCAAGCAGTATGAAGTTGAGCTCGATCCGCAGCGCATGCAAGCGTCCGGTATTTCTGCGCAAGACGTGATTCATGCGATCGATGAAGCCAACGGCAACGCCGGTGGTGGCTATCTTGAAAAAGGCGATGAACAGCTGGTCGTTGGCTCGTTGGGCCTTATTCGAAATGTAGATGATCTGCGCAGTGTGGTGCTGGCTGAAAGCGCCGATGGCGTGCCGGTCACCATTGGCCGGGTAGCGTCGCGCATCGGTGAAGGTGCGGCGCTGCGCCGTGGCTCGGCGTCGATCGATGGCAAAGGTGAAGTTACCGTCGGTGTGGTGATGATGCTGATGGGTGCAAATGCGCGCGAAGTTACCGCAGCGGTCAAAGCCAAAATAGCCGAGCTGAGCCCATCGCTGCCAGCCGGGATTCGGATTGAGCCGTTCTATGATCGTGCCGCGTTGGTTGATCGCACCATTCACACGGTCGGTAAAAATCTAATCGAAGGCGCCATTTTGGTGATTTTGGTATTGGTTTTGCTGCTTGGCAATGTGCGTGGTGGTGCGATTGTCGCAACGGTTATTCCGTTAGCGATGTTGTTTGCCGCCATTGTCATGCAAGCGACTGGCCGCTCGGGCAATCTCATGAGTTTGGGCGCCATAGACTTCGGCTTATTGGTCGACGGCGCAGTGATCGTGATTGAAAATGCGGTGCGACGGATGAGCGAAGCGCAAGCTGTAGCCGGCCGGGATCTCGACGCCGAAGAGCGTTTGCTGGTGGTCGAAAATGCGACCATCGAGATGTTGTCGGCAAGCTTGTTTGGTCAAGTTGTCATTGCGATTGTGTACGTGCCGATTTTGGGCTTGGCTGGCGTTGAAGGCAAAATGTTTCAGCCGATGGCGATCACCGTCTTGCTGGCTTTGCTCGGCGCGTTCATCGCAACGATCACAATTGTGCCAGTGCTCGCCAGTGTTGCATTGCGCGGTAATCACGGAGCGGACACGTTTATCATGCGTCATGTATCGCGCGGCTATGCTGCTACGCTGGAACGCGCCAGTCGAAGACGCTGGCTGACGATCGGAATTGGCGTGGCCGCTTTGGTCGGGTCGATTTTCGTTGGTCGTGGGCTGGGCGCAGAATTTGTACCCAAGCTCGACGAAGGCGACGTGTTAGTGGAAGCTCGACGCTTGCCAGGGGTGTCGTTGCCAGGTTCGATCGCGACCGACAAGCGCATGCAGTTGGCGCTGTTGGAGATACCTGAGATTACCCATGTAATTTCCAAAACAGGCTCGCCGGACCTGGCGAATGATCCGATGGGGATTGAAGCGACCGACATGTACATTCAGTTGAAGCCGCATGACCAGTGGCGATCGGGTTTTGTGAAAGCCGACATTGCAGATTTGATCGCCAAGAAGCTAGAAGAAAAAGTTCCAGACGTGGCCATCGGCTTGTCACAGCCGATTGAGATGCGAACCAATGAGTTAGTTGCAGGGGTTAAGTCAGACCTCGCGGTGGAAATCTATGGCGGTGATTTGGAGGAATTGCAGCGCCAAGCAAATCTTGTCGCTGCGCAGCTACGCAAAATTCCGGGCGCAGTGGATGTGCGCATGGCGCAAGGTCAAGGCTTGTCGTATTTGCGAATCATTCCGAATCGCGAAGATCTAGCCAAGCATCACCTGACGGTGAAAGACGTAAATCAGCTAACCACGGCAATGGGCGTCGGTCATCAAGCAGGGGTGATTCGCGAAGGTGACCGGCGCTTCAACATCGTTGTGAAGCTGGCCAAGGTTACCGGCGAAGTGGCCGAAGTTAAAAAATTGCCGCTACGCACGCACGAAGGCGTCATGGTGCCGCTGGGCGACGTCGCTACGGTGGAATTAGTCACGGGGCCACTGTTAGTAAACCGCAACAAATTGTCGCGTCGCATCACGGTTGAAGCCAACATTCGAGGTCGCGATATGCTGTCGGTAGTTGGTGATGCACAACGCGCGGTGGCTGCGAACGTCAAACTGCCAACAGGCTATCGGTTGGAGTGGGGCGGACAATTTGAAAACTTCATTTCAGCAAAAAAACGCTTGAGCATCGTGGTGCCGATTGCCTTGTTGGCGATTGTGTTTTTGCTTTGGCAGGCGTTTGGGCGCATGAAGCCAGCGCTATTGGTGTTTGTGAATATTCCATTTGCTGCGATGGGCGGGATTTTAGCGTTAGCAGTCCGTGGCATGCCGTTTAGTATTTCGGCTGGCATCGGTTTCATTGCGTTATTTGGTGTGTCGGTACTCAATGCGTTGGTGTTGGTTTCGACCGCGCAACAACTGCAAGCCAAGGGTGCTTCACCGCACGATGCGATTCTCGACGCTGCACGCATGCGGTTGCGCCCGGTGTTGATGACTGCGTTGGTCGCTGGCTTGGGCTTTATTCCGATGGCGATCTCGACTGCGCCGGGTAGTGAAGTGCAGCGGCCGTTGGCAACCGTGGTCATTGGTGGCTTGATCACCGCAACCCTGCTCACCCTCGTGATGTTTCCGGCGTTGTATTCGTTGGCACATCGCAGCAAGCGCGTCGTGGCTGCGCCGCCGGCGACAGGAGAAAAATAGTGTCGACCGACGAGAAAAAAGTGGCCAACGAAAGTAAGGCAGAGCATTCGCAAGCTGGTCATAAACACGAAGATGCCCATGATCATGGCGGCATATTTGGCGAACGTGGCGAGTTGATCTTCAGCATAGCCTGCGGCGTGGTCACTGCGGCTGGATGGGCGGCGGCGCACAGTGGTGTGTCAGCGACGATTGTTACTTGTATGTTCGTGCTGGCTTATGCTCTCGGTGGTTGGTTTACCGTTCAAGAAGTCATCGCCGCATTGCGCCAGCGCAAGTTTCAAATCGATTTCTTGATGTTACTGGCAGCCGCTGGCGCCGCAATTCTCGGTGAATGGTTCGAAGGCGCGTTGTTACTGTTTTTGTTCACCCTGGGGCACGCCTTGGAGGGTTTTGCGATGAACCGTGCGCGCCAGGCGATTTCGGCGTTGTCACAGTTGGTACCCGAGACAGCGTGGCGCATTGGTGGGGATGGCCAGACAACGGAAGTTGCAGTTACCGCGTTGGTTGTCGGGGATCTGGTACTGGTGAAACCAAATTCGCGATTGCCCGCGGATGGGTTTGTGGTCGAAGGTCAAAGCAGCGTTGATCAGGCTTCGATTACGGGCGAAAGCGTGCCGGTCGACAAACGGCCGGTTGCAGATGCTGCTACTGCGCGAAGTTTGCCAGCTGCGGTGGATGCTGTGTCGAGGGTCTTTGCGGGCACGATCAATGGCGCTAGTGCACTCAAAGTAGAAACAACAAAGATCGCGGCTGAGAGCACACTTGCTCGCGTGGCGAACATGGTGTCGCAAGCTGAAACCCAAAAGTCACCGACGCAAGTATTTACCGATCGCTTTGAACGATTCTTTGTGCCGTCGATTTTGACTGTCGTTGTATTGCTGCTGTTTGCTTGGGTCATTATCGACGAGCCGGTCGCTCAAAGTGTATATCGGGCGATGGCCGTCCTGGTCGCTGCAAGTCCTTGTGCGCTAGCAATTGCAACACCAAGTGCGGTGCTAGCTGGCGTGGCACGAGCCGCGCGCAGTGGGGTGCTTATCAAAGGCGGCGCTCACCTTGAATCGATGGGCCGCGTCGACATCATTGCGTTTGATAAAACTGGTACCTTAACCGAGGGCAAGCCGAAGCTTACGGACGTGTGTCCGGTGGCGGGTGCAACCGAGCAAGAGCTACTGGCAGTGGCGTACGCCGTCGAGCTGCACTCTGATCATCCGCTGGCAAGCGCAATTGTGGCTGGCGGTAAAGCTCGTTTGCAGAACGCCGACGCTGTTCCAGAAGCGACCGAGGTCAAGGCAATTATCGGCTTTGGCGTAAGTGCACTCGTCGCTAGCAACGAAGTCCTGATTGGCAAGCCTGCATTGTTTACGCAAGCGGCGGCGTTGCCCACTGAAGTTGCCGATACGTTGGCGCGATTGCAACGCGATGGTCGAACCGTGATGGTGGTTCGCCGAGCCAATATCTTCGTCGGAGTTTTGGGTGTGATGGATACGCCGCGTGAGTCGTCGCTGGTGGTTGTGGCGCAGTTGCGACAGCTTGGAGTGACCGAAATGATCATGCTCAGCGGCGACAATCAGCGGGTCGCTGAGGCGGTGGCCGCAAGCGTTGGGATTACGACGGCTCGCGGAGATTTGTTGCCCGAGGACAAAGTCGCAGTGATCGCGTCATACGTGAAGTCATCGCGCAGCGTTGCGATGGTTGGCGATGGCGTAAATGATGCGCCCGCGTTGGCAACAGCGACGGTTGGGATTGCGATGGGTGGCGGTGGTTCAGCTGTCGCGCTTGAAACGGCTGATATCGCGTTAATGGCTGATGATTTACGTGGGCTACCTTTTGCGGTAGCGATCAGTCGTGCAGCGCGTCGCATCATTCAGCAAAATCTTTGGGCCAGCCTTGGGATGGTTGGGCTGTTGATTCCGGCTACAATCTTCGGTTTCGCTGGCATCGGCGTCGCGGTGGTGTTCCACGAAGGTTCGACGTTGCTGGTGGTGGCAAACGCACTGCGATTGTTGGCATTCAAAGACCTGGCGAAGCCAAACGATTGAGGCCGGGCTGCCGGCGGTTGGGGTGGTGCGCGCGCAAATCGCGGCGGCGAGCGAGTCATCAGTGCTTGTGCCGATGATGCACATCCGGCGCATGGCGATGCTCGTGGCGCAGTGGCTCGTGATCGTGGGCGTGGCTATGGGCTGGCCCGGCGCGAACGCAACTTGGTCGGGGTGGCTGTGCTGGTTATGTTCGTCGTGGGTGTGCATGTGCTCGTGTGACATCGCGTTGTGCTCGTGTGCATGGCCATGCTCTTCACGCAGCAACAGCGCAAACACTGATGGCCATGACCACCATCGCTGCAATGGCATAACTGCTGATGTCGCTACCGAAGATCACAGTCGACGCCAGCGCGTCCATAAACGGTGCCGAGGCGAAGTACGCGGCTTCGCGGGCAGCACCGACGAGGCGTAGCGTATACGCATCGAGCACAACGCTCACGCCGTAGCTGCCGACACCAAGCACCATTGCGGCAGCATGAGAGGGCAGGGAGTTTTCCGCGTGCAACGAGCAGGCCAAGTAACAAATTGATCGTGCCAGCGACCAAGGTTTTGACACGCACAAAGCCAACGGATTGCGCGACGACACACGTTGGGTCAGATTGTTGTCTAGCGCCCAGGCCAAACACGCTGCGCCAAGCAAGGCGATCCCGAAAAGGGTTAGCTGCAAACTGCTCAGGCTCGACCCGCATTAGCGCTGCGTCACTGACGATGAGGATGACTGCGGCAGTTGCATAGCGGCCAACATGTTCGCGGAATACCAACGCTGCGACCACAACCGTGAGCGGCGCTTCGAGGTCCAGCAATAACGAGCCGATGAGCCCGGTGACGCGCTGCAACCCAAACAACATGAGTATCGCCCCGGCCACGCCATCGAGCAGCACCAGGCCGAGCCCCGGTATCCACAACCCGACCGCCGCCCCAAGGTACAAAAGACCCGCTAACACGACCGGGGAATGCCGGTGAGTAACGGCTTGGCTAGAGGTGCTGAAATGCCGAATAGCGCCACAGCGAGTAGGCCATACATGGCACCACGACGCCGATGGGCTTAGAGAAGTGGCAATGGCTACTCAAGCTCTTTGCTAACGTACGGCCGCGCTTGCACGATGTTGAGTTGGTCGCCGACGAAGACCCACTCAATATCCACCGCGGCTTCGTGCGGGAACGACTTCACAATGCGACGGCCCGCGCGGCCAAGCAAGCGTGCTTGCACGGCCGACAAAATCGCTTGACCCGGATTCGGGTTTTTCACTGCACGCACGCCGCCTTTCGGATCGGCAACTAGCATGGTGCCTTCAGCGCTGCGCGACACCACTCGCAATGCATCATTGTGGAAGTTGTAGAGCAGGATCTCTGGAACCTTTTTACCGTCGACAACGCTCATACCAAAGCCTTTTTTGGCGTTGATCGTAAAGGTGGTTTTTTCCATCTTGTCGGTCGGGTGCGCGGTGATCATTACGCCGGCTGAGCTCGCTTGCGCTGCACGTTGCACCAAAAGCGCACCATACACCTTGTGTTGATCGATGCCGTAAAATGCGCGCTCATCGAAAGCGCGTTGGTTCCATACGCTGGCCCACACTTGTTTGACCGCAGCAGCCAGCGCTTCGCGACCGCGCACGTTCGGCATGGTGTCGTAGAGGCCGGCACCGTTAAAGCCAGGCAAATCTTCAGCGTTGGTTGAGCTGCGCACGAAGAAGCCTGGCAGTTCCGGAGGTGCAACAGCCGGAACTGCCAGGCTTCTTCGTGCGCAGCTCAACCAACGCTGAAGATTTGCCTG
>JAKQOD010000666.1 GCA_029565465.1 Deltaproteobacteria bacterium
GGCAGCGGCATGTTGCCGACTTCGGCCATGCCGGGGTAGCCTTTCGGGCCGCAGTTTTTGAGCACCATCACGCTGTTTTCGTCGATGTCTAACGACTCGTCGTTGATGCGTGCGTGCAGCTCTTCAATCGTTTCGAACACGACGGCTTTGCCGCGATGTTGGAGCAGGTGCGCCGTGGCGGCGCTGGGCTTAATCACTGCACCGTTCGGTGCGAGATTGCCGCGCAGGATGGTGATGCCCGCGTTGGGCATAAACGGGTTGTTCAGCTCACGAATCACATTGCGGTCGAAGCATTCGGCGTCTTTAACGTTGTCCCAAATCGTTTTGCCGTTGGCGGTCATCGCGTCTTTGTGCAGATGGTCGCCGATCTCTTTGAGCACCGCGGGCAAGCCACCGGCGTAATAGAAATCTTCCATCAAATACTTGCCGCTCGGCTGAATGTCCACGAGGTCCGGCATCTTCGAACCCAACTCAAAATCGTCGAGCTTCAACGGCACGCCGATGCGTCCGGCCATCGCTAAGAGATGCACGACCGCGTTGGTTGATCCGCCAATCGCGGCGAGCGTTTTGATTGCGTTCTCAAAGGCTTTGCGCGTGAGGATGTGGCTCAAGCGAACGTCTTGTTTGACCATCTCGACGATGCGGCGCCCGGTCAGCTGCGCAAGGCGATAGCGCTGCGCGTCGACTGCGGGAATCGCAGCGTTGCCGGGCAGCGAGAGGCCGAGTGACTCGACCATCGAGGCCATTGTGCTCGCGGTGCCCATCGTCATGCAATGGCCCTTGCTTCGGTGCATGCCGGCTTCGGCGTCCATGAATTCTTCGATCTTCATGTGGCCGCCGCGCACTTTTTCGCTCATCTGCCACACGCCGGTACCGCTGCCGAGAATTTCTTTCTTGTAGCGACCGTTGAGCATCGGCCCGCCGCTCAAACCGATGGTGGGTAAATCGCATGAGGCCGCGCCCATGATGAGCGATGGCGTCGTTTTGTCACAGCCCATGAGCAGCACAACGCCGTCCATCGGATTGCCACGAATGCTTTCTTCGACGTCCATGCTGGCGAGGTTGCGCCAAAGCATCGCGGTGGGCCGCAGCAGCACTTCACCGAGCGACATCACCGGAAATTCGAGCGGCCAGCCACCAGCTTCCCACACGCCTTTCTTCACGAACTCCGCGATCTCGCGAAAGTGTGCGTTGCACGGGTTGAGTTCGCTCCACGTGTTGCAAATGCCGATGACCGGACGACCGTCGAACAGGTCGTTTGGATGGCCCTGATTCTTCATCCACGAGCGATGCGCGAAGCCGTCTTTGTCGTGCTTGCCGAACCAAATCTGGCTGCGGCGTTTGAATTTCGGGTCGTTTAGGTCGTCGTCGCGGTTGGCCAATTGGAACTCCTAGGTGTGCATGTGTTCTATGAATTAAGGCTAGCACTAAGCTCTGTCAGTTAGCCTTGTGGGTTGCATCCTCTGAAATCCGACATGAACGCCGCCGCGATCACCGACACCCGTGCTGTTGCACACGACATGGCTGCCAATGCGCAGCGCGGGTTGTTGTGGGCGCTCGGTGTCTCGGCGATGCTGCATTTGGTGGTGATGACGGTG
>JAKQOD010000678.1 GCA_029565465.1 Deltaproteobacteria bacterium
TCTCCAAGCTGCGCGCGTCGAGCCGCGACCGCAAGCCGTGCGCGCCAAATGCGCCGGCGCCAATCGCGATGGCCGCGCTGAGCGAGCCGATCATGATCCACTTACTGCCTTGTTGCATGGGCGCAGCTTAGCAGGTCAGCGCGATCACGCGTGCCTCGCTGCACTAGGCAAAACTCGCAGAAACGTGTGATATAAATTGGAAATGAAATTCGCCACAACATTCGTAGTTGCGTTGGCTTGTGCAGCGTGTGGATCGAAAGCTAACAACACGCAGGCCACCACGCCGGCAGCGGCAGCGGCAGCGCCGGTGTCGTCCACCTCGCCCGCAACATCAAGCCTAAACTTGACATTCGGCGAGTTCCAACTGCTCGACGAGAACAAGACGGGCTTGGCCATTCATAGCAATGGCGCAGTCAATATGGTTGGCGTCGCTGGCGACGCAGCGATGGCGGCCATAACGCCTGACGGCAAAGTCAAAACGTCCGATGGCAAAGACGCAAGCTTGGGCCCTGATGGCAATTTCACCGGCCCAGATGGCCGAGTGTGGTTCAACCTCGACGGTGAAACGCTAAACGTTGCTGGCAAACACGTCACGATCGACGCAAGTGGCAACCTGGTTGGTGCTAGTGAAGGTGGCGGCAACCTGCGTGTGGTCGGTGCGAAGACCGTTGGCGAAAAGCGCGTGGTCCTGATGGTATTGGGCCTGATGATCTCCGCGCAAGACTAAGCAGCGCTGAGCGTTACGGCGTGAGTTCAGGCAGCAGCATCCGCGTCAAGGTTGCTTCAGGCACCGAGGCTGCGCGCGTGTTTTCTCGGCTTGCCAAATCGGCGGCGTTGATGATGCCGCCGATGTAGAAGACCGAAGCAACGAGGCCTGATGTACCCGCGGCCCAATACAGATCATGGCGGGCAAACTCGACGGTGGTCGCGATCAGCACACTGTTAAGTAAAAACGACATCGCCGCGCCTTGATACGAACCAGCATAGAGTTGGCCAGCGCCAGGCAACAAAGCGCTCAACGACGCCGCTAGCCATGGCCGCCGGCTGTGTTGCGCGACGACGATGCGTTGCTGCAACACGGTGGCCTCGCGTTGCAATGTAGCGTCGGGCAGTTGCTGCACGTCGGCACGAAAAGCCGTGGACTGCCGACGGTGGCGCCAGGTGCGCAAGCGCAGTTGCGCTGCAGACGCAAGCGGGGCCGCAATCGCATCGGCGGCTTGAACGTCGTGAGAAAGGTAGAGCGACCACGCCATCGCGAGGCGCGCATCGCTCGCGACTAATGGATCGCTTGATGTTGTAAGCAGATCGCGCCACAACGCGTTGGCGGTTGCTGCATCGTCGAGCGTGCGCAACGCATGGGCATCCCAATAGCGTAGCCGTTCGCCTTCGCAGTCGCATACCGCAGCGCCAGCCGTGGCAGTTACATGTGCTTCGAATGCACGGTGGCCCTGCAGCAGCGTGCGCACTTGCGTTACCAACTGCTGGCAACGCGCAAGTTGCCGCGGCTCACAGGCTGCGCTGGCAGGCTCGGCCGCAGCGAGCGGCTCGGGCGTTTGCGGTGCAGGCGCGGGCAACGGAGTCGCTGCCGGGGTTGCGGGCGAGGTCGGTGTCAGCGTCGCTGCATGCCATTGTGGCAACACTGCCAACGGTGAAGTCTCACACGTTGGCGGTACATCTAACCAGCGAATGCGCCCGCGGTTGAGCGCAGCAGGCATCCATTCAAAACTCGCTTCGGTCTCCAGCAACAGCCGCGCGCTGGTTCGATACAGCGCAACCATCGGCCCGCAATTGCGCGATGTGGCATCGTAGTAGCGCGAATCGCTTGGCAACATCTCGCAGTCGGACGCCATCACCGTGCCGATGCCACCGCGATACACCGACGTCAAACCCGTCGGCATCGACGGTGCAGTACCTGCAGCGCGTAACTGATAGCGAGCGTCAACCGGCGACATTAAGCGTGTCAGCGTTGGCTCGCGACGTGTTGCACCAGCACACGCGCCGGTTGCCATCGCAAGACCAGCGCCAAGCAGCGCGACGCTTACCGTTCGCAGCACACTAGCGCGGTTGGCCAGGTGCAGGATAACCTTGCGGCGCTGGCTGTGGGTAACCTTGCGGCGCTGGCTGTGGGTAACCTTGTTGCGGATAACCCTGCGGCGGATAACCAGGCTGGCCACCTGCTGGGGTCAGTTCATAGTTGTGAACTGGTTTGTAATCCATGATCCACAAGAACGGCACGAGCAAAAATGCACCGCCAATACAGGCAACGATAGAAAATTCTTCGTCGCGTTTGATGACAGTTTGAAACGGCGCATAGCCTGGCGCTTCAATGCGAATCTGCGTCGATGAACCAACGATTTTCGTATCGGACATCGTATACGGTGCAGTGCCCACCATGGCGCCGTCGATATAGACCTTTGCACCTGGTACGTTAGCCCCAATCACCGTCGAGCTAGCGCACGCTGCAACGAACGACGCAGCCACCATTAGTGCCGTACTTTTGATCAACGCATTTTGCATGGGCGCAACGTACACAAAACGTCGCAGGCGCTCAACTTGTTCACTGGCATTACGACGAGCGGTTACGCAGCTTACGGTTGTCGCCGACGCGCAGCGTCAGTTTCTCAGCATCAAAATACTCGATCAGTGGAATCGCGAACTTGCGACTTACCTCACATAACACCTTCCATTGCTGCGGCGACAGCAGTTGTTCGCTTGCAAAATGGGTGAGCAAGCGCGCACGTAGGCTGGCCAGCCGCTCAACGGTAACGAAGTAGTCGGGCTTGATTTTCGCCACTAGCCCGCGCTTGCCGAGGCTGTGCAACGCCGCCAGTACCGCCGGCTCGCTCATGCGGTGAGCCGCGGCCAGTTCGCTCGGCCGTGGCGCTTCGAGCCCAGCGCTGCTCAACGCGGCCAACAAAGCCTGCTCGATCGCTGGCAATGGCGCAACCTTGGCTGCATTTGCATGCGTTGCTAGCTCAATCGCTTCGTCCGTGATCCGGACACCATGCGAGGCGACCAGCCCAGCGAGCAGGTAGGCAAACGTTTCAGGTGCGGCCCCGCTGCACAGCTTGACCGCTTCGGAGCGCGTGATGCGACCCGCCGGTTGCATTGCTTGGACCATCGCGCTCGACGCAGCGGCCAGCACCGACGCCAAAATGACCAAGCCTTCGACCACCACCGCAGCGTGCGCTTGCACCAATGCTGCGACCAGCGTGGCGACGGCTTCGCTGGTAAGCCCCAGCCGCTGACCAAGCACCAACGGCATCCGGCCACGAAGATCAGCGCCGGCCAGCTCGAGCCTCGCGTGGGCAACATTGAGCTCGTCACCGCCGGTAGCTCGTGCATGTTGCAGCGTGGTGAGCTGATCGACGTAGTCGCGATTGCGCAGGCGAAAGCGCGGCGATGCAATGCGCAAAACTTCGCCACCGCCAACGGTTTTGCCGTGATTAGCAATCGTACGGGACCCACGTATCACAAAACGATCGCCTGGCAGTGCAGCCAAAGGTTGGGTCGCTTCAACTCGTAGCTGCGCTAACCCCGTGTGGCCCGGTGCCAACTCAGTGGCGCCGACAAGCTGCAACTTGGCAGGCTGGTACCCCGTGCCATGATGCAACATCACGGTCGACACACCGGGCAGGGGTTGTTTCGCTGCACCGATGTGCGTCAACGCAACATCCATGATATGCGACGGCGCTAGCGCAGCAGGGGCGTAAACAACCTCACCACGGTGCAGATCTTCGACGGCAATCGCTCGGCCGATGCCTGTTACGTTGATGGCAGCACGCTCGCCTTCGGCTACACGCTCGACTGCAACACCGTGGGTTTGCAGCCCACGCACACGCAGCCGCACACCAGTTGGATTCACGATCAGCTCGTCGCCAACAGCGCAGCCGCAGCCGTGCACGGTGCCCGTCACCACGGTGCCGATGCCCTTTTTGGAAAACACGCGATCGATGGGCAGCCTGAACACCTGCGCTGTTTGCGTCGCTGCCACCATTGCCAATTCATCTGCTAACGCTTGCCGCAACTCCGCCAGGCCAGCCCCGGTTCGGCTCGATACTGCAACCACCGGCGCAACGATCGCCGCTGCACCAGCGTAGGGCACAGCCGCTAACGCTGCAGCAATCTCTGCGCGCGCCGCCGCTTCGCGTGTTGCATCGACCAAATCGATCTTAGTAAGCGCCACCACCCAGCGACGCACGCCCACCAGGCGGCAGATATCGATATGCTCACGCGTCTGCGGCTTCACGCCTTCGTCGGCTGCAACCACCAAACACACCACGTCGATGCCACCAACGCCTGCGACCATCGCATGCACGAACTTTTCATGGCCGGGCACATCGATAAAGCCAACCCGTTGCGTCGACGTCGCGCTCGATGATACCGGCAAGTCGACGAATGCAAAGCCTAACTCCGTTGTGATGCCGCGCGCCTTTTCGATCGGCAGCCGATCGGTGTCGATGCCGGTAAGCGCATGTACCAACGAAGTTTTGCCATGATCAATATGACCTGCTGTGCCGATGATTAGCCCCATGAACTCACGCGTCGCGCAGATCGCGCTTCAAGACCTTGCCCGTCGGGTTGCGCGGCAGTTCCGCCAAGAACACAACTTTGCGGGGCCGTTTGTAGTCAGCGAGGCCACTGCGGCAAAACTCGATCACGTCAACGTCGGTGATCGCCTGGCCGTCGCGGCAAACGATAAATGCTTTGAGGGTTTCGCCCCACTCGGGGTCTGGTATCCCGACGACGGCTGCCTCCAAAATTGCAGGATGCGTATGCAGATGGTCTTCGATTTCACGCGGATAAATATTCACACCACCGGAAATCACCATGTCGTGTTTGCGCGACTCCAAGTAGTAAAAGCCGTCAGCATCAACGCGCGCCAAGTCGCCAACCGAATAAAACCCGTCGCGTGCGGCCGAGTTCGTTGCTTCTGCATTCCGGTGATAACCCGCCATCAGCGTTGAGTTGCGTGCATACAATTCGCCAATGCCACCAACCGCAACCGGCTTGCCGTCATCATCGAGCAAGCGAATGGTATTGCCGCGCATCGCTTTGCCGATCGTGCCTGGTCGTTGCGTGTGATCCAGCGGCCCTGCAATCGTCACTAACCCAGTCTCGGTTGAACCGTAAAAGTTAAACAGCACCGGGCCCCATTGTTCCAGCACTTGCCGCGCGGTCTCCGTCGACAAAGGCGCTGCGCCACTCATCACCCAACGCAAACTGCGCGTGCTGTACTTGTCTCGCACGGCGGCTGGCAACGCACACATGCGTACCAACATCGTCGGCACCATCATCGAGCAAGTGATCTTTTCGTTCTCGATAATGCGCAATGCTGCTTCGGCTTCGAAGTGATTCATCAGCACAATCGTTGCGCCCAGCGACATCATCATCGTCACAAACGCAGGCGCTGCGCTGTGATACAGCGGGCACACCACCAAGTGGCGATCGTCGCTGCGCATGCCACATTGCAGGATCATGTCGGCGACGGCTTCGATGCCGGTTTGATTCCAATTGCGCTTCGCGCCTTTGGGCTTGCCGGTGGTGCCAGAGGTATAAACAATCACGCCACCGCCATCGCCGCCTCGCACCCGCGGCGGTAGATCTGGCGATGCCGCAGCCAACGCGCGGCTCCAGTCGTCGGTATCCGTGCTGCCGTGATTGCCATCGCCACCGACGACGATCATCGGCGTAGTTGCGTTGACCTGCGCACGCGCCTGTCGCATGGCCGCCAGATAGTCAGCATGCACCAGCGTTGCGCGCGGCTCGGCATTTTCCAAAATGTGCACGATTTCACCGGCTTTTAGTCGATAGCCAATCTGCACTGCGGTTGCGCCAACCCGCGCCAACGCTTGTTGCGCGATCAAATACTCCATGCCGTTGGGCAGCATGACAGCGACTTGATCACCACCTTTGACACCGCGTGCGAACAACGCGTGGCCCAAGCGATTAATCGTTGCATTGAGTTCCCCCCACGTCAGCCGTCGCACGCTGCCGTCGACGCCGTACTCAACAACGGCTTCTTTTTCAGGTTGCACGCTAGCGTGATACAGCACCGCCAAATGCGGCCCGAATTTGGTTTCTTTGGCCGCGCGCGCAAACTGCACCAAGCCGCGTGGCGCCATTGCGTTGATCACACCGGTACTCCGCACCACTTGCGCTGCCATCTTGGCTTCGCCAGCAAGCCATCGGACCTTGTTCCACATGGGTTGACTGTAGCGCGAGATCAAGTGCGATAGCGCGCGCCGTTGCTACAGGATTGCTACAGCGCAACGCTACGCTAAGCGGAACAGCGCGATCTGTAGATACCGATCTTTGGGCTGCGCTGCGTTGGTTGGATAGTCCGGCGGCAGGCCGCCTTGCTCCAGCACCATGGCGTGCCGGCCGGCGATGCGGAATCCTTTTTGGGCTAAACGCAACAGCGAACCGTCGCTGCCGAGGCCATGGTTGTTTGCTGCTAGCCACAACAAGCCACCCGGCGGCACCACCGCGCAAGCCTTGGCAATCATCTCGGGGTAGTCGCGGTCGAGCGTCCACGGCGCACCTCGCGCGGTCGAAAACGACGGCGGATCGATCATTACCAGATCATATCGCTCGCGATCTTTTTCGGCGCGGGCCAAAAAGCGTAACGCATCGCCGACTTCAAACGCCCAGCGTTTATCTTTCGGGTCGAGCCCTGATCGCGCAAAGTTGCCACGTGCCCAGGCTTGCACGCCATCAGATGTATCGACGCTAGTGACGCTGGCCGCACCACCTCGCGCAGCGGCGACGCTCAGGGCGCCCGTGTACGAAAAGAGATTCAACACGCGGCGCTCGCCGACGAACCGGTGCAAGCCACGACGCTGCTCACGCATATCGGTGAACAAGCCAGCGTTGAGCCCACCCAATGGATGAATTTCAAACGGGACGCCGAGTTCTTCGACAACGTAACGCTCCGGTGGCGTGGCACCAACGACTTCTTGTTTCACATCCGCAGCGCCACCGCGCGCGCGTAGCTTGCATACAACACCGTCGAGCTTGGCAAAGCCAGCACAAGCTTGTGCCACTTGTTTGCCGAGTTCCCACAGCGCGGCAGAGTACACATATAAAACACCATACCGGCCCAGTGCATCGCAGCTGAACCCAGGCAACAAATCACCAGCGCCGTGCAGCAACCGATACGCTGCTTGCGAATCTTTGGTGCCGGGTGCAAGGCCCAGCGCGCGGCGCAGTGCAAAAGCTTTTTCAACCCGCCAGCCAACCAACGCTCCATCGATTTTGCGAAAGCCGTCGTCGGGCCGCGCCATCACACGCAGCTTCTGATTCTCGGGATCAACGATGGCCCAACCCAATTCGTCGCCATTGGCGTCTTCAAGCCGCACGGTTTCGCCAGCCTGCGGCGCAGGCTCCAACGCAACTCGTCCCAGCTCAATGTCGCAGCCTCCGCCGAGCACGAAGGATGTTGCATCGTTTGCTAGTCGTATCGCGCGCTCGGCCATGCTGCGTTTTCGCTAATTGCGCTGGCCAGCGCAACGATCAGAACGGAATCTTTACGCCCAATTGGAACTGGGTATCATTCTGCATGTTGCCGTTGTGTTTGTACGAGCCGGCACCGTAGCGTTCATCCAACAGGCCGCCGCCACCACTGGTCGAGATGCCTGCGTAGATGCTGAACAATGCTTTTTTTCGGTGGTCGGCAATTTCCGCCAAGCTAACCCGACTTTTGAAAACATCTAACTGCAAACGCGCATCGATTTGGCCAGCGCTGTTCATCACGCCAGCGGCGGTCAATGCGACTTTTTCAGCTGGCGTCCAAGTGATGCTTGCGCCGATCGATGCGTTGGTTTGTTTGCCGCGTTCGCTCGAAAACCCCCCGAATGCACCGGCATACACGTTTGGTGCAAGCTGCATATCGATTGCGGTATTGGCGGTTGCATAGTCGCGAGTGCCAGCGCCAGCTTCGAGGTTGAAGGTTTGGATTACCTTCGACGACTGATAACGTTCATGGATCGATAGCGTGGTTTGCCCTTGGTTACCTTCATGGGCATGCGTCAACCGGGCGTCGGCGGACAACTCATCTTTTTTGTATTGCAGGCCCACTGTACCAACCGTCGAGCTTTGACCACCAGCAAACGTGTGCGTCAACGCAGCGTCACCAGTCGTTGTTGGACTGAAGCGGTGGGTGCCGGAGACTCCGGCTACTGTTTTGCCTG
>JAKQOD010000727.1 GCA_029565465.1 Deltaproteobacteria bacterium
GAGAGGATGTTCATGGTTCCAATGCGCTTCATGTGAAGGCTATAGAGCAAAGACCAAGCCAATTTGTCGCAGGCCCACGCCCCTTTGTTTTCAGCTACTTAGCAAAACGGGATCACATGATGCCGCAGTGGCCGGCAAGGACATCAGTCACCCAGATGCTGTCTTGTGAGGGCAGCGTCCCGCCCCAAAACAAAGAATGATGGTGTTGCGAGGCGGCGGTTGCCCACGGCGACCAGGGAGCAACCAATCACCACATCGGCCGCGGCATCTAAGGCAACCAATGGGTCACGGAGCCTGCGCATCACGGGATTTGCAATGGAATAGTCAAGCTCAACCCCATGGACCGTGCCGCTAATGACAAACGGTCCAAACGTTTGCGCACGCCCATCGCGGTGGCGTTGTAGGCGCCACGGTGCATCGAGTGCGGCTGTTGTATCTTGCACGACCCGTAGATTGAAGCCGCGGCCATTGGGTGCGAAGTGCTTCGCAAACTGGCGCCACAACACGCGTTCCAGCCAAGACGGGAGGCCCACGCTGATGCCTCGATAGGTAGCACCGTTGATGCCAGCCAAGTGCGCGGGGTTGAAGGGCGGCGTGATGCGCAGCAACCGCGCGAGCTCGTGGCTTGGCAGCGCTGCGGCTTCGGTGAACGTCATGGGTGCTCCGCGTGCAACTGGCGCAAGGTTGCGTGGATGGTTGCGGGTTGCGCATTGCACCAGCGCAGATAACCGATCAACGTTAGATCGGGGTCATGGGCTTGTGCTGATGTCATGGCCGGCCCGTGCACCAGCGCATGTTGGGTGGCGGCCAAGAGGGCTTCGTGATAACCGTCGAAGACCACCAGGTCGCGCAACCACGCCGCGCGGGCATGAGTCGCCGCAAGTTGGGAAACAACGGCGCGCTGCAACGCTGGCAGTTGGTCGTAGCAGGCAAGCAATTCCAAGTCGTAGGTGAATTGGGGACCTTCGTGATGAGCGCCGAGCAAGTGACGAATGATCTGCTCACTTGAGCTGCGCAGGCCCGTAAAGTCCCACGGGGTGATGGCACCATCGAGCAACAGCGCAGGTGCACGTAACGCACGCCACGCGAGCAGTTTCGCGCGCCAGGTGTTTCGGATGGGGGCGTGCGACGTACCGACGGTGTCGGCACGAAACATCACGCGGTGCCACATGCGCAGCACGCCTTGGCAGAGCTGCCAGTCGGTGGGCTCAGGCAGCCCAAGCTTGCCGCATACAATGCGCAGGTTGGTGCGCAGTTGCGGCGCGGGCCCCAGGATGAGCCGAGCGTACCAGCTCATACGGTGGCCTTGCGGCGTCGCACGACGGCGGTTAGCGTGCGTGCGTCGTGCTGCGCCAATAAGGCTAACAACGTTGGAATTGCAGTAGCAACAGGGCGTGCCAGCCAAGCGTGCACGCCACGCCACGCAGCGAGGTTGCTAGCTGGTTCGCGATACATAGCGACGCGCAGCGTTGCATTGTTTTGCACAACCGCAACGATGGGATTGAGGCACACCTGCAAAACCAAGCTGTTGGCCGCCGCTAACAACGCCCTTACGATAGCGAGGTCGGCGTGGGCAAGCGCTTCGATATCCTTGGGCGGGATGACGGCAAACGTTTCGATTGCGTCGGCAACCGCAGCGCGTGCGGCTTTGCTTGGAGGCCGCTCAACCAATGCTTCGAGCAGCGCGGCAGCAACGTAGCGCCGCATCCGCAGCAAGTCGGCCAGCTCGGGGCCCGCCATGGCGCCGATGCGGGCCGCGATCGCAGGCAACAAATCGGAGCCACCCGATTCGCGAATGTCGCGCACGATATACCCACTGCCTTGGCGCACCTGCAACAAGCCTTGCGCTGCTAGCGTGGCCAACGCAGCACGTAACGTCAGGCGGCTGATGCCAAACTGGGCCGACAGTTCGCGCTCGGTTGGCAGCTTGGCACCAGGCGCGAGCCGGCCAGCCAAAATGGAATCGCGCAGCTGCTGTTCCGCTCGCACATTGGCCGAAGCACGTTGGGGAATTGGGTCAAACATGTATTGGATAAGTTGTTAAACCAATTACAGACCGGATGCAAGTGCTGAATTGGCACGAGCCGGGCCAGCGCCAGCGCCGCTCTCGAGACGTATGCGTTGCTCAAGCAATGCGAGGGGCTGGCGACCACGCTGGCAACACGCGCAGGGTATTGGCAACGGTTAATGCTGCCAACGTCGCCGGCGCCACACCGCGGGCATGCGCAATCGCAGCGAGGGTGTGAACGACGTGCGCAGGTTCGCTACGAGTGCCTCGGTGTGGCACGGGCGCTTGATCAGGCGCATCGGTTTCGATCAGCAGCAGGTCGTCTGGCACCACGACTGCGGCGCCCAACGGGCGACGCGAGCCAGCGAATGTCACCGGGCCCGCAAAGGAAAACGCTAACCCCAAGTCACGATACACCGGCACCAAGTCAGGGCCGCCGGAGTAACTGTGCATGATGCCGCCGACTTCGTGCACGCGCTCTTCGCGCATAATCACCGGCGCACGGTGATGCGCACGCAACACATGCACCACGACGGGTAAGCGCAACTGCCGAGCAGCACGCAACTGGACTCGAAACAGTTGCTCTTGCAGTTCTGGCTGCGCGGTGCCGCCGTCGAGGCCGCACTCACCGATGGCAACCATGGGCGATGCACCACCCTGCACCGCTGCCGCATCGGCCGCGACGACCGCAGCACAAAACGCATCGACCGACGCCGATAACGTAGTTTCATGCGGTGCGAGCTCAGGCACAATTTGCGGATGCACGCCGAATGCCACACGCACACCGGCGCCTGCAAATTCCGCGGCAACGTTACCAAGCGCCGGCCACGTATCGGGCCGAATCGCTGGCACCAACATGCCTGTTACGCCGGCTGCCGTGGCACGCGCGATCACCGCAGCGCGATCGAGCGCAAACGCGGATATATCGAGGTGGCAATGCGAGTCGATCATCAGTTCGCGTACAGTAGCGTAATGGCGATCGAGTTCGTAACGATTCCGTTTTCTCATTATTGTGAAAAAGCGCGCTGGGCGCTCGATCGCGTCGGCGTGACCTACATTGAGCACGGCCATTTGCCGATTTTTAGCCGGTTGGCAACCAAACGGATGGGCGCTGGCAATACCGTGCCGGCGGTGGTTGCCGATGGCAAGATAGTTGCCGATTCAACCGCGATCGTCGCGTGGGCCGATGCGCGCCGCCCTGGCGCGTTGCTGCCAACGGATGCCAACGAACGTGCCGCAGCGTTAGCGCTCGAAGACACCTTCGACGAACAACTTGGCCCCGCCACGCGGCGCTGGGCGTACTACTACTTGTTGCCAAACAAAGCCGTGATGCGCAACGTTACAGCCAATGGCGTGCCAACCTGGCAAGCGCGAACATTTCGCATGTTTCGACCACTGGCGGCCGGAGCGATCAAGCGCGGCCTCAAGATTGATACCGCTGGCGCCGAACGTTCGCGGCAAAAAATCGAAACAGTGTTTGCACAAGTCAACGCGTTGCTTGCCGATGGCCGCCGGTTTCTCGTCGGCACATCGTTCTCGGTAGCCGACTTGGCGTTCGCAAGTTTGGCTGCGCCGATCTTGGTGCCACCGCAACAAAAGTTCGGCATGGCTGGTCCACAGATCTACGCTGGCGAGGCCCGTGCCGCGGTTGAGGCATGGCGCGCCACGCCGGCTGGTCAATTTGCGTTGCGCATGTTTGCAACCGAACGCTAACCCCAAGCGCACAAAGCGCCACATCCGGCGTTTGGACGACCAAATCGCGTGCATTGCAGCGCAAACATTGAAAAAATAAACCGTTGTCCAAGCCCACCCTCATGCAACGGCTCGGCCCGGTTGGTCGCCTTATGCAACGCATTGCTGCGTGGTCGTGGGTACATGCAGCTCGCTCAGCGTTGCTTGGGCAAACGCCCGTGCTAGCGGCCGGCACTGCGCTTTACGCAATTTTGGCCACCATTCCAACGATGGCAGCCGTCGTGTCGCTGTACGGGCTGATTGCAGACCCTCACCAAATTCAATCGCACTTGGCTGGCCTTGAACGTGTGCTGCCCAAAGCTGTGGTTGGTTTTCTGGCCGAACAACTGCAACGCCAAGCCGACCGGTCGAGCGGCGAACTCGGCATCGCGCTCGCTGGCAGCACCATCGTCGCGCTATTTTCGGCACGCGGCGCGATTGCAGCGTTGATGACATCGCTCAATCAAGCGTATCGAGTGCGTGACCGTCGCAAGCCAATGCATCGGGTCGCCATTACGCTATTTTTTGCAACGACCACCATGCTTGGCATGATGATCTTTGCCATCTTGCTGGTCGCGCTGCCCGCGCTGCGAGCCGTGCTGCCGCACAATCACCTCTTTCGCGAACTGACCCAGACCGTGCGTTGGCCGTTGCTGTTTGTCTCGGTCTTGATCGGCCAGATCGTGTTGTATCGGTTGTTGCCAGCGCCGCGCCAGGGCAAAGCCCATGTCGTGTTACCCGGTGCGTTTGCGGGCACCGGCTTATGGTTGTTGGTGTCGTGGCTGCTGTCGCTGTGGGTCGATCGGGTTGCTGACTACCAACTGTTCTACGGTTCGTTTGGTACGGTGGTGGTGGTGCTGCTGTGGTTCTACTTGTCGATTCTCGCCATTAATGTCGGCGGTTTTCTCAACGCCGAACTCGAGCGCAACGAAGGCAATCCGCAGCCGTCGGCGTCGTTCTTTCAGTGATCTTGCAGGCGA
>JAKQOD010000731.1 GCA_029565465.1 Deltaproteobacteria bacterium
GGCCGCCATCACCAGCGCCAGATTGGGCTGCCACGCCGCCCAGCCGTGCGTGACATCAAGGAACCCAATGACATTGCTTGGTGCTGTCATGCCCGATAGCAGCAGCCCAGCAGCAAACAGCCCGCCGCCAACGACGGCCAGCGCAAACGATGTGCGCGGCGCGCTCATGCCGCACCTCGCAACCGTGCAACAACAGCGACGGTAATCGCCGCCGTAATCATAAATACCGGCACCGCGACCAACGACCGCGGTGAACCTCGACCGATGCCACAAACACCATGCCCGCTAGTGCAACCATTGCTGGTGCCAGCGCCAAACCCAACGATCAACCCAGCTGGCACGGTAAGCCACCATGGCGAAACGCTGGCGCCGACCGATTGCGGCCACAATGCAGCAAGCAACGCACCAATAGCGAGCAAACCGGCGAGAAAGCCAAACCGAAACTCGCGACCGTCGCGCTGCAAGCTGTTGGCGACGATGCCACTGATGCCTGCAATACGGCCATGAAACACCAGCACAACTGCGCTGCCGAGGCCGATCAACACGCCACCAATGACACTTTCGATCACCGACGTATGCATGTTTGCACTGTAGCATGCGACCTGGACGACTGTCTAACATAACGGATAAGCGCCAAAGGATCGTGAACACGCGGCAACATGTGAAACGAAACCAACAGGTTGACGGGTTGGAACGTTGCTGTACGGATAACCAAACGGCTGCCAATTGGCGAACTTATTGCAATGGCCGCATGCCATGCATCAACGCATCAGTACGTATGTGATCTTGGCGGCCACGGGATTGCTGCACGGTTGTTACTTGCCTGCAAACAGTGGCGGCACACCGCCGCCATCGCAGCCGACTTATCAGCCAAGCTATGCATCGGCTGATGACCAACCGCAGCCGTATTACGCGCAACCCGCGCCGTATCGCCCATCGTACGAGCCTGACAACATCCGCGACGACGATGATGAGCAGGACATTCGCGAACATCGTGAACATCGCGAACATCGTGAATACGGCGGGCGGCGCCTCGCGCAAAAAGAATGTAAGTCTGACTTTGGCCGAACGGTCTGTGGTTTTCACTGCGCGTCTGGCTTTGGTAACGTGCAATGCGCCAACACGCCGGCAGGTGCCTGCGATGCTGCATTTGGGCGAATCACCTGCTGGGATCCGCCCGGCGCTGATACCCGCTACGAGCCCGACATCCATGCAGAGTGCAAGAGTGCCTTTGGCCGAACCGAATGTGGCTATGGCTGCGCCGAAGGCTTCGGCCGTGTGCAATGTGCCACCCGGCCAGGTGGCGTTTGCCAAGCCGCGTACGGCAACATCACCTGCGTCGAACCATAGTTATCTCATTCATATCTATGTTGATTTACGAACGGGTGGCTTTATGAACGGGTGGCTGGCACCCGTTCCACTGGGGCACCCGTTCCACTGGCACCCGTTCCACTAGCACCCGTTCCACTACTTTGTGATGCCGTTGCGTTCAAGCTCGTGCCACAAACGTTCTTGCGAGACGCCAACCAAGGTGCGAGCGCGGCGCTTTTGGCCGAAGGACTCGGCTTCTGCGGGGGCCGTATCGACTGGTGGTTGCGCTTCGACGGTTAGGTCGCGCAGGAACTCGGTGGTGGTTGGCGATGGCACCGCCGCGATGGTGGCAATCGAGCCACGCGCCAATGGCCCCGCCGGATTCACGCTACTAAGGGTATTCGACGGCACTGGCCGAGTTTGTTGCACGTCGTGCGACGCCAGCGGCAACTTGAGCTGCGCAACCGTAACGACCTCACTGTTGCTGGCGGCCGCAGCTTTGACGACGTCACGCAATTGCCGCACGTTTTCCGGCCAAGAATACGCGAGCAAGGCAGCCTCGGCGGCCGGTTCGAACTCACGGCCACCAGCAAAGTGGCGCGCGAGTGACAAAATATCGTCGCTGCGATAACGCAA
>JAKQOD010000742.1 GCA_029565465.1 Deltaproteobacteria bacterium
CCGCCTGACCTTGGGCGATGCCATCACCTACGCGCGCACCAAAATTGAGCCCGACGAAATGTTCGATTTCGCGACGCTCACCGGTGCCTGCATGGTGGCGCTTGGGCCTTACACCGCTGGTGTGATGTCCGACAACGAGCCACTGATGCGCAACTGGATGGCAGCAGCTGAACGCTCCGGCGAAGACATGTGGCGCTTGCCGCTCAACCCACGCTTGCGTGAGCAGTTGAAAAGCCCCATCGCCGACATGCGCAACACTGGCGATCGCTTCGGCGGCGCCATCACGGCGGCCTTGTTCCTCAAGACCTTTGCCAAAGACACCCCTTACGTGCACGTCGACATCGCAGGCCCTGCCTCGGTCAGTTCGTCGCGCCCAGCAACGCCAAAAGGCGGCACTGGCTTCGCCGTAGCAACGATTCTCGAGTACGTGACGACGAAGTAGGTTGGGTGGCGGCGGCAACGCTAAGCACTAATGCGCATGGCAGCGTCGGCCAGTGTGGCGTTGCGCTGCAAGTTCTCGACGAGGGCAGCGAGGGATTTACCAGCGGCCACCACATCTCTTACGGTGGCGTTGGACAAGGTTTCCGCCAACGGCAAGTTGTGCGACTTGCGAATGCTTAACTTTTCGTCGGGCTTCACCACCTCATCCAGCAGCCCGCGGTCTTCGCGCCACTGTGTGAGTTGGGCATGATCGGCGGGTTGCGTGGCCAGGCGTTCGCATTCGTCGAAGTTCTGGAACAGCCATGCTTCGATCGCGTAGTAGGGCACGAGGCGGATGACTTTCTCGTCGTTGAAGGGCTTGAGGTTGGGGTTCTTCTCCATTTTTTCGAGCACATGTTTTTTAGAATGCGACACGATTTTGGCTTCAAACTGCGAAGGTGTACGAGCCGATGCGCGGTGCGCCCATTCGGTATCGCCATCGAAATGGAACACCACAAAGCCATCCGGCACAGCGGCTTCCGTCGCAATGTCGCGTGCGAGCGCGATGATTTCTTCGCGGTCGCGTGGATCTTCGCTGCGCCACTTGTTGCCGCTCATGATGCGCTTGTGTTGCAGTGGACGCGCCAGAAAATCGATCTTGTCTGTCCGAATCGTCGGAAACGCTGCGCGCAGGAGCCGCGTGAACACATGCTCAATCGTTTTGGTCGCCGTGCCAGCGCCATCTTCGGTCAAGATGAGAATCCGCATCGGCATCCGCACGTTTCACCACAGCCCCTGTTTCAGCATGATTTCGCCGACGTGCTGCATGCCGGTTTCGTATGACGTGTAGAAGTCGTTGGCTTCTTGCTCAGTAAGGTTGCGCCAAATCAGCGTACCGTTAGGGCCATGCTCACAGCGAATGAGCCGATTTTGCGTTTCTGCCGCCGACGTAAACGTCAAAAAATCCAACAGCACTGGATTTTGGCTGGTTAAAAAGCACTGCCGCCCTTCGAGCTTCTTAACGATAAAATAGATCCACTCATGATGCAGCCCGTTGGTGATTTCGTCGGCTACGACGACTTCTTCGTTCGATGCGAGATACTGGAGGATCGCGAGTAGGCGTTTTTGGCCGTAGCTGAACTGATCGAAATACGTGACGGATTGCCCGTGTTGGATCGAGAAGTTCTGGTTGTGAAAAGTGAGAATAAGCGAGTCATAGTGCTCGACACGGCTCTTCCTGTTGAAGATTGTTTTGACAAGGTCGGCACCTACAAGCTTAGCGAACAACCGAAGAAATTCGACAACTTCGCTTGTAGCTGAAAGTTGTTCGGAATCAGCATTTGCCTTGTCAACTAACGCGCGCCGCAAGTCGTCAACCGTTGGTCGATTGATTGTGACGAAGTTCGAATCCCGAAGTTTCAATTGAACTGGCTCGGCCATGGTCCGTTGCACCACATCCAATGATTCGTCCAAGCGGGCAAGCGCCTTACGACCCAATAGCAATTTCAGAATCGAGCTAAAAGTGTTGGCCAGACCTGTTCGTTGAGCTTCAAATAACAATGAAGTGAGCCGATTGACCGCTTCGAACATCACAACAAAATAAGGACCACTATCAAAAACGACTACCGGCTCAGAATTTTCCGTGATTGAAATCTTCCCATGGGCAACCTCAATCTTGAAAGTCGATGCACCGTGAACCACTGATACGTCGATGAACAACGCGAGGAAGGTGGCCGCGTCTTCTTGAATTGAGTCAACTAGAGATGCTTCTGCAGCCGTTTTGATATGCCGAAATCGAGCGTCAATGTTCACCGCGTTCAATGAAGCTGCTCCTTCACCGGAAAGGCCGACAGTGACGTCAATTTCTTCATTCTCAAACGCGCTGAACTCCAGCTTGGCCGCGCACGCGATCACTTCCAGCAGCGTGGTTTTCCCAACACCGTTTTTGCCAAGCACCAGGTTCTTGTCCCCAGTGAAATTCAAAATCGTGCCCGGCTGCACCTTTCGGAGCTTGTCGATGCGGAGCGATTTGAGCCGTAACATATCGATATCATGTCACAGCTGCGCCAATGCGCAAAAATCCCGAACGATAAAAGGCTTGGTTTGCTGCTGTTGGTTCAACCGATCGCGGAGCACTACAGTGGGGGCGGGTTAATGCAGCATATCGATGACGGATTGAAAGTCATGCGGATGCGGGGCTGGCGAATTAGCGCAACGCGTTCTGTTTGCATCCGCTGCTGCAAAGTAACGAAGATTTCGTCAGCCGCGATCGCGCATGGCTTACTGCGGCGTAGATGTGCATTTTTTACACACGTAGCTTTTGCATCAGCAGCTTGATCGTCAAGCCAAAGCGGTTACGCTGAAGCGGTATGCGCAAGTCGATATACTGCCTGTTTGGCGTCGCGCTGATAGGTTGTCGTTTGGATTTTGCAGTGCTGCCACAGGTTGATTCGGCAAGTATGGATACGGATACCTTTCAGATCGGTGGCATTGCCGGCGGCAAGATCGGCCCTGGTTTGGTGTTGCAGAACAATTTGACTGACGTGCTTCCAATCTCGCAGTCAGGGCGTTTTGTTTTTGCAATGACCAAACACAAAGGTGAATCGTATGACGTGCGCATCGCTGCTACGCCAGCGGCGACTGATTGCATCGTTACCAACGGCACCGGCGTGGTTGCAGCCAGCCATGTTGAGGACATCCAAGTTGTGTGCTTCGCGCAAGGCCAATGTCCCAGTGGCGTGCTCACGTTTCACAATGATGCGATGTTTCAGCTACCAAGCGGTTGTACGACATTTACCGTCGAGGCCTTCGGCGGCGGTGGTGGCGGTGGTGCGAAACACAAAGGTGCATTGGCAGCTGCCGGTGGTGTTGGTGGCCATGCCGTCGTCATGTTGACCGCTCAAGTGCCAGGCTCGATGTATGAAATCAAAATTGGTGCTGGTGGTGGATGCGACTCACGGACTGCTGTGCCGGGTGGTTACACCGGCGGTGGTGGCGGCATCGCTGGTGGCAACGGCACTGGCATGGCTGGTGCCGGCGATATGTCGCTTGGTGGTAGTGGCGGTGCAGGTTCGAGCGGCACGCAGCCCGGTGGTGCTGGTGGCAACGGCGGTTTTGGCGGCGGCGGTGGCGGCGGCGGCGGTGATACCGCGCCAGGCAATAGTGGCGGTGGCGCAACGGCGTTTCGCAGCGGCGGTGGCCTAGAATTGTTAGTCGCCGGCGGCGGCGGCGGTGCTGGCGCGGCAGATCAAAACGGTGATCGCGCGGGGGCTGGTGGCGCCGCATGCAACGGCCTCAACGGCGTCGACGGTATTGCTGCCGTAGCAGGTGTGCGGTCTGGCGGCGGCGGTGGCGGAGGCGGTTGTGCATGCGCTGGCGGCTGCGCGTCGCAACCCACCTCAACTGGTGCAGCTGGTGGCGTTGCAGGCACGTTGCAAGCGTGCACGCCCGCGCAAAACGGCGCATCGGGCTGGCTCACGCTGACGTTTCCGTAGTTACGTTTTGCGCTTGCGCTGGACAAAGCCCAAGACGACGACTGCGAAAGCGATGCCGAGCGGGGCTTGCGAAGGCGCGTTGCGATCGACGCTGCAGCAGCCGCCGGTGCTGCCGGTCTCGGTGGTGCCGGCGTCGCCGTTGATCGGGGTGTCGTCGTGGGCGCCGGTGCCGCCCGGTCCGGTGGGCGGACGCGTGGTGACACAGCCACCGCTGATGTGGTCGATGGCACCGGTGACGGTCATGCCGGCAGTGCGAGTTTTGGCGCAGTAATCATCGCTGACGTCGGGCCGAGTAACGACGGTGCCAATCGGCGTGGTGACATCACCGATGGCGCTGAGATCGCCTGCGAGTGGCGCTGTGTAGAACGCTTGGAACATGGTGAGCGGCACGTTTTGTTTGTTCGACGCTGCTGTCATCGTGGCGCCGTCGCGGGTGCGAATCACGCCCGTCAACAAGTTGCCGTAGGCTTCACCGCTAGTAGTGTCGAAGCGAAAATCGACGCCGCTGGTTGCGATGATCGTGTTGAACAAGATCTTCGAATCTTTGGCTCGGTTGAGATAAATGCCAACGTCGGAGCAGTTGACGATGATGTTGTTGCGAATGGTGCCGCCGTCGTGTTCGATCGAACACGGCACGTTGGCATTGTACGCCGGTGGGCAAAATTGGCCGCCGGTGCCGCCGCCGCCAAGCGACAAGCCGATGCGCGTCGCGCTGGTTTGATCATCTTTGGCGCAGATCACCAAGTTGCGTTCCATCACGCCGCGCTTGCCGCCACTTTTCATAAACGCGAGGTAGCTCGTCTGATTGCCACCGGCTTTGGTGCCGTCGTGCAAGTAGTTGCCGCGCACGATCCAATCGTCGCCACCGTCGATGTTGAGCTTAGTGACCGGATTGCCAGTATTGCGTGGCCGGGTATCGCTGAGCTCGTTGTAGCCAATGAAGCCAGCGTTGGGCGCAACGATGTTGCCATTGACAGTGCCGATATTGACTTTGAGCTGTGCGTTAAAATCACGCACGCGCGAGTTGATCAACGTGAAGTGATCGGCCGCGCCGAAGACGTGAAATGCATGTTCACAATCATCGTCGACGGGGCAGACCCCTAGAATGTCGAGGCCATCGAAGGTCCAATAGGCGCCGCTGACTTTGAAACCTTCGAGCGCGTTGAACTCGATCTTAGCGCCAAGCGGCGTTGCGGCACGCA
>JAKQOD010000749.1 GCA_029565465.1 Deltaproteobacteria bacterium
CAACCCTACGGCCAACCGCAGGCCACCGTCGTCGTAACTGGGCAGATCGGCGCCACCGTGAACACGCCAGTAGGCGCCGTCAATGCTGGCGTGATCGTCGCCGGCGGGACGCCGGCACCACAACCGACACCACTACCGGCACCACAACTGGCACAGCAAGTGGCGCCGCAACCGCAGGTTATCAGCGTACCCGTCGTTGTGGATTTCGCACCGCTAACCGAGCTGCCCGCCGATGATCTTGGCGGCGGCCCGTCAACAACGCTGATGCACATGAGTCTCACCGATGCGAGCAATTGCACCATTCGCATCGCTGCCGAAGATCCGACAACCCAAGCACTCTATACCGTCACCCGCATGCGCGATCTTGAAGCCGAAGCGCGGATCGGAGCCATGACGGCAACCACCCACGCGGTGCATGCGCGAGCGTCGCTAACTGCCAACCTGGTTGGCCTTGGCGCCGATGTGAATGCACGCGAACAGCGCCGTCTCGCAGCGATTGAACTCAAAGCCCATCAAGCTCGGCTGGCATCGCTCGAAGCCGGAGTTGCAATTCAACGCCGCGAACGTGCTGACAACGCAGCGGCTGCGGCCAATCTCGAAGCCAGTTTACAGATCAGCAGCGAGCGCCAGCGCCAATTTGAGCTTGAATATGCGAAGGCAGAAGCGCAGGCGCAACTCGCCTTCACCACCCGCACGCGCCTCATCAACGGCTGGGTTGCGGCCGGTGCCGACCTGCAGCGCCGCCAACGCTTGGTCCAACTCGAAAAACAACGCGTCATCTGGGCGTTTCAAGTGCGCTCAAGCTGGCAACAGTCGTTGATTCGCATGGGTGCGAATCCCGACCGCCGCGCCGAGCTGCGCCTCCAACTCGAACGCGAACGTGCCCAACGTGCAGGCGCACGAGCACAGGCAAGCATGGAAGCAACTATCAAAGCCCAAGCCGAGTATGATGCGCGCTTGCAACTTGCGCTCAATGCACAAACCCGCTTGACGGCACAACTCGTGGGCCTGGGCGCTGTCGTTCGCCCGCCGATGCCGGCGCCGCTCGACGATTTCCGTGGTGAAGCGCCGAGTCCTGAATTCACCTGGGTCGGCGGCCGCTGGGTCTGGGCCAACCTACAATGGACCTGGGAAAATGGCGGCTGGATCGATCGCCACACCGGCTTTTCGTTGGCAGCGACTGTCAACAACGACCCACGCCCTGTCGTTGGCGGCAGCGTTGAAGGCAATGTTAGTGGCAGCATCTCGATTCCGACCATTCCAACCATTCCGACCGGCCCTGTTGTCATTGACCATCGTGGTGTATCGGTATCGGTGCCGATTTCCGTCCCGGTTGTCATCGATCATCGCGGCAGCGCACCTGCGCCAGCCACAGCGCCTGTGCGCCCAGTGCCGCCACCGCCGCCTGCGCCAACCAAACCCAAAGCCGCAACGGTTCGGGATCACCGCTAACCGCGCCTAGTCCCGCACGAAGCTAATGCCAATCGCTTGCCGTTGATACGCAACATCACTCAACAGATTGGTCCAACTCGCGGCCCGCACCTCCAAGGTAAGGCGTGCACTGAGGCGATAGCCCAGCCGCATTTGCACCATGCTGCGCGCTTCATCTGCCAACGTAGCGATTTCGGAGTTTTGCGGATTTCCGACGAGGTTTGCGCCCGGACTAAATTCGTCGATCTGTGCGGTTGCGCCGATGGTTCCAAACAACCGCGCCGTCAAGCCGTGCGTTGCAGCGACCGACCATTGATGCCGGCGCAACGACTGACCGAAGCTGTTGCTGGCGATATCGAGCACGCGATAACCTGCGCTGATGATCGTCGTCCCGCTGTAGGTAAGTTCAAGGCCAGCACGTGCGACTTGATCGTACCGTGTCACCGACGTTTCGGCCACACAGGTCGCGGCGATGAGCGCTGGTGGACACTGCGATGCCAATGCCCTGCTGCTATACCCGCGGCCTTCAAAGCCAAGCGTGATTGCCAACGCCAAGCTGCGGGTCTCATCGAAGGAGCGCCACAGCGGCGATAACAGCGCCGCCGTTGCAGCGTAGCCGCGATAACGTTGTGCCGCGTTCGGGCGGTAGATGAAATCGCGGCCACCGAGCGCCATCACAAAGCGATGATCGCCAGCCCGCAAGGTCACCAAGCCCTCGGCGTTCGCATTGCGAAAGGTGCGCGCACCAAGAACGCCAGCCAAGCCGCGGGCATCGGTCAGCGAGCTGCGTATGCCTACGCCCACGCTACGGGCTTTGGGTTCATAGAGCCAACGCAAATCGAGGCTGCCAAGGCCAACCATTTCGCTGGCCAAGGTCGGATCCAGTGCCGCTCGCAAGCGCGCTGCGGCATCAATGCCGAAGCTGTGTCGGCCGTGAACAAAACGGTTGGCGGACAAGGCCGCACCGCGCAGCACCAGCGCGCCAACAGGCTCAGCATTGGCGGTTGCCAGAGTGACGTTGGAATCAAATTCCAAACCGCCTTCTGCTTGCAGCCGTGAGTCGTCGGCCCATGCACGGGGCGGCAACACACACGCCATAACAACCGCAAGCGCTACCGCTCCACGCGTCGGCAACTGCCGCAAGCGAAAAGAAGGCCGCTGGGTCATCGCCCGCAACGGTAACATTAAACGCCGACCATCGCGCCAGCGGTGCGACCATCGCGCGCAGGTGAATGGTCATTCGGCGTTTCGTAATTGCCGTCAGGTTGTGTTAGGTCACAGCCATGACTGCTACACGCCTTGGCCACGTTTTTTTGCTGCTCATCGTCGCGATCAGCATCGGCTGTCGACGTGGTGACAAAGCCAAATGCGAAAAGGCGGTGCGTAATGTGTTCACGCTCACGTTTTGGCACACGGCCGAAAAACAAATCGCCGCACTGCCCGAAGATCAACGGTTGGCCAAGCGCCGAGAGCTTGAGCAAAAATTTGATGCCAAGATCAAATTGGAGCTCGATCGCATTGCATCGCAATGCGTTGCCGCCGACGACGATGACCGGGCGGATTGCATGATCAAGGCGGATACCTGCGCCAAAGCCAAAGCCTGCATGCCGGATGACACCAACGTTGACATCAGCAAAGAGTGCGATTAGCCGCTATACCGCGGCGCGGGGCCGCATCAGCTGTGACCAGCTACTTGCGCGGCTGCCGCAATTGCACAGCGCGTGCTTCCATTGCGGCCCGTTTTGAGCGCAATACATCCAGCCGGGCTTGCACTGCTGCGCGCGTGGCTTTGGCCACCGCCGCGCGCACGGCAGGGTCACTTGAACCAGCTGCGCCGCGCAACGCGGCCAACTGATTCTTGTCAACAAGGTCGGCAAGCACTACGCCAAAATCACGTAAGCTTGAGCTACCTGGCGTCACCAAGACACCAACATCACCCGGCGGCACACCGCCATTGAGCGGGCCTGGGAATGTGCCAGCTTGATCGGCTGATTCACGTGCGCCGCGGGCTTGTTGATCGCTGCGACGTGGTTGGTCATCTTCGCGATTCACAACATCCATCGCACGCGTGTGGTTGCGCCGTAGCTCATCGGCTTGTAGCGCTGCCGCTTCTTGTTTAGCTAAGCCTTCAAGCTGTTGGGTAATTTCCGCTTCGCTTTGGCGCAAGGCCGCGGCTTGGGCTTCCAACTCTTCCGGATCGGCCAACGGATCAATGTCCATCGACGGTACCACGATCTTCTTGATTCGCACCGTCGGCGCCGCTAACCGATCACGCTCGGCAACCAACACAGCACGGCGCGCTTCCGGTAAACCCGGCTGCGCCAATTCACGTTTGATGGCATCGAGCTTGGTTGCCACGATGGCAGCACTGGCTTGGGTCAGGGCGGCTTGGGCGGCCACCACGCGAGCGTTGGCTGCCGCTAGTGACTTCGCCAGTTCTAACGACGAAGCAAGTTTCTCGCGCAGGTCGCGATCGCGACGGAAGCCGGCACGTTGTTTTTTTAACTCATCGACCGCTGCAAGCGCTGCTGCATACGAACTAGCGAGCGCGTCCTTTTCTGCGGTGCGTTGACGTAGCGCGGTTTGGGCATCGGTAACTGCGGTAGTCACGGCCCCAGCTTGCTCTGCCCGCGCAACCCCACTGCCGGCCACCAAGGCCAAGGTCAGTAAGAACGCTGAAAGCAGACGCCGCATGGCCTACTGTGTAAGCAGCTACCGTGCCATTCGCAAGTGGCTGAAAACACTAGTTGCAATCCCGTCCGACAACGCGGTTTTTGACGTTTTTGCGTACGATCCCCTCAGAATCCTGAGACTTGGCCGTCGGTTAGGCAATTCCGTACTTTTCTAACTTGTAATAAAGCGCCGAGGTCTTGATACCGAGTAGCCGCGCGGTTTCGGTCTTCACCTTGCCACTCTGCTCATATGCTTTGAGAATCAACTGACGTTCCAAGTCTTCCAAGATTTCCGGCAAGGCCAAGGCTCGATTGACGCTGAGCGCTTCGCTGGGCCCGGTTGGTTGCAAAAATGGTGGCAGCGCCGCAGGCAAAATCGTGTCGCCTTCGGCAAAGACTAAGGCTTGCTCAACCGCGTTTTCCAGTTCCCGCACATTGCCAGGCCAGTGATACGCCAACACGCGGCCCAGCGCTTCATCGGAAATTGAGCGAATGCGTGCGTTCGTTTTCGCTGCCAGCTTGCCGATGAAATGCTGGACCAGCAAGGGAATGTCGTCGCGCCGTTCACGCAACGGCGGCAGCGCCAAGGGAATCACGTGCAAGCGAAAGAACAAATCTTGCCGAAACCGGCCTTCGGCGACTTCTTTGTCGAGGTCTTTGTTGGTAGCCGACAAGACCCGCACATCGACTTTGACCGTGGTTTCGCCACCGACGCGCTCGAACGTTCGCTCTTGCAATGCGCGCAACAGCTTGGCCTGCATGGCGGCTGGCACATCGCCCACTTCGTCGAGAAACAGCGTCCCGCCCTCCGCAAGTTCAAACCGGCCAAGCTTCTGCCGAATGGCGCCAGTGAACGAACCTTTTTCGTGGCCGAATAATTCGCTTTCCAACAGCGATTCGGTCAGCGCGCTGCAATTCACTTTCACAAACGGCCCTGCGTGTCGCCGCGACATGCGGTGAATTGCCCGAGCCACCAGTTCTTTGCCGGTGCCACTTTCACCGCCGATAAATACCGTGGTGTCGCTTGCTGCAACTTTTTCGATCGCGCGCCGGACCGTGAGCATTTTGTCCGATTGGCCGATGAGCTCGACGAACCGATCGTCGGTTTCACGCTGCAGATACTCCGAAAACGCATCCGACCGGCGCCGGCCTCGCCGGTTAGCGCACAACTCCAGCGCACGCTCGGTTTTGAGCCGCACCAGCGAAGCATCGACGGGCTTGGTAATAAAATCGAAGGCGCCTAGCTTCATGGCTTCAACCGCAACATCGACGGTGCCGTAGCCGGTGAGCACCATTACCGGCACATCCGCATCTAACGCCGCCACCGCTTTGATCACGTCGACGCCCGTCATGCCTTCCATCTTCAGGTCGGTAATTACAAAATCAGCGCCATGGGCCCGCATCAGCTCCATGCCGACCGCACCGCTGGCTGCGACGAGAAAGGTGTGCCCTAGTTTTTTTACAGCGTGAGCCAACCCGTCACGGATCGTCTCATTGTCGTCGATGATCAAAACCAAAGCCATACGCGATGGTGTACCGCTTGCGATTCAGCGCGGCAAGCGCACGACAAACCGGGTTTGCGTGGCTGTGCGTTCCAGCACCACCTCGCCGCGGTGGGCCGCCACGATTTCCCGCACAAACGCTAAGCCCAGCCCCGTGCCTTTTTCGCGCGTGGTAAAAAAAGGTTCAAACAAGCGGGCCGCAACCTCGGGCGCGATCGCCGGCCCGGTATTCGCGATGGCGATCCAAACCGTTGCATCGTCGCGCCCTGCTGACAGCTCAACTGCCATGCCGGCGTCGCTGGCATGCACAGCATTTTGTACGATATTGAGCAATGCCCGCCGCAGCTGACCACGATCAGCATCAACGACGAGGCTAGCGTCAGCGGATACAACAAGCGCAATCGGCGCACTGCCGGCCGATTGCGCCAGCGGCACAATTTCGTGCAGCAGCTCAGCAACGTTGACGCTGGCAAGTTCCAACGGTGGACGCCGTGCGTAGTCGAGAAATTCGGTAACCACCCGATCGAGATAGCTCAATTCGCGGGCGATTTTGGCCACGTGCCCCGCTCGTTCGTCGTCGGCTGGCAGCTCATCGCGCAAAAAGCCGGTGTACAGCGTCATGCCAGCGAGCGGATTGCGAACCTCGTGCGCAATGCCGGCTAACATGGCTTGCAGCTCAGCATCGCGTTTCCGCAAGGCCACCCGCATATCATCCATCGTCGCGCCGAGCACGCCAATTTCATCGTGGCTGCGGATCTTGATGGGTTCGGACAAATCGCCCGACTTCATGCGGCTTGCAGCTTCGGCTAAGCGCCGCACATTCCGGGTTATCCGCACCGTCATCAAGACGGTTGCAAACAAGACCACCGAGGCCAACGCAAGCCCCCAATAGATCAGGTTCGCACGCAGCTCAGCAAGCCGCGAAAAATAGTTCGCGGGTGCTTGGGCGCCAATCGCCAACACGATCGTGGCGTCTTCATCGGAAGCATGCACGGGTGCATAGCCAGTTTTGTAGGTGATGCCATCGTTGCCCACGAAGGTCACCGACGCCACTTGTGCACCTTGATCGAACACATTGCGCAACTCAACGCGATCCAGCTCGGCCGTGTACCGTGGTGAGCCGATCGCTGAGCCAACCGTATCAGCCCGCACGCCAAACTGGCGATCGATGACAAACAGCGAAATCCCCGTCGCGGTTTCGATGCTAGCCAGTTTTTTGCAAGCACTTTGATAGCTGCGATCAGTTTCATTGCCAGGGCCCAACTCCAGCAAGTACTTGCCACGCAACTGGGTTGCGGCCGATGCCGCGACCGCCGTGAGGCGTGCGCCCAATTCAGCATCGAGATCGCGCCGCGTCACTTCCAGGGCCACAAAGCCAAACACCGCAAACAAAGTCATGGTTGGGATGGCAAACGCCGCCAACAGTTTGACTAACAGCGTTTGCCAGGGTCGCATCGGCTTGCAGGCTAACATCGGCAGCGCGGTTGAGGTAGGTTTAGCCCATGAACCCGTTGGCCAATGTGTACGGCAACCTGTTGATCGTCCGACCGCCAGTACCGGCGACCTGCAATAAAGCCGGCGCCAATTACAAAAGCGAAGTTGCCCACCTCGAGTATTTCCCGCAACGCGCCTACGACGAATGGCTCAGCATTCTCGATGCGATCGTTGCCTGCGGCGGCGATGCGCTTTACCAGTTTGAAGCCGCTGACGAGCCGTTTCTCGATTTCACCGCCCTCAATGTTGATGGCGCTGGCGATATCCGAGGCGACGACAGCACCACGGTGCTGGGCAACCTCGCAACCGTGGAGACCGGCCGGGTGTTCGCAGCCAATGGTCCATGGGTGGTGCGCGACGGCAATGTGCTGCGGGCCGTCATGCCACATATGCTGCCGCACCGAGTAAGTGAGGCCAGCTACTATCGCGACCTGTTGGCCGTCATTGCGCAAGCCGCGGGGCTCTCACTCGACATCGTCGAAAACCCGCATCGTTGGGAAGGCATGGCGGACATTGCGGTGGTCGGTGACCGCGTTGTGCTCACGTATGCAGTGCCTGGGCATTACGACGCTGCGACCGCACCTAAGAGCTCGCGCTCAAGTCTCGCAGGCGTCACGTTTGCAGCGGACACCGTGGGCGCCCCGTTTGATGCGCGAATTTTTGCAGAATTGGTCTATCCACACTTCCACGGCGAC
>JAKQOD010000755.1 GCA_029565465.1 Deltaproteobacteria bacterium
AAACCGCCGATATATCGTCCGCCTTGATGTTGAACGTGGCCTCCGGAGGCCCGCCGACCGCCAGGCGCGCGCGGCCGTATTTGCCGTCCTTGCGCACGATCTCGATGAATTCGATATGGTGCTCCTCCGTCATCGGATGCGGGGCGCTGCCCAGCTTGATGGTGGTGGCATGTTTGGCAAAGGTATCGGTGGCGACCAGAAAGCCACGGCGTTTCATGCTACGGCACCGCGTGGCACCTACGGCCTCAAGCTCAACGCTGAAGTCTTGTTCATTGATATGTGGTTGGCGCATCATCAATTTACCGATGCTTCACGCTTGGCAACGTGGAGCGAACTCGGCATTGGGATGGACACCGAGCTGCCCCTCGGTGACTCCAAACATGGCGGCGGCGGGTATCTTGCGCTCGGGGTGGGGGCGACGTTTGGTGTAGGGACCGGGCAACAGGTGCAATTGCCGTTAGACAATGGTGAGTTGTCCGACAAAGGTTTTGCGCTGGTGGCAACGTTGGGCATGGGGGCGCACCTTACGAAATTGGTCGATCTTGGCGTCGAAGTGCCTGTTACGGCCGGTTACTATTTCAAATCCGGCGCTGGGGCGGCTGCGAACAACCTGTCGACCCATTACCAAGCTATGAACGTGCAAGCGCTGTTGTTTTTGCGCCTCCGCATCGGCTCGAAATAGTCGAAATTGATGCTTTGTGAGCAACCTCACGGTTGATTCACGAGTCGTAGTTTCGAGTTTTTTGCAGTTTGAGCGAATTTGTTGCGCATTGACGCCGTCAAAGGCTCAAACCACGGCACGTTGACCAGAAGACGCAGCCGTCGTAGTAACGCTGTAAGGAGAATAGAATATGAATCGTTACACCGCACTTGGATGTCTTGGCCTTGGCTTGATGGTTAGCCCGATGCTCAGTGGCATGGCTACTGGCGCAGTGCCCGCCAATACCAAGATCGCCGTGATCGATATTGAGCGCACGCTCTACGAAACGCCGGCTGGCAAACGCGCCAACGAGGCATTCGACAAGCTCCGCAAAGGCAAACAAGCAGAGTTGGATACACGGCAAAAGGGCCTGCAAAAAAGTGCCGGCGATTTGTCGAAACAACAAGCCGTGCTGAAGCCGGAAATGTTTCAAGCAAAAAAAGCCGAGTTGGAAAAGCAGCTGGTTGAGCTACAAAAAACGTATCAACAGCTCGAACAGACGCTCGCCGAAGAACGGACCAAGCTAGTTTCCGATTTGCTCAAAAAAGCCGGGCCGATCGTAACCGAGATTGCCAAAGCCGAAGGGGTCTCGCTGATCGTTGATCAAAGCGCCGTCGTCTGGGCAGATCCTGCGGTTGATCTCACGGCTGCGCTCAATGCCAAGATGAAGTAACCCGTCGCTGCGCCGATGCAAAATTTTGCACGGCGCGCACCATCGCTCGGCACTCGTGGTACCACCGGGGCATGGCTGAAGCCCCTGTATTTACCGCCGAACAAATTCTTGGCTTGCTGCCGCATCGTTATCCGTTCTTATTGATCGATCGCGTGCTGGAGCTAACCGATGACAAGGTGGTCGCGTTGAAGAACGTGACCTGGAATGAGCCATATTTTGCAGGCCACTTCCCTGGTGCTCCTGTGATGCCCGGGGTGCTGCAAGTTGAAGCGATGGCGCAAGCGGGTGGGGTATTGGCGTCGCGTTCGGTGCAGTTCGATGCAGCCAAACAAGTGATGCTGTTCATGGCCATCGACAACGTGAAGTTTCGCAAAATGGTTACGCCAGGCGATCAACTCCGCATCGAAGTCGTGCCGCTACGTAAAGGCAAGATCTTCAAAATGAAGGGCGAAATTACGGTCGACGGCGTGGTGGTTTCGTCGGCCGAGTTCCTCGCTGGGCTAGCCGATCGTTCGAAGGTTGGGGCATAGCTGTGGGGCGGTTGCGAGCGGCGCTGGGCTTGGTCGTATGTGGTGTGTGTGCGGCTGCATGCAAAGGCAAAACCGCTGCACCGGTAAAGCGAACGCGGCCCGCGCCTGCGGTCGAATACGTCGCGCCGCCAACCCCTGCACCAGCAACTCACGTGGCCGCCGAGCCCATGACGCCAATCGGCAAACTTGCCGTGGCTGGCACCCGAGCGCCCGAAGCAGAACCCAATAACGACAGCAAAGCCGCGCAAGCAATGCCAGCGCCATTGTTGATTGCAGGCACGCTAGCCGACCCGACCGACGTAGATATGTTCACATTTGCCGTCGACCAACCGAGCGCGGTTGCTGTTACGGCGGTTAGCACGGGTGACCTCGTGCTCGAATTGCGCGATAGCAGTGGCGCCGTGGTGGCGAAGTCCGATCGTGGTGGCAATGCGGTCGCCGAAGGCGTGCCTAATTTCCCTGTAAGCAAGGGCCGCTATGTCATCGCGATCAAAGCGTTTCGCAAAGCCGAAACCGCAAAAAGCAAAACGCCCAAACCGCCCAAGCCCAACTCAGCCGCAACCGTGGCGCCTGCACCAGCCGACGTTGCAGTGCCGTACGAGCTGCACGCCGTGTTGTCGCCGAACG
>JAKQOD010000774.1 GCA_029565465.1 Deltaproteobacteria bacterium
GTTCAGCTAGGCAGCTTGCCGCAGTTGGCAGCGAGGGTTGGTTGGCCGCCACGGCCGGTCGCGGCGCGCTAGGCGCAGCAAGCGCGGTGCCGCTCACCGCAACACACGCAATCGTCCAGCGATAAGTTTGCCAACGCACGATGCCATGGTTGGCTAGCTCGGCGATGTGGGCAAGTTTTTAGGTTGGCGTGCGGCCGATCGATTGCAGCCACTGCTGCAACACGGCTGGTGCTTGGCCCGCGAACCAGTCTGATACGTAGATTGAGCCAACCACGGTGGTCTCCGCATCAAGCGTGGTAGCGAATACAATCAGGCGTCGGCCGGTGCCGCGACCGTCGCTATCAAGCGCCAAGTATTCGCTGATCAGCCATGGCGCAGGCATCGCCAAGCGTTGCGCTTCGTTCCGCAAAATCAATTGTTGTTCCGACGCGGCTTGTTCTTCGTGTGCGATCCACTGTGCTAATGCCATCGCCGGCGCCGTGTCGTGGGCTTGCGACACATGCCACGCAATATCGAAATCGTCGTCGGAAATCATGGTTGCACTGACCCTCGCCGCCACCGGCACACGGAATGTCAGCCCGCCTTGCGTCACGCTTTGGGTTGGCCGTGCCAAGTACAATGCACTAAGATCCTGGCCTGCCACGGCAACGCTGGCCCAGGCGGTAGCGGCCAGTGCCGCCACAACAAGCAGCCGCGCAGCCCACGATCGCGCTGGTTGCCAACGACCCTGGTTGGACAAAGCCGCCCCGACGACACCACCCGCGAGCCAGCCGGCCAAATGGGCCCAGTGCACGCCACCATGCATGGCGAAATCGGCGGCAAATTGCGCCAGTCCCACCACCACCAGCACACCACTAACGCCGCGGCGCCAGGCGTCGGAGTAGCGCTCGCGATGCAACACGAGTTCGGCCACAACCGCGCCCAACATGCCAAGCGCGCCACCCGATGCCCCCGCCGCAATCCCGGCGGTCATGCTGAGGTAACTCGCAACTGCGCCGACGATGCCGCCAACAAAAAACGCGGCCAACGTCCGGACGCGGCCAAACATGGTTTCGGCCACGCGGCCAATCACCCAAATCGCGATACAGTTGAGCAGCAAATGGCTCACGCCAATGTGCACAAACAACGAACTCGCACAACGCCACCATTGGCCTTCGTCAACCAGCCCGACGGCAATTGCGCCGGCTCGAATGTAGCCCGTGGCATCGTCACCTGCAGCAATCGCAAAGTGTTGGAAGGCAAACCAAGCAACACAAGCGCCGATCAGCACGGGCGCGACCACCAGCCGTGGCGCCACCGGCCGTGTTGGTAAGGTAAGTAGTGGCACAACAATCGCGTCAACATCGGCACTCAACACCGGTGCGAGTTGCAACGCTTGGCCCCGCAGCATGGCCGCAGCACTGTCGATCAATGCCAGCTGGCGCGAATCATGCCGCACCAAACGACGCGCCAGCGTTAATGCAGTATCCCCTGCTGCGTCATCACCAGCGCGAAACGCGGCAACCGCACGTAGGTATGCGCTCTGCGCAGGTGCGATGTGATGTTTGGGCGTTAAGGCAAGCTGTTGCAACAATAACGTGCGGCGGCCAGCATTGGCGAGCAGCAACAAGCGAGCGCGATGCTGCAACAGCACCAGATTCGCCTGCCGTGCCGATGGTAACGCGGCAATCGCATGCGCCAAACGCTGATACATCGCAAGGGCCGCCGCTACCTCGCCCAGACGTGCCTGGGCGCCGAGCAGCTCAACCCACACCACCGGTGAGATTTGACCGAGGCCATCGCTTTGATCGGCCGCAACTACATCGACAGCCGTCG
>JAKQOD010000777.1 GCA_029565465.1 Deltaproteobacteria bacterium
CGACGGCTGGCTATCAAGCCGGGCCGTTCATGGCGACGTACTACGCTTCCAAGGCTTTTGTGTTGTCCTTCACCGAAGCGCTTGCGTCCGAACTCCGCGGTACTGGTGTTACTGCCACCGTGAGCTGTCCAGGCCCCATCGCGACTGGCTTTGCTAGCACTGCTGGCAATGGTACCAGTCGCTTGTTCACCCAAGGCGGCGTTGCTGCTGCCGACGATGTAGCGCGTGAAGCTTATGCTGCGATGATCGCTGGCCGGGTTTCGATCATTCACACAGCCAAGCTGCGCATCGGATTGACGTTGGCCAAACTCATGCCCCGCAGCGTCGCTACTGGGATCGCCCGCAAACTCAATTTGCCGTAGCGCCTTCATGGGACACGCTCGGCTTCGATGTTGATGCCCAATGAAACGGTTGGTTGATCTACACCCAGCACACCCGATATCAAATCGGGCGACGTGAGTTGTTGAAAACTGCCGCTTTGCGCGAGTTCATTTGCGGTAACCGATCCGTCGCGATTTTGGTCGAGCGCTTGGCGTGCCAATTTCGCGCTTGGTGCATAGGTGAAGAAGTCGGCCAGCGGAACCAGCATCGCAGCGCGCGCATCACCTGGCTCTAACGCAACCGTCAACCGCCCGGCCAAGCTGTTCGCGCTGCTTCGCAAATTCAGCGCAACGCGAAAGCTTGTCAACCAACCAGCATCTTTGGCGGTTCCCATCGCATCCGCAAGCCATGTTAACGGGACCGCAACATCACTCGCGTCAGGGTCGCTTTGTAAGCTGTCACCAATCATGGTGGCCAGCACCGACTGTTGCCCCGCAGCACTCACAAACGATAGTCGTGCGCGGGTCCGGTCGCTGCAACGGTACACAATCAGCCGCCACGCATCGTGGGCCAAGCGCTCGCTGGTCTGCGGCTCTGGATTGAACTCATGCACAAATTGCGAAACCGTTACCGCGGCGTTGCCCAAGGCATTGTCCAGCTTGCCGTCGCGATTGAAATCAAACCCCCATTTATCGGCGTTGATAAAGTTGCGTGGCAAGACCGCACGTCGAATTGTGTAATGTTGCGCGTTGGCGTTGCACGTCGACGGCTCCATTTCTCCTTGGGCGAGGCAGCCGGCTTGCAGCCACCCCACGATCAAGCCAACACTGCCTATGAGGATATTACCTAGTTGTTGTTTCAGCATGACCAGCGCAAATTGCAGCAGCTATGCCGAACTAGGGCACCGCCTAAGTGTGCGATTGCACACCACCTCGCGCGCTACATTTGTCCCACTGTGTCCGGCACTCGGACACCCTGTCCGGCATCGGGCCAAAGCTGGACAGCTCGACAGCCTAGGTTGTCAGCACCAGCTCGGCCGCAGCAAGTCCCGACATCCACGCAGCGTCGGTGGTGCCTGGGGCTACCACGGCATGAAATGCGTCGCCTGCAAAAATCAATTGCTGTTTGCTGCCCACTGCGACACACGCGTCGGCAAGCGGATTATCGACTCGCGCATAACGCCATCGGTGCACATGGAATTCCAAAGGCGCGAAACTCGCACCGTCGATGGCAAGCTCCGCCGTGATCGCCGCAACAAGCTCGGTATCGGTTTTTTCATATGCCACATCAACGTGGTTGGGATGAAGCTGCGCAACCCAGGTCTGGCAATGCCAGCTGCATC
>JAKQOD010000814.1 GCA_029565465.1 Deltaproteobacteria bacterium
CGGAGCCAGCCGCAACCACTGGCTCACTCGAGCCAGCGTTTGAGCCAGCGTTTGAGCCAGATCCCGAACCATTAACCTGTGCAACCACAACTGCTGAACCCGACCCCGAACCGGAACCGGAACCTGCGCCGACATCAGAACTGGCTTTGGCGACACAATCAAACGCACCCTGTTTGCCTGCGGTCAGCTCCACCGAGCCGGTACATAATACGCCCTTGGCGTCTTTTACTTGCACCGTGCGATTGCCTGCATTAACCGGAAACTCACCTTTGGTAACGATAGTGCCGACCGGTTTGTCGTCGACGAGCACAGTGCATTTTGAAGCAGTCTCACATGCAGTAGCAGCGATCTTCAGCGTCGCAAGCCCAGCCGGTTGAGTGCTTGCTGCATCGGGTTTCTTGCTGCCCAGCACCACAAACTTCACGACCAAAAACGTGGTCAGCGCAAAGGCCGCAATCGCGACGCCGATTATAACGTCCCGCTTTCGCGACGTGTTTTTGGCGGTGCCCATGACCGGCGCTGGCAATGGTGGTTCCATGGCTTGTGCAGCTGCACCGCTCATGGGGAAAGCGAAACCGCCCGACTGCATGCCCTGTGGCGGCATCCCATGCGGCTGCGAACCTTGCGGTGGCATCCCGAAGGGTGCGGGCGCCCCGTTGGTACCGTATGCAAAACCCGTCGCAGGATCATACGCCGGCTGCTGCCCGGTCGTCGTTGGCGGAGCCATCCCCATCAATGTGCGGGCCGGCGTTTGCCCAGGATTCGGCGACGGCATGCCAACGTGTTGACCATATTGGGGCGGCATAGGCGCCTGACCATATGGGGGCGGCATTTGACCTTGGCCGTACTGCTGGCCTGAAAAACTTGTGCTGATGGGCTGCCCAATGGCACCCGATTGGTGCGGCGGAGGCTGGCCCCAAGGAGGCTGCTGGCCAGGCATCGGCTGGGCTTGCATCGCTTGGCTTGGCATCCCGGGGCCCGGCCCCGTCGGCTGCCCCATCGGCTGCCCCATCGGTGGCGGTTGCGTTGCGTAAGGCGGCGGCGGCGCCATCGGATTGTTGCCAAACAACACGGTCGGCGTTGTTGCCGATGATGGCATGATCGGCGGTGGCACCGTATTCGGGCCTTGCGCCATCGGCGGCGGCGCAATCGGCGGCGGCGCAATCGGTGGCGGCGCAATCGGTGGTGGTGCTAACGGCGGCGCACTTTCGTTCGCATTCGTAGCCGCACGCACTCTCGCTGGATCTGCCGTTGGCACGCGCGGCTTCACGACATCGGCCGTGAGGGTGCGACGGATTGGAGGAGGTGCCGCTGGTGGCGGCGCCGCTGGGGCCTTCGCCGTTTGCGGCTCAGCCGTTGTGGCTACTTCTTCACCAAAGATTTCGGTCGGTAGATCCTCCACGAAATCATCTTCTGGCCGCTTCTTTGCTGGCACCGAGCCCGGCGCAACAATCGCCTTAGCTGGCACACTTTGCGCGCTGCTCGCTTTCACCGCCGGATTTGCAAGCGTCGCGGCTTCCATTTCCTCAAACGATGGCCCGCCCAACATCGTCGGATCCGCGGCTTCGCCAGCTTCGCCCAACTGCTCGACGATATTGACTTTGACTTCCGCGGCTGGAATGCCACCGATCAAGCCATCGCGCCCCATTTTCTTATACTGTTCAAGCTGTTGCTTCTCGCGCTCAACTTCGGCTGTGAACAGTTCTTTGATCGCAGCCGCCATAGTTTTGGCGGTAAAGACCACCGGCTGGCTCATCAGATAGGCTTGTAAATCGGCCAGCATATCGCTGCACCAGCCGTAGCGATCGTCGACATCTTTGGTGAGCGACTTGAGAATAATCTTCTCGACGGCTTCAGGAATATCCGGGTTGATCGAGCGCGGCTGCGGCATCGACACATTGCGGACTTTTTCCAACGTTGCAAAATCAGTTTCGCCTTGGAACAGCCGCTGGCCCGTGAGGCATTCATACAGCATCGTGCCTAATGCGAAAATGTCGCTGCGCCGATCGAGCGGCAAGCCGCGCACTTGCTCAGGCGACATATAGCCGAACTTGCCTTTGAGCACACCGGCTTGGGTCCGCGCCGTCCGCGAGGTCGCTTTGGCGATGCCAAAGTCGATAACTTTGACTTCACCTTCGTACGAAACCAGCACGTTTTGCGGGGAACAATCGCGATGCACGATTTCCATCGGCCGGCCGACCTGATCGCGTTTGCGGTGCGCGTAATCGAGGCCTTCACACACTTTTGCAATGATGAAACACGCCATCGGAATGTTCATCGGCTGCTTGAGCTTGCGCAGGCGGTTTTGCAATTGGAGCAAGTCTTTGCCCCAAATGAATTCCATCGCGATGAAGTGCGAGCCATCAATACGGCCAAGCTCAAAGATCTGGCAAATGTTGGAGTGCGCTAACTGGCCCGCAATCTTCGCTTCATCGATGAACATTTTGATGAAGTCACGGTCTTCACCCATCGTGGGCAAAATGCGTTTGATCGCGATGATCTTTTCAAATCCCTCGACCCCATAGCTTTTGGCTTTAAACACCTCAGCCATGCCACCGACGCTGATGCGGTCGAGCAGCAGATATTTCCCAAAGGGAACCGGTTGCCTCACAGAAACAATAGTAGTCGATCGTATTTGAGGATCTCAATGCTTAAGCGGCCTATCGACCACGGTTTTTCGGCGACAAAAGCCGATTAACGGTCGACTGCCTAACGTGGACCATGGGCCACAACCCCCAATTTGTAGGTATAGCTGTGCCTAAAACCGACCCGCAACGACAAAACCTGTCGTGGTTTCATCAGCAGTGACTGCGAATTGCAGTTGATGCGTTCGTCGT
>JAKQOD010000823.1 GCA_029565465.1 Deltaproteobacteria bacterium
GCGCCTATTGTCCGATTTGGTCGAATCGTAGCGTATCGGCTGCGACCGTCGCAGCCCTAGCCAATCTTGCGCCGCATGTCCGATGCTCGCTCCTTGCGTAGCTCGCTCGGTAGGGATTTTGAAGACAGCCCTCGCTCGGAATCGGCGCTTTGCACTTTACGTCGACAAGCGGATCGTTATAGTGCGCGGCATGTTGCCCCGTGACAGTCGCACAATGGCGCGCTTGCAAGAATTGGTTACTGCGTTGATCGAACGCCGGGTTGCGAGTTCACTGGTTGACGTTGAAACTGCATTGGCGCGATGGCGCGAAGGCTCATTGTCGGCGCTTGGCGCGCACGGCGCCGTCCTGCGTCATGCTGCGCGTTGCGAACGCGCGGTGGAGCAAGTGACCGCAGCCGCGTCGGATCGGCCCGAAGGCGTGCTGCGTGATGCAGTTGATGTTGGGCTGATGCCGGAGCCGGAATTTGTTGCGCTGACGGGCGTGGCGGTTGAAACGGTTGAACCAACCCACGCGCTCGACGAAGACGAACCAACGCATTTGCCCGACAAACGAAAAACACTCGAAGCGTTGCTCGAACAAGGGCCGGTTTTGATTCACGTTGATCCACGCCGCCCAGGCGTTGCGGTGCCAACCCGTTTTGCATCGGATCCAGGCCTGCGCTTGCGCTTTGGCTATGGCTTGTCGCCTGCGATTGTTGATCTTGTGATCGACGACGAACACGTTGGCGGCACCTTGTCATTTGGCGGCGTGCCGTTTCATTGTGTGCTGCCTTGGTCGGCCATTTACGCGGTGCAAATCGACGGCGATAGCAAAGGTTCGGTCTGGCCGGATGATGTGCCCGACGTCGTGCTGGCCCACGCAGCCGAAGACCTCGATAGCGCTGCGCCAAGCGAGCCGGTCGAACCGGAACCGCCGAAGAAAAAGGGCAGCCACCTTCGGTTGGTCGACTAACTACGCCGCCGCCGGAAACTGCAAGCGCACGCCACACGCTTGCGGTACGCCGGGGCAGGGTGGCGCGAGCTTTTCAATTTCGATTTCGAGCTCGGCACGCGGATACAATTGTTGAATCTTGCTGGCCATCGCACCAGCGAGCGCTTCAAGCAATTTAAACGTGCTTTGCGTACCAACGCCGACGATGATTTCGCTGACCTTCCAGTAGTCGATGGTATCGGCGAGCTTGTCAGAGCGCGCGGCGGCATTGAGCTGCGCATACAATGCGATCGATACGCGAAACCGGCGGGTGCCACGGCGCTCAGCTGCGGTGTAGCCATGATTGCCTTCAAACTCCAAGCCGCGCACAAAGACGCTATCGCGTGGTGCAAGGGGCCGATTCATTCGTCAGCCTCGCCGTACTTTTTGACCAGCTTCTTTTTGATCATTTGGCGCTTCAACGGCCCCACAAAATCGACCAGCAGTTTGCCGGTGAGGTGGTCGTTTTCGTGCAGCAAACAACGCGCTAGCAAGCCTTCGCCTTCGAGTTCGAAGATCTTGCCGTCCATGCCCATGGCACGCACCTTGGCGCGCAAAGGCCGTTCGACCTTGATGTAGATGTCGGGAAACGACAGGCAGCCTTCTTCGGAATCCTGCGTTTCGTCGCTGGTCCAGATGACTTCGGGGTTGATAAACGCGACCGGCAAGTCGGTTTCGGCGCGGCCAGCGAGCTTAGGCTCAACCAGGAACATCTGCGAGGTATCGCCGATTTGCAGCGCAGCAATGCCAAGGCCGTTTTCGTCATACATCGTGTCGCAAAGATCTTGGTAGAGCTGCCGAACTTCATCGGTAATCTCGGTGATCTTGCGCGAAGGTTGACGCAAACGGTTGTCTGGCCAAATAACGACCGGGCGAACGCTCATGGGCGCAAGGTAGGGGGAGTGGGGCAGTTAGTCAACAGTCCCCAGCGCTGGTTGGGCCTGACCGACGTAGGCGTTCCTCCCCCCCTGCTTTCGCTGGACGATCCGCGCGACGCGACGCGCGGTGGTGGGTGAATGCGCGCCTGTGCCGCGCAGCGGGCGGCGGGCAAAGCCGCCCTGTAGATCAACGAGCGCGCTCACCCTAGTCGTTCGCGAGACGATCCGCGCGACGCGACGCGCGGTGGTGGGTGAATGCGCGGCTGTGCCGCGCAGAGGGCGGCGGGCAAAGCCGCCCTGTTAATCGACCCAGCGTGCTGGTTGACAATCTCGACGCTGGCGGCCATACCTTGCGCCATCTTGACGACCTTTCGTTATTCCCAGGCACGTCTACCTACGCCCCATGGTGAATTCACCATGATGGTGTACCGGACCGGCCATGTTACGGGCGCTGTCGGCAGCGCGGTTGGCGTTGGCCCCGAAGAGCACGTCGCCATGGTGATGGGTGATGTCACCGGCGACAACGTGCTCGCACGGGTGCATTCATCGTGTTTTACTGGTGAAGTTTTGGGCTCGCAGCGCTGCGATTGCCGGGCCCAACTCGATGCGGCGTTGGCTGAGATCGCCGCATTGGGCCGTGGCGTTGTGGTCTATTTGGTCCAAGAAGGCCGCGGCATTGGCTTGGGTAACAAAGTCAAAGCCTACGCTTTGCAAGATCAAGGCGCTGACACCGTCGAGGCGAATCTCCAACTCGGCTTCGATGCCGATCTCCGCAGTTATGACTTGGCAGCTGCCATGTTGAAAGATTTGGGCGTTGGTAGCGTGCAGCTGCTGACCAACAATCCCGACAAAGTGGATGGCTTACGCAAAGCTGGCGTAACGGTGGCAGGGCAAAAGTCGATCTGGGTTGGCGCCACGGAACATAGCGCTAGCTACCTTGAAGTGAAAAAGCACAAGTTAGGGCATATCGAATGATCAACGAAGCGCGCGTGAAAGAAGTTTTGGCGACGGTAAACGAGCCTAACTTTGACAAAGACATCGTTTCTTATCGTATCTACACCGGCTGTGAAATTTCCGGTTCGGATGTTCTGGTGAAACTGGAAATTCCGACCCCGGTGTATCCCGCTGCTTCGCTGCGTGAGCTTACCAGCCGCATCGAGACCGCGCTCAAAGGCGCGGGCGCGGGCCGTGTAACGATCGTGCCGAAAACCGTGACGGCACACATTCCAGCGCCAAGCGAAAAAGCCACGCTCAAAGGTCCCAAGAACATCATCGCAGTCGCCGCAGGCAAAGGCGGCGTCGGTAAATCGACGGTGGCGGTGAACCTCGCATTGGCGTTGCACCGGTTGGGCGCCAAGGTTGGCTTGTTGGACGCCGACGTGTTTGGTCCGTCGATTCCAACCATGTTGGGCGCTCCTGAAGTGCCAGCGCATGCCAGCGAAAGCTCGCGCATCGTGCCTGCCATTCAGCACGGCATCAAAGTCATTTCGGTTGGCTATTTCGTCAACAAAGACGAAGCCATCGTGTGGCGCGGGCCGCGCGTGCACGCGTTGATGCAGCAATTCCTTGGCGAAGTAGAGTGGGGTGAGCTCGACTACTTGGTGATGGACTTGCCACCAGGCACTGGCGATGTGCAGTTGTCGTTGTCGCAACTCATCGCGATCTCGGGCTCGGTTATGGTGACCACGCCACAAGAAGTTTCGATCGTCGACGTGGTTAAAGGCATCGCGATGTTCGAAAAAGTCGAGATTCCAATCTTGGGTATCGTCGAGAACATGTCCTACTACAAGTGCCCAGCGTGTGGGCACCACGACGAAATCTTCAGCCACGGTGGCGGCAAGCGCCTGGCGCAAGAAATTGGCACGAAGTTCTTCGGCGAGATTCCAATCGACACACGCATTCGTTTTGGCGGCGACGCTGGCGTGCCCGTGGTAGTCGCTGCGCCCGATTCGGAAAATGCCACCCGTTTTATTGAACTTGCGCAGAAGGTCGCACTCGCAATCGCTGGCAACGTGTTGTCGAAGCCGAAGAAGCTGCCGCGTTTGTCGGTGATTAAGTAACGCACAGTCGGCAGCGTAGGGCGTCGGGGGCGTGCTTCGCCCGTTCAACTCAACGCAATAATCAGCGACGCCAGCAGTACCGCAGCAAGCCCGATCGCTAACCACCAACTCGCATACGAGCGTTTCGCCAGCACTGGCGGCGGCAACGCGGCAATGGCGGCATCGTCGCCAATGAACAACCGGATCAGCGGGCCGCCGGGGCCGAATTCCACATGCTGTGCGGTGCCCGGGGCCAACGTGGCCTCGGTGATGCGCGCGCCGTCTACGAATGTGCCGTTGGAGCTGCCGATGTCGGCCAACAGCCAGCGATCCTCGCTTTGTCGCAGTTCGGCATGGCGCGAGCTGGCGTCGATATCGCGTTGCGGATCGAACGAGACTTCGCACTCGGGATGCCGGCCGAAACGGACCCGCGTTGCGGCCGGAAACTCCTGCCGTTGGCCCCGCCGATTGCCGGCAACATGGTCGATCACGATCCGCAAGCACCCTAATGCTACACGCTTGGCTCGCCGGCGGCTACGTCAGCGCAGCAGCAACCAGGTAATCGCTATCGCACCAAGTACCATGGCAACCCAAGCAACCCGTGGTAAGCCGCCGCTTGCCAAGAACCGGCGCGCTTCCCCGCTGCCAGGTGCGGCGGTTGGTTCAATAAATGCGCGGTGCTGGCCGGTAACTGGCAGAATCGGCGGGCCTGGGTCGGTGTCAACCCCGGCCCGCGCCGCCAACCGGCGTGCCACATAGGACGTCGACGTCAGCGCTGGCGCACCTTCTTTTTGGGGATCGAATTCGTGGAAGGTCGGCCGCTCGTTAGGCTGTGCTACCGCGAAGCGGTCGCCGCGCACTTCGATGAGCAGGCATGAAATGTTGTCGGTGCCACCAGCGATACGGGCACAGTTCACCAACAAATCGACGCATGCCGCGGGTTCGCCACCGTCGAGCAGCGCTTTTTGAATCACGACGTCGTCGAGCAAGCCATGCAAGCCATCGCTACATAACAAGATACGGTCGTGGCGGCGCAATTGCGCAAACGACAGCGACGGCTCAACATCAGGGCCAACCCCAATGGCTTGCAAAATAGCACCGCCAACAACTGCAGCCTCTGCCGGCGTGCGCCCTGCGGACAGCATCACCGAGGCCAGGGATTGATCTCGGGTGACCTGGCTCAAGCACTGATCACGCATCACGTAGACGCGTGAATCGCCGACGTTGGCAATGACAAGGCAATCGCCGACGATGGCGACCGCGGCGGCGGTGGTGCCCATACCGCGCAGGCCTTCACGGCTGGCGGTGGCATGTACTTCGCCGCTGGCAACCCGCAACGCGCGGCGCAACAACCGTGCAAATACTTCAACGTCGGCGGTTTTGGGCGTGGTTGCGATCTCGCGCCACACCACCGCAGCTGCGAGTTCCGAAGCGATTTCTCCGCCGGCCGCCCCGCCCATGCCGTCGCAGACGATCGCAAAGGGCCCACGCTCGCCGCCGCCGCGCCAGCCTTCCAGCAACTCAGTGGTCGACAACGTGCGGCCGCTATCGAGACTCCCGACGACGATACTGTCTTCGTTTTTTTCGCGTACGCGCCCAATGTCGCTGGCGCCAGCGACAACAAAATCGAACGCTGGCGCGAGCGCTTTCACCGGTTAAATTCAAATCGGAAAAGTTGGTCGCCCATCCGCAACTGATCACCGGTGCGCAGCGGCATCGCGGTGGCCAAGCGCAAAAACGTGCCGTTGCTACTGTTGAGGTCGGTCAGCATCGCGCGGCGGCCGTCCCAGCTCAGCGTGGCATGGCGGCGCGACATGAACGCGTCGTCGCGAAATACCCAATCGCCGTCTTCCCGGCCCAGCGTGATTTCTGGACTCGCCAGGTATCGCACATCGCGCACGCCGCTTGATGGCAACAACTGCATTAAGCGCCCCCATGGATCGCGCGGTGGCGAGCCAAACATCGCAACGCCATGTTGCACCAGTGGCTCGGCGCCACGTTCTTCGGCGGAAACGCGTTCAAAGCGAATGACTTCGCGACCAACCAAAAACGTGCCGCCGTCGATTACTTCGACCGGGGCATCAAGTTTGCGAAAAACGCCATTAACCGTATCAAGTGGCACGATCCGCGCGCCGCCCCCTGAAACCCGCTCGATCTTAGCGTGCGGGCGCCCCAGGAAGCGGTCTTGATCAAAGTTCAGATCGGCCCCCGTGCGACCGACCGTGACGTTTTCGCCGGCTAAGGCAAACCGCTCGCCATCGCTGCCGTCCCGATTCACCAAAATGGCAGATCCCCACACTGGGTTTTGTTCCGATGTGGGCGGCCGAATGGAGCCAGCACGGATGGCGCCTGGGCCAACCGCCGCACTTGTTGGCGCTAGCGCGTCGATGGCTGGACTGCGTGCTGGTGCGCCTGCGCCTGGTGCGGTCGGCGCCACCGCTTGGATATGCA
>JAKQOD010000846.1 GCA_029565465.1 Deltaproteobacteria bacterium
CTGGATAGCCGTCGGGAATGACGCGCGTCATCCAATACCGCGGGTCATTCACATCGGTGGGATCCGGCGGGCCAACGATGGGCCCCGAATCTTCATCGACCTCGATGTCGTTGCGCTCGACCACGCCGTTGCGATTGTTATCAGTTGTATCCGGCACACCGTCATCGTCAAAATCTTCAGCGACGGGATATGGCAGGCCGGCTTCGACCACGATGAAATCATCGCGCGTCAACAACGTTGTGAGTGGAAAATCGCCGGAGTAGCGCAGCACGCCCGTGGTGCCAAACACGTCGGCCGGCCGAGAAAGTTGCGTGCCGGAAGCAACGACTTTCTCACCACGGCTGGTGATCACCCGCACTTCTTCGACGGGCACCCAAGGCGCAGCGCGCACTTCGATGTGCAGCACATCATTGGCCGCTGGGTGAAACGGCGCGAAGCCAAGGCCACGCCGCGGCCCTGCGGCAGGCCCAACCTCGACGGTAACCACCACGCCATTGCCAGCCACGAAGCGCCCTTCGCGTAGTGCGGTGTTGAATTTGTTGCGATCGAACGTTGCCAAGGTCGAGCCGGCATCAACCCAATTGCGGGCCCAGCCGAGCTGCGCATCCGTCATGCTGTGTGAGTCGCTGTTGCCGGTACCACTGGCCACAAAGCCTTGCGCCAACAGGGCAAACCACAACACCCGAGCCTTTTGTAATTCTGGCGTATCAGCGCCGTTGATGATTTCGATAATGTTCCAATCGGCGTTGCGATGCATGCCGCCTGGCCGCTGCAGCAGCTGCGCATTCGGGGTGCCGTCGTCGACAATGGGCTTACGTGGGTCAAACCCAATCGCACGCAGGTAACCAAGGTCGCGGCCAAAGAACGGTTCATCCCATGGATGGTTCATCATCATCATGCCATTGGCGCCAACCAGCGGTGCCATCATGTCAAAGAGTTGGCCCGGCTCGACCCGTTCGTCCCATGGTGCACCGCCGCGCGGCTCGCTGGGCACAGGCGTCAGCGGCCAAAAGTTGAAGTGGCCGATCACCTTCGGCAAGGTTTCGCCTGGCAGCTTGAGAAATGGGATGAGCTGGGTGGTTTCAAGCCCGCCCATGACCGCCACTTTGTCGCCGACGCCAAGCGCAGCGACGGTACTGGCGTAGTCGTTAATCACATCGTGATCGGTCGCCGCAATCACATCGACGCCGGCCGCCACAAAGCTGCGCACCCGATCGGCATCGGGCAAACCTGAGTCAAAGCTTGCGCGGCCGTGCACATGCAAATCGGCGCTGAGCCACCCAGCCGGGCGGATCGCGATAGGTTTGAGTTCGAAGGCCAGCGGCAGTGTCTCGCCAGCGACCAACGTCACTTCCTGTTTCGAGATCGTACGCTCGGGCCCAGCAGTCGCAACGACAAGATACTTCCCAGCGGGTACTTCGAGTTCGGTGCCGCGCGGATCAATCAACGCACGGTTGCATGCAGGCGAGTCGCTCGTCGGTGGGCCAAGCCATGGCGCGCACGAGCCCAAGCGGCCATGCAAGGTGCCGGTAACTGCGCTGCGGGTAACGTCATCGGCTGGATGGAATGCGATGAGCGCGTGGATATCGCTGGGCGGCGCCACACCGTCGTTGAGCGTGACCGTGGCCTGCACGGTTGCCGGCAGCGGCACGTCGATGTCGCCGAACTCGCCAGTGTCGGGCACAGGCAACGTCTTGATGTTGACGCCAAAGCTCCAGACTTCCAGCTCCAACGTCGCCCGCGCCACCGCGGACATTACAAACGTACCGTCAGCGTTCGGCACCACCACGTTCACCGGCCGACGCCCGGTGCTATCGTTTGCAAACACCATCAGCGACGCACGGCGTACGTCGCCGCCAAACGGCATGCCGCCCGCCATGATGCGGCCACGCAAGCCACGCGGACTGGTGTCGCCGAACAGCTCACTGCGCGCTTGCAGCATGCGATCGACCGTCGGCGCAGGACCTCGGCCAGCGGTGGTCGCCGTGGTTTCGGTATACAACATGCGTTCGAGGCTCAGCGTTTTGCCGGGCCGCACAATTTGCAACGGCGTGCCCAGCGCCGAAATTTCCAAATCGTTAACGCCCGCAATGCGGCGCTCAGAACAAGCCAACATGCCGTAGCTCGACGACGCGGTGTTGGGTGTCGCGGCCCCAACATAATCTTGGGTTTTCCAAATATCGCTAAGCTTCAACAATTCGAGCTTGGGGTGCACGTAGCCTTGCGCTTGCAAGGGCACAAACGGCACATCGCGGCGCTTGCCCCAATGGCTTGAATCGGCAATGGTGAACGCTTGAATATCAGGACTGCCATTGAACAATTCCGAGCGCACGCGCAACCCACCATCGCAGCCACGCAACTCATAGCGCGTCAGCACCTTGACATCGCTGCGGCCATCGAGGGTGCCAGTCACGGTTAGCGCCACAAAATCAGGGCGCTGATCTTCGATGTCAAGTTGGTTATAGGCGAACGCGTCGTCGGGCAAGATGCCGGCGAGTTGATAGATCAAGGTGATGTCATCAAGCCCACCCGCCGGCCCATAGTCGATCAAGTTCCCACCAGTAGGCGCTAAATCGATCGGCGCGTTGAGCTGCGAAATCACCGCAGTCACACTGCCGTTGGAAAGCATAATGTCATTGGCGGCCGCGTTGCCACCCTTGAGTTGCAAGGCCGCTGGCGCGCCGCTCACGGGACCAACGTACAAGTTCGGACTGTCACAGGTAAAGGTCACCTGCTTGCACGGCGTGCTGCATTGGCCCTGTAAACAGGTTTTTTCGGAGCAGCCCTGCAGCCCTAGCGCTGCCAGTGCAACCATCGTCACAAGTCGAAATGAGAACGCCATCACAACCGACCGTACCTGAGCCTGCTGGGCTTGCGCCAGAGCGTGGCACCGTTTAGGTTTGCTGCATGTCAGCTCGTTCTCCGCGTCGTGTATTTGCAAAACCTATGGTGGTCACGGTGGCAGCAGCCTCGCTTGGCGCCTGCATCGTGGCAACCAAACCAACTGAAACAACGCAGCCACGCGTGATCAATACCACCGGCGATGGCGGTGGTAGCGGGAGCGCCGCTGGCAGCGGTGCACCGCCGGTTATCATGACCAATCCGCCACCGCCAACGGCCCCGGTGCCACCGCCACCAGCGACGCGGCCAGTTGCCGATCGCGACTACAAATGGGGCGTATTTAAGAAAAACGATGGCACCTGTGTCGCCCACATTTCGGTCAACTGCCCAACCGCGAAGCCCGGCAAGCCCGTGCCAACCTGCAATCCGCCACCACCGATGCCAACCGAGTGTCCTGACACCTTGGCAGTTGGCCAATCGATGGAAGTTGTGCAGTACAAAGGCACAACGATTTGTGAAGTATTGCCAGCGCCTGCGGCCTGCCCACCTGACACGATGTGTAATCCACCGCCACCGCAACAAGTGCCTTGCCCACAATGAGCATCGCGAGCATCGCACCGCGCATTATTGCTGAGTGGAAAGCGCGCACCGCGGCCGAGTACACCTCGGCAACGATTACGCAGGAACTAGTACTTTGGATGATGGTGATCGGCGCGCCACCCGATCTTGTCGATGACGGCTTAGTGATCGTCAACGATGAACTGGTGCACTCGCGCTTGAGCAACGATGTGTATCAAGCCGCTGGCGGTACCGCGCCACCTGCGATCGATCGCGCCATGTTGGGCCTCACGCGTCACCACGACGCGGTCGAATTCGATGTCTTAGCGGCAGGCGTGCGGTACTTCTGCCTTGGCGAAACGGTTGCCGTGCCATTGTTTAGCCACTTACGCGAAGCCTGCACGGAGCCAGTTGCACGCACGGCGCTCGATCGCATTTTAGTCGACGAAGTGCGGCATCGTGATTTCGGCTGGGATTTACTCGACTACATGGACACCACCTCCATTGCGTCGCTGGTTCGGCCATGGCTGAACCGCGAATTGCCGTCGATGTTTGTTGAGCTAATGCGCAGCTACGGCGTACTTAATGAATCCGTTGGGCAGGACAGCGGCGCGATTACCGATGCCGAACGCGCATGGGGGGTGGCGCCGCCGCGCGAATATGCGCAAATTTTGGATCGAACCTTCGAGCGCGACTATCTCCCTCGGTTTGCCGCACGCAACATCGATGCATTACCAGCATGGGAGCAAGCCGTTGCGATCGCGAGCCGCGGCTAGCCTCATCGTCGCCTGACGATCGTCCGAATCCGTTGCCGCGCGCTTGCCAGCACACCCCGACATGCGCGAAACCTCGTGGCAGCATGAAGGTTCTATTAACTGGCGCTGGCGGACAAATTGGTCACGATCTGATCGGCGCATTGGTAGCCGCAGGCCATCAGGTGGTAGCCACCGACGTGCAACCGCGGCCGGCCTCCCATGCCAACGCCGGGGGCGCGTGGGCCCAACTCGACGTTACCGACGCTGCGGCCACCGAATCGGCATTCATGGAGCATCGGCCGCAACTGGTGTTTCACCTGGCTGCGATTTTGTCGGCCCGTGGCGAAAGAGAGCCTGGGCTCGCGTACGCCGTGAATCAAACCGGCACGTGGAATGTGCTCGAGGCTGCGCGCAAGGCCGGTACCGAGCGCCTGATTTTCACTTCGACAATTGCGGTATTTGGTCCGGTGCCCGGACAAGGCCCGGGTGGCACGCCAGGCTTGCCAGATCCAACCCCGGATGATGTGCCGTTGTTGCCCAGCACGATGTATGGCGTTACCAAGGTCAGTGGCGAGTTGTTGTGCGCGTACTACGCGAAAAAATACAACCTCGATTGCCGCGGCGTGCGCTTCCCTGGCCTCATCTCCGCAGCGATGCCAGGCGGTGGCTCATCGGACTACGCGCTGTTCATGTATGTCGACGGCGTGCGGGTTGGCCGCTACGAATCGTTTGCACGTGCCGATACCCGCATTCCTTTGATGTACATGCCCGACGGCGTACGCGCGCTGCTCACCTTGGCGATGGCGGACCGGGCACGGCTCACACGCTGTATCTACAACATCGCTGCGTTTTCGCCGCGTGCTGACGAAATCGCAGCGTCGGTCACGCGCGCCCTACCCGGTGCAAAATTCACCTATGTACCCGAGCCAGTGCGCCAAAGCATTCTCGACTCGTGGCCGCGCGCGCTCGACGATCAAACCGCGCGCCGCGATTGGGATTGGCAACCCGAATACGACCTCGAAGCCATGACCACCGATTTGATTCCAAAAGTGCGCGCCATGTTGGCTCGTGATCCATCGCTCAAGGCACATTAGCCTCCGGTTCGTGTCATCGTCAGACAAACCACCGCGTTGGGCCGAGTTGCTTGGTCGAGTTGTTGGCCTCACGCCACGGCAAGTCGAATGGCGGTGGCGCCGCTGGCATGAACGCAAGGCTGAGCGCACACCGGCCTCACCGAAGCAAGCCGCTGAGGCGCCCGCCGAAACATCGACGGAGCAAACCTGGGTTGCCGTCAACTGCCAACACTGCCACGCCGTGCAACGCAGCAGCGATGTGCGCTGCACCATCTGTCACAAGCGCATGGTCAGCTATCTCGGCCGCGCCGTACGCGATGCCGGGCATGCGTTGCCTGCGCGCGTGACCGCAACCATGCTGCTCGCTGCGGTTTGCGTCGGCGTCTACGCAGTCATGGTGATTCAGTATCCCATCACCAGCCTGTTCGGTTGGACCAGCCGGCAACTGCTCGATCACGGCGCCTTGTGGCACCCCGACGGTTTCGCTGAGCAATGGTGGCGGCTCGGCACTGCATGCCTGTTGCACATTGGCGTCATGCACTTGATCATGAACACCGTCGCGCTGTTCCAAACCGGCAGCATGGTCGAAGAGGTCTTCGGGCGTGGCCGCACGGTGTTTATTTTCATGCTCACCGGCATCTTGGCCAACGTAGCGAGCGTGGCGCTCAACCCTCATGCGCTGTCGGCTGGCGCGTCAGGCGCAATCATGGGCCTCATCGGCGTCACGGCCGGCGTTGGCCAGCGCATGGGCCGTGGCCGTGGCTTTGAAATCCGCAATCACATGCTGCGCTGGGCGTTGATGACGATGGTGTTTGGCTATTTCATTGGGGCCGACAATGTAGCTCACGGTGCGGGTTTTGTTTTGGGTGGGCTCATCGGCATCGCCAGTCCACCGCGCGCGGTGTTACGCTCGCGCAAATCGGGCAGCGCTGCGATCGCCGGCGCCGTGGGGCTGCTCGTGTTGCTTGGCTGCGCCGCGTTAGCGTCGACCAAACATCGCATGCCAGCAAGTGCCGTGATCGTGTTCGATGAAGGCAGCGCACGCCAACATGCCACGCAAACGTTTCGCCGAGCGGTCGATGCAGCATGCATTCAACTGGCCACTGCACCCGACGCAGCACTTGCGACGTTCGCCGCAGCGTTACCTGCATCAGCACCACCAACCGCAGCCGACCTGCGTGGCACGTGTGCGTTCGTGACATCCGTGCTCGCTCGCTGCACTGCTTTTCAAGCCCAAGGCGTAAGCGCCTTAACCGAGACTGAGCAACGCAACGATGACGCACTCGATTATTTTGAAACCTGGTGCGCGACGCCGAAGTAGCAGCTTGCTGTGTTGATCGCACCTTGCGTTTGCTAGGCGGTTTGGCGCATCTTCGCGCACATGTATCAGCAAGCCCAAGCAGTCTACGCCGAAGCCCTGGCCGAAATCCGCGCGGCCGGATTGTACAAACAAGAACGCACCATCGAGTCGCCGCAACGTGCGCACATCTTGTCGGGTGGCAAGGAAGTCATTAACTTTTGCGCCAACAACTATCTGGGCTTGTCGTCGCATCCACGCGTGGTGGCGGCGGCCCATGCAGCGCTCGACCAACGCGGTTATGGCATGTCGAGCGTGCGCTTCATTTGTGGCACCCAAGATGCACACAAGGAACTCGAAGGCAAAGTTTCGCAGTTCTTACGCACCGAGGACACGATTCTGTACGGCTCGTGTTTCGACGCCAACGGCGGCCTGTTTGAAACCTTGCTCGGCGAAGACGATGCGATCATTTCCGACGCGCTCAATCACGCTTCGATCATCGACGGCATTCGCTTGTGTAAAGCCGAACGCCATCGCTACGAGCACGACGACCTCAATGATCTCGAAGCCAAACTCAAAGCGACAGCGCACAAACGCTTGCGCATGATTGCCACCGACGGTGTGTTTTCGATGGACGGCGACATCGCACGGCTCGATCAAATCTGTGACCTCGCTGAAAAATACGGCGCGCTGGTCATGGTCGATGACAGCCATGCCACTGGCTTCGTCGGCAAAACCGGCCGCGGCACCGCCGAATTGCGCGGCTGCATGGACCGGGTTGATGTTTATACTTCGACGCTGGGCAAAGCCTTAGGCGGCGCTTCCGGTGGGTTCACCAGCGGCAAACGCGAGATCATTGATCTGTTGCGCAATCGGTCGCGGCCGTATCTGTTCTCCAATACGTTGGCGCCACCGATCGTAGCCGGTTCGATTGCAGCGCTTGATTTGCTCACCGAATCAACCGAATTGCGTGATCGCCTCGAAACCAACACCCAGCGCTTTCGCCAAGGCATGACCGCTGCAGGCCTTTCGATTCGGCCCGGCACACATCCAATCGCGCCAGTTATGTTGGGCGACGCCAAACTCGCAAGCACTATGGCAAGCCAGCTGTTGGAGCACGGGATCTACGTAATTGGGTTCAGTTTTCCGGTTGTGCCCAAAGGCCAAGCCCGCATTCGCGTGCAGATTTCGGCTGGCCACTCCACAGCCGATATTGACCAAGCGATCGCAGCGTTCACCACGGTTGGCCGAGCACTAGGCGTTGCGCCATGAATCCCGACGATATTGTTGGCAAAATTCAGGCAGCTCTGCCCGGCGCCAGCGTCACGCTCGAAGACCTGACGGGCACCAAAGACCATTGGAAAGCGCGTATCGTGGCGCGTCAATTCGAGGGTTTGTCGCTCATGGCCCGGCATCGCTTGATCAACGCCGCCCTCGCCACCGAGCTCAAGGGGCCGATCCACGCCCTTACCATGGACGTGTTGACACCTACCGAGGCCCAGCAAGCCTAGTCCTGCGATCTTGGTGAACGGTATTTTACTAGGGAAAATCGTCCCACAACCGCAAGGTTTCATGCGAAGGTTTTGCGCTCATGGCGCTGCCGAAGACCCCACCCGAAGAGCAGTTCGGACCGTACGAGGTCTACGAACGCCTCGGTGTGGGCGGCATGGCAACCGTGCATCGAGCCAAAGAGCGCGGCATCGAAGGTTTTGAGCGGGTTGTAGCACTTAAGCGCTTGCTGCCGCACTTGGCCGAAGACGGCACCTTTGTCAAAGCATTCGTGCGGGAAGCCAAACTTGCGTCGATCTTGCAGCACGTCAACATCGTGCAGATTTTTGAATTGGGTAGGGTTGGCGCGCAGTACTTCATTTCGATGGAGCACATCGATGGCCGCGATTTGCGGCAAGTGCTTCGCCATGCGCGTCGCGTAACTGGCCCGCCGCCGATCCACATCACCGTCGGTATTTTGACCCAGCTCTGCGATGCCCTCGACTACGCTCACGCCAAATGCGATGAACAAGGTCAGCCGTTGCGCATCGTGCATCGCGACGTTTCGCCGTCGAACTTACTGATCACCAGCACCGGCCATCTCAAGGTTATTGACTTTGGCATTGCTAAAGCGCAGTCGATCCACGCGCAGACGCAAACCGGCCGCGTCAAAGGCAAGCTCGCCTACATGGCGCCCGAAGCCATCGGTGGCAAAGACCTCGATTGCCGCTCGGATCTTTTTGCAGCTGGCGTTATCGCCCACGAACTGCTGACGGCACGCCCGCTGTTTGCTAGCAAAAACGAATATCAAACGATTCTCAAAGTGCAACGCGGCGACATCCTGCCACCGTCGACGTTTAACCAAGCGTGCCCGCCCGAGCTCGACGCGATTGTGCTCAAAGCACTGGCCCGCAGCGCCGACGATCGATTTGCGACGGCCGGCGAGTTGCGTGAAGAACTGCTCGCATTGCGCCATCAGTACCAATATGCCTCGGGCAGCCGCGAAATCGCCAATTGGATCGAATGGGCATTTTCGCTGGAAGCTCCCTCGGGCGGATTCTCGGCGGCCGGCACCGATACACCATTCACAAACACCATCGGCGGCAATACTGGCGGGCCAGGCTTGCCCAGCCCGCGCGCCATCTCGTCGTCGGGACCACATCACACAACGCCTGCGAACACCCCAGAGTCTTCGCTGCGCGCCGCGATGGTACGTGCCCGCCCCATTTCGAATTCCGGGCAATCGGGCCAAATCCGTTTGCCTGGCATCGAGCCAATGCCACCGCGTCCAGAGTTTTTGCCTGCCACGTTTCCGGTTTCTGACGATGATGGCGGCCGTGCACGATCAACTATCGAACCGCAGGCCGACGAAGACGAAGCAGCGGTTGCGGCGTGGGGGTCGGGTGACGCCGCGCGTTCAGCCGGCGTGCCGGTAGAACTCGACGATGTCCCCGATGTCTCGGACAAAGCCGCCATTACGTTGCCAGACCTGGCGGCAGTGCAGCGGTCCGCATCCAGCCCTGGCACCGAAGAACAAGACACCCAAAACGACGGCGCCAGTGGCAGCACCAAACCGGGCATGGCGGTGATCGGTCCGCAGGGTGTGCCCGTGACGCCAGCTCCGGCGGTAGCGACAACTACGCCGGCGCGCCCAGCCGCCACACGTACCATCCTTGGTCGCGCCGTCACCAACAACGACGGTGCAGTTACGGCTGCGCCCGTGGACGTCGGATCCGCCAGTTCGTCGGCAAGCGTTGAGATTGAACCGTCACCCTCAGAGGCCTGGTTCACCAACACCAGTTTTGGTACCTCGGGCAGCTTTGCCACCGGCGATGTTTCCGCTGCAACGTCGGCCTCGCTCGCGGCCCCTGCAGCCTTTGGCGCTGCGATGGTGCAACGAAACCAACAAGGCCGCACTGCCAAACGCGTCGTTGCCGTCGGAGTTATTGCGGCCGCAGTCGGCGGTGGCATTTTTTGGTACAGTCAACGTCCGGCCAGCAGTCCAAGCGCAACTCAAACCGCACCCGTCGCCAATGGTGGGTATGTGAAGTTTGTCGTCGAGCCGGCGGATGCTGAGATTCGAATCGCCGGCCAGGCGCCGCACATTGGTGCCCCGTATCAATTAGATTTGGCGGCAGGCACGTATCAAGTCGAAATTCATCGTAGTGGATACAAGACCTATCTAACCTCGTTAGAAATGGTGGCAGGCGAAAAACAAAGCCTGCGTGTCGTCCTCGAAACCGCTGGCGCAACCAATGACTCGACCTTAGTCATTACGTCGACGCCGGGTGGCGCAGATATTGAACTCGATGGCCAACCGACGCATTTGCATACGCCAGCGAAGCTTGATGTGCAGCCAGGCCCGCATGTGATTGTGCTGCGCCAAGGTGGTGTTGAAAAATGGCGCCAGGAATTTGTCGCTGAGCGCAACAGCAATGCCGAATTTGGCGCGGTTCTGTCGGATGAACGCGTGCGCGAACGCGCGAAGCATCGCACCACGTGGATTCCACCTAACAATACTATCGAGCCAGCCGGCTCGGCGACCGCCGCCGGCTCAGCCAGCGCACCCAATACGGTCGACGCTGGGCCACGCATTGATGCAGCGACCAGTGGTGGCAGCAACGCGGGCAGCAACACCATGCTCGGCAGTGCAGCGCCGCCGGTGACGAACGGTTCTGGTAGCGCGGGAAGTGCAGCAGGCAGCGCTACGCCGCCTGTCGTCGGTGCGCCGCCCAATGTGCCGCCCACGGTGGTGCAGCCGGTGCCCCTGCCCACCCCGCCGCCCGTGCCCCCACCACCATTGCCTAAAGCAACCACGCCGCCACTGCTCAAGCCCAATACGCTGGCTCGTGTTTCCGGCGAAATGCCCAAATTTTCCGCCACCAGCAGCGATGATTTGCCGCCTGCGGTGTCGAGCAAGGTTTGCGTCGACGCCAATGGCCGAGTCAGCTCGGTGGGCGTGCTGACGAAGCTTGAAGGTGATGCGCGCAACGCGATCGAATCAGCGATTCGCAGCTGGCGCTACACGCCCTACCGCGAAAATAACGTGGCACAAGCCGCCTGTTTCATTGTCACCTTTCGTTTGAAATAGACGCACGTACCGCTAGCGCCCGCGCCTGGTCGAGGCGAACCTAAAGGCATGGGACGTGGTTCGCCACCAGTTATGCCGAGCCTTGCCGAAGCACCCGCACGCTTTGAAGCGCTCGCTGCAGCCGCTCATCCATCCAACTTTCGGCAAGCTCGTGCGCAACGCAGCTACCAAGCACTCATCAAAGCAGCGACTTCACTTTTTGCCTCGGCTGGTTATGAAGCGGTCGGTACACCTGAAATCGCTGAAAAGGCCGGCGTTGCGGTTGGCACGTTCTATCGCTATTTCGACGACAAACGCCAAGTGTTCTACGAGGTGGCCCGGCACTATCTTGCGGTGGCGTACCATCAAACCCTTGATGGCTTAACCGCGGAAAAGTTTGCGTCGAAACAACGCAATGAAACCATCCGCGCAACCGTCGATATTCTATTTTCGCATGTGCTTGCGCATCCCAAAATGTCGCGCAGCATCACGGAACTAGCCTTGCGCGACCCAACGGTAGCCGAGCTGCGCCACGCGTTCGACATGGCCTGTTGTGCCCGCATTGCAACGCTGTTCCGCGCCATTTGCGACCCTGCGCTGGTGCCCGATGCCGATGCAACGGCCTACATTGTTTACGCTAGCGCGGTCGAGTGTGGCAATTGGATCGGCGGCTTGCGCGGCACCCCACCCGTCGAAGTTGAACGGGCCCGCGCCGCGCTCACCTCCCTGATCGAACGCACGCTATTCTCCGCGAGCCCGTAACTACACCGTCAAGTAACTGCCTTCGGCAGCTGCGAACAAATCAACCTTGGTTTGGGCCCGCGCGCGCAGCACCAGCTCATCAATCAACGCATCGTTGGCGTCGGGGCTATGATGAAACAGCGCTAAGCGTTTCACGCCCGCCTGCTCGGCGACTGCAATCCCCGCACGTGCAGGCGAATGGCCCCAGCCTTTGCGCATCGCGTAATCGTGATCGGCATGCATCGCATCGTGAATCAACAAATCCGCGCCTTGCGCCAGCGCCAAAGCCGAGGGCAGCGGCGTGTCGGGATTGGGATACTCAACGTCCGACAAAAAGACAACCGTCTTGCCACCGGCGGAAATACGGAACGCCGTGGTCCACATGCTGCCATGTGGCATCGCTGCGGTGACCACATCAAAACCATCAAGCGACAACACAGCGCCAGGTACGAAGGTGTCGATTGAGACCCCAGCGGCCAGATTCTCGAGGCCATTGAGCGGGCTGTAGTGCGGCGACAATTGATTTTGCAGCGTTGCTTGCAGCGTTAAGCCAACCGGGTTTGCGCCGAGGATCCTGATGCGATTCCCCTTCACAAAAAAGGGCGTAAAAAATGGCAAACCTTGAATGTGATCGAGGTGGGTGTGCGAAAGCAAAATCGGCAACTCGCCACGGCCTTTGCCGAACTCCTGCTGCATGAGCTGCTTGGCGAACTCCGTCGCGCCGGTGCCCAAGTCGATCAAAAGACGTTTGCCTGCGTCGGACTGCACTTCGATGGACGAGGTGTTGCCGCCGTAGCGCAACACATCGCGGCCAGTCATCGCAAAGGAACCGCGCACGCCCCAAAAACGAACTTTCACGAGTTTCTCCCTGGCTCTTTGAGTGCGCCGGGCGCCATCACGCCGCCTTTGGGAGTTACTTCGCGTTCCACTGCGACCACGGGCTGGACGCCAATTGGCAATACCATGCCTTCAAACGAGGTCAACACTTCGATGCCGTGCTGAGCCCCGAGTTCAAGGTAGGTTTTGGCGATAGCATCCATCATGTCGTCCGAATGCGACGGTGCATGATGATACAGCACCAGTCGACGCACATTGGCAGCACGGCAAATTTCCAGTGCTTGTTCAGGCGTCGAGTGTCCATAGTGAGGAAACCGTGCGTATTCATCCGGCAAAAAATGGGTATCGAACACAACCGTATCAACCCCGAACAAAGCACTGACCAAATCGGCCCGCATGGTCGCTAGCGTGGCGCGGTCCGCATCGGTTAGTACTTCAATGCCCGACAAAAAATGTTGTTTGTGCAGCACGTCGGTAAACGGCGCAGTGTCGGACACGTACGCCCACGACGTTTGGTCGGTCGCGATGCGATAGCCAACCGAACCAAATGGATGATTTAAGGCAATCGGCAAAATCGAAAACTCGCCGATGCGCAGCTCTGTCTGCGGCGCTACTTCGTGAAACTCAAATTGCGCTGGCACCTTTTCGAGTGCCACCGGAAAAAATTCGTACCGCGTAATGCCACCAATAACTTGCTGCAATTCGTCCGCGGCAGTTAGCAGTGCGTACACGCTGATCTTGGTGCCAGGGATGTACGCTGGCTCAAAAAACGGCAGGCCTTGGATGTGG
>JAKQOD010000863.1 GCA_029565465.1 Deltaproteobacteria bacterium
GAAATTTTCTCGGTGGAAGCACGCCTCCGGCCGCTGCAAGCGTCGATCGAAGGTTGGGCAACGGCCGCTGGTGAACTAAGCCGCTCGGCTGGCGACATCAGCCGCTCGTTCAAAGACCAAGCGCTTTGCATCTCGGGCCAAATCGCAGCAGCGGTTGGCATGGTCACCAACATCAAAGCGTCGGTGAACGTTTCGGTGTCGGTCACCGCGTCGGCACACGGCAGCATCGGTTCGAAGTAGTCATTGTAAAAAAGGGACCTGCTGCGTCCCTTCTGCCGACGACACGTCGCCGGCATGCATCCCTCCGCGCGTTACTCGCGCGGTTTTTTTTCGCGCCAGCGTTCTAACGGCTGGGTTGCTCGCGCGTCTTTTTTGCGGAATCAATTCGTGTCAGCAATCGCATGAAGTGAACGCTCGGGACCAACGTGCGTTTTGGCTTTTCGGTGCCGCATTACTCGCCGAACGACACCGAGATATCGCCGACTTCGGGAACGACGACCCAGGTGGTGCCGCCCCTGGCATTGGGCACTTGCCACGTTATCTTCCAGTGCCGCGCAATTTTGTCGAATACGGCAGACTCGAGATATTGCCCAGCGGTGGAGATTTTCTTGGTTTTCAAAAACGCGGTTGCGCTTGCAACAGCCGTGCTTAGTTCAATCGCTGGGGCATCAGCAACCTGTCGAGGTGTGGCGGTCTCGACGGGTTTAGTCTTGCTTGGTTTCGCCTGCTTCGGCGCAGCTTGCACGCCGTGTACTGGAACCGCAAACAACGTGGCGGCAAGCGCCAACCCAAAAAGATGTTTCATGCGCCAAGCATAAAGTGCGCGGCAGCCATGTGCACGAAATTATGGTTCTTGCCACAACAGCGTGGTCACTGAGCATGAGCATTAACGTCAGCAATCCCGCAATGCAGCGTCGATATTGTGCGCCAAGCGGGCGCACGGCGAGCACCTCCGGAATCGTGAAGATATCCGCAACCCGTCGCAAGTGAAACCACAGCTGGGTCAGCTAACGTCAACACATTTGCTGTTCGCGCATGGGCAAAAAAACACTGGCCAACCCGCGCCCCGAACGGCTGTGAGCGTCACGCTCCATGGGGCTGGGCCAGCTTGGCGTAGATATTGGCTGGTGTCCCGCCGCTCAAGGGGTGGCAGTAGTGATGACAGCTAAACTTTATCGATAAGATCGCCCAGGACCAGCAACGTGCCGTTTGCGCCGGTCCAACCGCTGGCTCGGGCCGAGGCGGCACTGCGGCAAATAGCCCGACCAACGGTCATCGCCACATCGTCGCACCGACGGAGAAATCGAGTTCCGTGTTCATTGCATCGAGCTGCGGCAGCGGCCGTTACGGTACGGCGCGCCCCGCTGCGTTGAACGGGGCCCAAGCAGCCCGCCACCCCCCGCATGCAGCTTCTGCGAGGTTCCTTTCAAACGGCTATAGCGCACGGGGCCCAATTTGGTGTAGCTACGCCCCACCGCTATGAAGACTTTGACCGAATTCTCCACTCTCACGTTGCGCCGCGCTGCGGCTGCCAAAGCCGCCAACGCTACTCTCGAAGGTGACGCACTCACCGAGGCGCTGGTTGCCGCGCTTAACGTGCCTGCTGAACGCGTGCCACGTTTGCTCGAAGCTGTCGAAATCGTCGGTGAACGCATCGAGCGCGTGCGCTTAGTTCGCGTTTTCCAAGGCGAAACCGCACCAACCGGCGCGGACTCGCGTGGCGAATTCCACTACGTCGTCGATTTTGTTGCGTCGGCCAAACCGGCTCGCAGCAACGACGACCGTGGCAATGATCGCGGCAAAGGCCGTGGCGGTGACCGTGGTAAAGGCGGCCCAGGTGGTCCTGGCGGCGGCAAAGGCCCTGGCGGCGATCGCGACAAACCTAAAGGCCTCGGCAGCCTGATGGCGAAAAAAGACGCCAAGCCAGCCGGCGACGACGGAGATGACCGTCCAGCCCGCGGTGAAATGCCGCGCGCTGGCCTCGGCTGGCAGCTGACCTCGGCACCACGCGACTTCCGCGGTGGTCCAGGCGGCGGCAAAGGTGGTCCACGTGGTCCACGCGGCCCACGTCGTGATGACCGCGGTCCAGGCGGCCCCGGCGGCGATCGCCCACGCGGCCCACGCCCACCACGCCTCGGCGCTGATGGCCAACCGTTGCCACCACGCGGCCCACGCCCTGACGGCGGCCCACGCGGCCCACGCGGC
>JAKQOD010000873.1 GCA_029565465.1 Deltaproteobacteria bacterium
TTCGCCGCACAGCGAGACGAAGGCTTCGCGTTCCAGTTCGAGGATCTCGTCTTCACTAACCTCATGCGTCGACCCCGACGAGCCGCCGCACAACACCACTGCCAGCTTGTTGGCGATCTTGGCATCGTGTTCCGATGCGTAACCGCCAGCCACCAGTGTGTTCACCATCATCTTGAGGGTGGCAATGCCCGATTCGCCTGGCAGCTTGTACGCGCGTGGCACTGGTGGGTGATACGCCGCCGACAAACCAATCGCGCGCTGCTTCGCTTCGTGCAATTGCCGTGAGCGGTCGAACGAAACACCGTCGTCGCGACGGAAAAAGCCAAACGCTTTGGCTTCTTCGGCCGAGGTTGCAACTTTGGCCAACGCGATGTTCTTGAAGGTTTGGTTCACGAATGCCGAGGTGTCGGCTTCGACGCCTTCAGGCACGCTTTCCAAGCCGCGCCACAACATATTGAGCGTGCCAGCGCCGCCTGGAATCAAGCCCACGCCGACTTCGACCAAGCCCGAGTAGGTTTCGGCTGCTGCTTGCACAGCGTCGCAGCCGAAGCACATTTCCAACCCGCCGCCGAGCGTCATGTTGTACGGCGCTGCCACCACTGGCACCGTTGCGTACTTCATGCGTTGGGTTGCGTATTGATAACCGCGCGCCATTTCGCGCAGGCCATCCCATTGCTTTTGCTGCGCTGCCATCACCACAGCGAACAGGTTGGCACCGACGCAGAAGAATTCGCCGGTGTTGTAAATCACCATGCCGCGGAAATCTTTTTCCGCGCGCTCAACCGCTTGATTGATCATCGAGATGACATCAGCGTCGATCGAGTTGGCTTTGGTTTTGAGCGTGAGGCCCAAGATGCCATCGCCCAAGTCCCACGCTTCGGCGCCAGAATTCTTGAGCACTGGCGCGCCGCCTTTGCGCATCACGTCGAGCGTGATTTCGCGAGCGTCGACGGCCATCGGCACGTAGTCGCCTTTGGCTGCGTCGAAGATGGACGTGCCTTTGTAGAAGCTCGTCGCGCCCGAGGCCTTCATTTTGTCGACCCATGCTGGCAGTGCCACGCCGTCTTTTTTCATGCGGTCGTAGGTTTCAACAAAGCCGAGTGCGTCCCACGTTTCGAATGGTCCGAGCTCCCAGTTGTAGCCCCACTTCATGCCGTTATCGACGGCAACCACCGAGTCGGTGATTTCAGGAATGCGGCGCGCAGCGTATGCCATGCTGCGCGACATTGCCGTCCACGCAAATTCGCCGACGATGCCTGGCGTTGCCACCAGTTTCTTCACGCGTTCGCGCACGTCTTCGATCTTCGACAGGCCTTTGCAAGCTTTGATGATGTCAGCGTTACCGCCTTTGGCGCGGTATTCACCGGTGACTGGATCCAGCGTTTGCAGATCCGGGCCGACTTTTTTGTAGAAGCCGCCTTTGGTTTTGTCGCCGAGTTGACCCTTTTCGATCATCTTGGCAACCCAAGCTGGCGTTGCGAACACGTTGCGATCTTCGTCGTTGACCAACGAGTCGTAACAGTTTTTGATCACGTGGCCGAGCGTATCGAGCCCAACCATGTCCGCCGTGCGGAAGCTCGCGCTCTTTGGGTGACCCATTGGCACGCCCGTGATGGCGTCGATGTCTTCCGGCGTCAGGCCTTTTTCGCTCATCAAGTGGATCACCGTCATCATCGACTGCACACCGATGCGGTTACCCACGAAGTTTGGCGTGTCTTTGGCCCACACAATGCCTTTGCCGAGCGCATCTTTGCCCCAGGTTTCGACGCGTTCTTTGGCTTCCGCCGACGTTTCAGGGCCTGCTACCAATTCCAACAGCTTCATGTAGCGTGGTGGATTGAAGAAGTGCGACACCATGAAGTTCTTTTTGAACTGCTCCGTGCGGCCCACCAACATGTCCACGATGCGCAAGCCCGACGTGTTCGAGGCGATGATCGTATCGGGGCCGCAAATCGCTTCCAGTTTTGAAAACAGCGATTGTTTGATGTCCAATCGTTCAATGACAGCTTCGACGATCAAGTCGCAATCTTTGACTTTGTCCAAGTCGTCGTCGAAGTTGCCGACCGTGATCAACCGCGCGTTGCGGCCGTGAAAGAACGCAGCTGGCTTCGCTTTTTTCAGCTTGTCCAACGCGCCGCTTGCGAAAGCATCACGCGCCGATTTCTTCTTGCGATCTTCGTCGCTGATTTTCGGCGGCACGATGTCTAGCAACAGCACTGGAAGCCCAGCATTTGCGCAGTGCGCAGCGATCCCGCTGCCCATCACACCCGCGCCCAAAACGGCAACACGTCTAATTGGTTTGCTCATGATGCCGCGCAGCTTACCGCACCGCGTCACAATTGGCATGCGCCCGGGCGGCAAGATCCAGTCGGAAATGATCTGACTCCAGCGGGCCCGGTAGGTGTTTGTGGGTAGGGGTAATTGGCTGTTTTGGGTGGCCCTTTCGTGCAAATTATAGGCAATGGTGCAAATCGATCAGTCCAACGTTGTCGACGTGCTGTGCGCTTACGAAAACGCGTGTCTGGATTTTAAGCAGGACTACGAAGACAAAAAGGATCCCCAGAAAGATCCAAAGTTTGAACTGGCGAAAGACATAGCCGCGTTAAGCAACAACTTGGGCGGGACAATTGTTGTTGGCGCAATAGAAGATCAAAAAATGCGTCATGTTGTACGATTTAATTCAGTAGACGAAACTCGACTGAAACGCTTGCTAGAGGGCGCCCTCAGACAGTGTTTGCCCGTTCCCGTGGTCATCGACTCGGTTGTTACGATTGACCGTGAAAGTCAAAGAAAGATAACAAGTCGCGAGGGCGGCGATGATGCGACATTATTGGCAATAAATGTCCTGCCTTATCTTAATGGCCCAATCGCCGTTCGAGTGAAAGATGTAGTGGATGCTTATAAGTTTCCGGTTCGAACCGCGGATAGCACTCGATTTTTGCGCCCTGAGGAACTCGCGATGACTTTCAATTCACATGAGCGACGTATCCAAATTCAGTTAAGCGACATTTTGCCGGCGCAACTAGTGAAGGTTTGGATACCTATATTTAACTTGGATGGCATTTCGCAAAGTCGAAATTGCACGATTCAATCGATTGAGAAAGAAGCGCGAGTGCTTGAGCTTGTGAGTTTTCATGAGCCCGCGCAGGTGTGCAGAGTCCCGCTTGCATTTGTACGCGCGGTTTGGCACGCCGATGGCCTTTACAACCTTGCTTTGCAGGGAACTATGATTCATTCCAACGATCGAAGTGAACAGGCGCGCTGGGGCGAATTTAATCCTAAACTTTCTTAGCGGAGCGAAGTTCAAACCAAATAATCAATGCACGTTCCGTAATCAATCGGCTCTCCGGTCCACATCATGGCGTGGGTGTCGGCGGTGATGTCCAGGTCGGAGTTGTCGTCGCGAATGGTATCGAGGCCGAGCGGGCGGGGGCGCGAAGTGGGCGTCGGTGGCGTAACGCGAGGGGGCAGGGGCTGAACGCGGCGGTTGCGCTCGTCGAAGAAATGCCAGCCGTCGGTGGCGTTGGGCTCGACGCGGAAGCCGCCTTCGTGCAGCAAGCGATGGTGCGCCGTGCATAGCAGCATCAGGTTGCCAAGTTCGGTCTTGCCGCCGTTGGCCCAATGCTCAACATGGTGGCCGTCGACATAGCTGCGATGGGTGCAGCCTGGAAAGCGGCATGTTCGGTCGCGCAGCAACAAGGCGCGCTTGATGGCTGGCGGGATTGAGCGAGTTTTACGGCCGATCGATAGCGGCTGACCTCGATCGTTGACGGTTGCGACGACGATGCCAGCGTCGCAGCAAAGGCGTTGCGCGGTGGATGCGGCCATTACGTCGCCGTCGGCGAAGGTTGCGTGGTCGGCCGGTTCCGCGGAACCGTGCAGATTCGCATGCGGAACCGTGACGAGCACTTCAACCGGCGTACGCGTCGACCGCGCACCGCGAACTTGATCGTGGACAATCGTCATGAACGCATCCGCGCGACGTGCCGAGCGCTCGGCGGGCGACAGTGGTGGTGATGGCACAAACGGTGCGCGCGGTTCTGCGGGAGTCTGTGCCGCGGCTGATGTCGTGTTAGTTGCGCGCGGTTCCACGGGAGTCTGTGCCGCGGCTGTTGTCGTGTTAGTTGCGCGCGGTTCCGCGGGAGTCTGTGCAGCGCCCGATGCCGTACTAGCCATGGGCGGTTCCGCGGGAGTCTGCGCCGCGGCTGATGTCGTGTTAGTTGCGCGTGGTTCCGCGGGAGTCTGCGAACCGCGCGGTTCTGACTTCTGATTGCGCACGGCATCGAGTAACTGCCAGACGATCGCGGCTTCGTCGTTGGTTAGTACAAGTTCGATTTTGACCATGCCATGGTCGATGGTGCGGCGCGTGACACTGCGCGGCGCTGCCACCGTCATGGTGCTTGCACCGTCGGCGTAGCCTTTTACACTTTGGAAACTGCTGCACAATTTATCAAGCTGTGACGCTGGCATGCGCTTGGCGTATTCGACCCAAAGCTTTTCATTGCTGCCGTCCGCGACGCGCGAAATCGCCCGCGCTTGTGAGTACGACATCGAGCCGGTGCGCAAATGTTCGTCAACGGCTGGCAGCTCGGCAAGTTTACGTGCAACGCGCAGCCGTTCACGTGCAGTGCGTAAGTCCCACCCGATTCGCCATGCTAGCCAATGTGCGCAGGACAACGCACCTTGAGCATGCCAACCGTTTTCAAGATCGAACTTGCGAATGGCTGTAAGCAGACGATGCATGGCAGCATCGATGTGTGCCGCCATCTCGGCAATCTCGTTACCCAATGCTTCCAGCTCCACCTTTGCACTCGTTTGCATGCAGCAACTTTATCACTACGTTTTTTGACGCCATGCTTTCGCACAGGCGCTGCGATTTGCACTCGCGTTGAAACTTTTCGCAGCGCTCAACGATTGCGCTGCTATGCGCCAGCTAGACAAACACAACGCGCACTTTTTGCCTGGGGCGCTGCTTCGTTTGTTGCTTGTTCAAGAAATGCGTCAAGTGAATTCGAAAGAATGGCATGAAAATGCGACAGGAATCTCGTGCGTTTCTCGACGGTGAATCACTCACGCAACGCGTCGCCAACTGTTCACGGATCACACAAAGGCGGCGCCGCAGACTCGTTCGCTGCACAAGCGTCCGCGGCCGTGCTGCCAACAGCAGTGCGCTCGCTCGAAGCGCCAACCCACTCCTCGTTGGCCTCTGGGAGGAGACCGTTGCGCAGTTTTTGGTTGCGCGAGTGTCCCGGCGGTTCCGCGGGAGTGACGCCGCGAACCTTTGGCAGCTACGCCCAGTCTTCGATCATCAACTCGTCGATGCGTTCAAAGTGTTTGCGGTTAGACGTCACAAGCGTAGCGTCGACGGCAAGCGCATGGGCGGCAATGGCGATATCGAAGTCTTCCACCTTAGCCCCGCGGGTTTCGAGCTTTGCCTTCACGCGGCCAAAGTGGTCGGAAACTTCAGGGGTCCACATTGCAATCTGAAATTCCTCGCGCATGTCGTCAATGAACGACTGAATTGTTTTTGCTCGCTTGGTTTTGCCGAGCCGTTCGACCCCTAACGCCATTTCGGCGAAGACCACTTCGGGGACATAAACATCCGCTCGGTGTTTTGCGAGCAATTGCTGAACGAACGCTGGTTCTCGACGGAACAGGCGAGTCATTGCGTTGGTGTCGAGTACAAATTTCATTTGGTGGCCGTGTCGCTAAAATTGCACAGGCCGCTTGCTGCGGCGGGTTTGCACGACTGCTTCAAGTTCAGCCGCAAAAGCATCGCCGTCTGCAGCTAAGCCGCCCAGTCGCTTTTGAAACGATTCGGACCAATCGGTCCGCCGCCTGAATTCGTTTTCGAGCACTGAAACGATGAAGCGGTTCCGGCTTACTTTGAGTTCTTTGGCGCGTCGCTCCACCGCTGCAAGCAGCTCTCGAGGGATGTGAATGCTCGTTGGCATAAATATATTGTACATATATTACATTGCCCTGAAATCAGATTCCGTGGGCGCGCCTCCTGGCGGCAAGGGGATGGCGTAACGCCTACCCGCGCATCACCACAAACCCCTCCGTTTCACTCGGTGGCACAATATGCCCAAGCACGGCGTCGAAAATCGCTTCGCTTACATCGCCGAAGTACAAGCCGGCAGGTTTGTCGACATTGCGTTGCTGCACGCGTTGCCGCGCTTCGTCGACCGATACGTCGAGCACGTGCAAACAATGATCCGCGTGCGCTGCTTCAAAAACGCTGCGCACCCAGGCTCGATGCGTTGGCGTATTGCCAGCAAAATCGAAAACCACCGAGGTGCCGAGTTGCAAGATCTGAACAGCCAACGGTTTGATGATGCTGCGGATACGCTGCGATGCCGCAACGAATTGCTGCAGCGATGTAATCGGCTCAGCAAGCGTTGCAATCCATTCGTCTTCGCAAAAAATCACAGCGGGCGCGCTTGTTGCGATCGCTCGCGCTAACGTGGTTTTGCCTGCGCCGGGGTAGCCGTAGATAAAGTGCAGCGTTGCCATACTGCAACTAAAGCTCGCATGCAGCGCGCATACAAGCCACGGCATACTCTTCCGTTGCCCCCAACGCCCCCGGCTGATACCGTGAATCAATGAGGCATTACGCACTAGCGTTAGCGCTAGCTACGGCTACCGCTTGCGGCAGCAGCAACCCGGCGGGCCCGCCATGCGACGGCACATGCGGCAACGGTGCTGCGTGTGTGAACGCAACCTGCCAATGTTTAGAAGGCTTCACTGGCGACGGCATCACCTGTACTGCTGAGCAACCGTCGATAGACCTGGCGAATCGCAGCAAAGCGGATGTATGCAGTCATTGGAAAGCGGGCCATGTCGTGACGGCGACCGCGCAGTTCACGCCAGTTTCAAGCGATCCTTGCGACCCCGGTGTGATGACGGGCGAAGCGATTGTTGATGCGTCAACGCGCTGGAACATGTATCGCTGGTTGGTTGGCTTGCCTGCCGCCAGCGTCAACACAATGAACGCCGCCGACATGCAACAGTGCGGGTTGATGTTGGGCTACGCGTTTCGCCACGACCCGCCGCCGTCGACGATGTGCTACACGCCGGGCGGCGCCGACGCAGCAGGGCGCTCGATGATCTGCAGCGTTGGCAACGCCACCACGTGCATGGATTTGTACACGCTTGAGTCCTATGCAACGGATAACCGTTTGTCGCATCGCAAAATCGTGGTCGGCACCAATCGCAACAACGTTAACTTCGGTGCAACCCGCAACGGCAGCTGTGCACTCTATGCAACCGGCGAAGCACCGGCGACACTGCCAGCCTTTATCGCGATTCCAAATCCAGGACCGACACCGATGGAGATGACGCGCAGTACGTGGTCGATCCATCAAACAACCGACCCGCTGCCGATTGCGGACGCCAAGGTTTTCGACGAAACCGCTGGCACTGACGTCGTGGTGAAACAGAATCTCAAATACGCTGGCATCAATGGCTTTGATCTAATGACGCCCATCGTCACTGATCACACCTATCGGGTCACCCTCAGCGACGGCAGCACGACGGTAGAATACCGAACGACGCCGGTCGCGTGTGCACGCTAGAAGAACCAAATACCAAGCAGCGCATTGACTTGCAGATCCGCAGCGCCTTTGGTGAGGCCGAAGCCAACGTGGGTCGTAACAAACAGCTTGGGCGAAGGTTGAAAGTGTAAGGTTGGGCCGCCAGCTGCGACAAGCTCACGGCTTTCATCACCACGTGCCGTGATCGTCTCGGCGAGTTCGCTGGTTGCTTCAAGCCCGAATCGCAGCTTGTCGGAGTAATCGTAGCCGCCCGCCAGTGAGAACGCCGGCGTGACCTCAGCGCTGCCTTCAATTTCGACTTCGGCAAACAGGTTGGCGGTCCAGCGCCACTTGCCGCACGCTTTGCCAACGACCAGTTTCGGCTCAAGCTCGAATTCCGCCGATGAATACTTTTTGTAGGCTTCGAGGTAGACGAGCACATCGATTGGCCACTCGCCGCGCGGCGCCAGCAGATAGCGCAGCTCGACGGCCGTCGATTCGAACTTGAGGTCCTGGTTCGTGCTCGGACTTTGCTCGAAGTTTTGATACACCGTCATATCGAGCTGGTCGGTGAGCCCGTATTGCAGTTCGATGCGAAACTTGGTGTCGTCGACAGCGCTATTTTTCCACTTGTGGCCTAGTTGATTCCACAGCAGTAGATCCATCACATCTTTGCCGTTGACCTCAGGCTCATACACCTCAGCAAACGTTCGCCGCTCTGCACGTGCGGAATTTGCTGCACACAGGGTTCCGATCGCAACGATAGTCATCCAAAAGCGTTGGTTCACCATGCCCCCTACGAAAAACTCTTGCCATGTTATCAAAAGTTGTTCGATAGCGGGTGTGTGCTGAGTAAAAAAACGCGGCCAAGCGACGGGCTAGAACCAGTTGATGCCGACGCCAACGGTGCCCGATGACGTTTTGGCATTGATGCCGTCGTAGCTGCCAACGATAAAGCGGCCTTGTAGGTCGATGGCAAGGTGGCGATTAGAAAGCAATTCGTAGCCAGCGCCGAACAACGCTGCGCCGCCGTTGTCAATCACCAACTCGGCGTCGGTGCTGGATGCGGTATTGGAAAGTTTTGCAAAGCCGATGCCGCCTTTGAGCCACAACCGCGGCGACACCCAATATTGTGCTGCAACCATGGCTGCGCTTTGCGTCAAAAAGATGGTGTCGTAGGTTTGTTCTTCGACGGTCTGCGTGTTGACTTGCACTTCGAGCATCAACGCAAATTGCGGGCTAAGCACGCCGCCGATGTGGGCGGCGATGGCGAACGCTGCAGGATTGGTGGTGCAATTGCTGCATCGAACCGATTCGTCGCCGACCGACATGCCACCAACACCCAGCGAAACGCCAGCCGTCATCCGGCCCGTACGGTCGGTGAACCCACCAGCCGATTGCCGCGGGGGTTGTGAGTAATAACCTGCAGGCTGCGCTTGGGCGGTACCGCCAAGGGCTGCAAATATCCCAGTCGCCAGAATTGGTACGATAGCTTTTTTCATAAGGCGCTCTTTCGCGGGTGAGTACCCCATTGTAACGCAAGTCTTGGGCCAGGTCGCGGTTGCTAAACCTGCATGTGGTGTCGATAAAAATATATAATAAACAGGCGGTTACAGCGCAGCAAAACCAGTGAGCCCTGGTCATGCGCCGCTGCGTGAACCACGGTTCACGTTGTACCTGCGACACCTAGTGAGGTGCGGTCTCGCAACCCAGTCAGCTGCGGTTGGCAGCGTACCAAGACCCTGCCGGGCTTTGGCGCGTTGCGAGTTATATGTCTCAAGCAATTACGCGGTTTCGTTCTGTGCTTCCTGGCCCCGCTCGCTCGAAACGGGCGCGGCGCATTTTTCTCACCGTTTCAGCGGTTGCACATGTTGGGTTTGCGGTGGGTTTTGTGCTGGTGGGTATGTGGCGGGTTGAGCGCTTGAGCGATGACCGGGCAGATACGTCGCTGGCGGTATTCTCACCACCGCCTGGCAACTCCGGAGGTGGCGCGGCGCCAAAAGCTGCAGCTGCGGTACCGAAGAAGGCACAGCGCAAGGTTGTCAAAACGCTGACGCAGCCAGCGCTTAAAACCGATTCGCATGTATCGGTTGAACCAGTTGTAGATGTACCACCAGGTGACGGCGGCGGTGGCGACGGCAAAGGCACCGGCACGCCGACGTCTGGCTCCGGTTGTACTCAAGAGCCGTGTGGTGTTGGTGAGCCGCCGGTCGCGCCGCCTGTGGTGCTGCCACCCGAACCGCCGGTGACACCGCCAACGGTGGTGGCGCCTACGATCGTTGCACCATCGATCGTTGCCGGTTTGCGAATTTCAGGGGAGACCCATATTGAACCACCAAACTTGGTGCGCACGGCGATCGAGCGCGACGGTGTGTCACGGGTTGTGGGAACGTTTAAGATGTGCCTCAACCAACAAGGTGAAGTGTCGAGCGTGACCACGCTCAAATCGACCAAGTACGATGGCTACGACGACGAAATCAAAAGCACGATGCGGACATGGCGCTATCGGCCGTACTTGATTGGCGGTACCGCGGCGCCGGTGTGTTCGGTCGTGACGTTTCAGTATGTGCAGTGAGAATTCGGAGTGTGATACGGTCGCCGCATGAGCAATCCACTCTTGGTGGCAGCGTCACGTGCTGCACTTGCGTTGGCGGTCGTCGGCTGTGGCAACAGCAGCAACAACAGCGACGCTAACCCCAGCGGCGATGGCAATAACTCGAATCCCGACGGTGTTGGGCCAAGCTCGGGTTCTGGGCGCTATTTTGATCACGGTTTTTTCTACGACGATGTGTCACAAACGCCGGTGGCGGCGAATTCGAAAACCATCATCGCTGCGTTGCGTGCGAAGGGCGGGTGGGGCGCGGGCGATGTGATGCGGATCGACAACACCATCGAGGTTGTGGATGCCTCAGCCGCATCGCCGCAGGCGCCGTATGAGCCGCGCGAAGTGTCGGTGGATTGTGATGAAGCGCCAGTGCCGATTCCGGCGGGTGGCAACATCGAGGGCGAGCCTGGTTACACGTGTTCGAACCTCGCCGCTGATTGCCATTTGTTGGTGTGGGCACAGCACGAAAAGAAGCTTTACGAAATCTACCAAGCCAACCTGGTGGCCGGCAAAATGCAAGGCACATGCTTGGTCGTTTGGGACACCGCCAAAAAATACCCGGCATCGGGGCGTGGCGAGCAGTGCACCAGCGCCGATGCTGCTGGTTTTCCAATCGCGCCATTGTTGTTCTCTGCCGACGAAGTGAAGGCAGGCAAAATCAATCATGCCATTCGCTTCATCTTACCGAACGACCGTATTCGCGAAGGCTATGTGCACCCGGCGACGCATGGCACGCGTACGACCGGTAGCGCTGGCGCGCCATACTACGGCGTACATTTGCGGCTGCGGGCTGATTACAATCTTGCGTCGTTGCCAAGCGAAGGCGCACGCGTGGTGGCGCGGGCGATGCAGACCTACGGCATGTATCACGCCGACGGTGGTAACATTGCGCTCACCGCGCAAAGCGATACTCACACCACGGCGAAATGGGCCGGCTTGTTAGATCCGCGCGATTTGGCTGCACTCAAAGTGGAAGACTTTGAGGTTATCGACCACGGTCCAGCGATGCCGGTGACGTTTGATTGCGTGCGCAACTAGCTGGCGCGCTAGGGCTACTCAGCGCCTGCGTACATCGCATCGATCTGCGCCGCATATTTTTTGGCAATCGCGCTGCGGCGTAGTTTCATCGTCGGCGTGTATTCGCCGGTTTCGGTTGAAAAAGGGTCGGGCAGTACGGTGAATTTCTTCACTTGTTCGACGCGGGCGAGATGTGCATTGGCAGCGTCGATGGCGGCTTGGATATCATCACGAAGCCCCGCTGCGCCGAATTTGGCAATGGCCTCGGGCTTGAGCGTGAGCAATACAGTAAGGAATTTGCGGCGGTCGCCGATGACAACGGCATCGGCAATGTGTTGACACCGTTGGATTTCTGCTTCGATGTTTTTGGGTGTGATGTTTTTGCCACCAGCCGTAATGATGATTTCTTTTTTGCGGCCCGTGATCGATAGAAAACCGTCGCGGTCAAATGCACCGAGGTCGCCCGACGCCATCCAGCCATCTTGCAAAATCTCATCGGTTGCGGCTTGGTCTTTGAGGTAGCCCATAAACACATTGGGCCCTTTGACCATAACCTCGCCGTCGTCGGCAATTCTGACTTGCAGTCCGGGAATCGGAACGCCAACCGTGCCCAGCTTCGTGCGCCCGGGCAAATTTAAGGTGGTTGGTCCGCTGTCTTCGGATTGGCCATAGACTTCCGAGATGGGAATATCAATGGATGTGAAGAACTCCAAAATCTCGCGCGCGATGGGTGCCGCACCGGTGACGCACTGCCTGACGCGATCAAAACCCAGCGCGGATTTGATTTTGTGCAGCACTAGTTTGTTGGCGAGTTGAAATTGTAATTGCAGGATGCGCGGAACCGGCCGCCCCGCATTTTTGTGGCGATGGACATTGCTTGCGACACTGCGGGCCCATGTCAAAAGATGTTTTTTGGCGCCGGTAACTTCGCTGAGCTTCTTTTGCATCACATCGTGGAACTTTTCCCAAATGCGAGGCACCCCAAAAAACAGCGTTGGTCGGGCGGCGCGTAACCCATCGGGGATTTTTTCTAACGATTCTGCGAAGTAAACGGTAGCGCCAATCGTCGCTGGCACATGAATCGATGCCATCTGTTCGGCAATGTGTGATAGCGGCAGGTAGGACAACAAGACTTCATCAGGCGAGCCGCCTTGGATGTCGACCAAGGTGCTTGCGGTCCAAGCTAGATTGCTGTGCGAAAGCATCACGGCTTTGGGTGGGCCAGTGGTGCCGGACGTATAAATCAGCGTCGCCAAGTCGGCTTGTTCGATAGCATCGATGCGCCGATCAAGTTCGTCGTTGTTCGCGTCGGCGCCTTTGGCCATGAACTGTTGCCAGCTCCAAATATTGTCGCTTGGGGCGGCAGCGTTTTCGGCGCCTTGCATCAACACGATGTGTTGTAGCTGCGGCAGCTGTGCGCGTACCGCGAGCACCTTGGCGAGCTGTGCGGCGTTTTCGACCAAGACGATCGGCGCTTCGCTATGTGCAACGATATACTGCACTTCGGTGGCCGAACACGTGGTGTAAATTCCTGCTGGTGCACCGCCGGCTGCCATGGCCGCGATATCCACGATCGTCCATTCGGGCCGGTTGAAACCCAAAATGGCCACGCGTTGGCCACGCTGCATGCCAAGCGCAATCATGCTCTTGGCGGCGCATCGGATTTCATGCACGTAGGTGCGCCAATCCGTGGTTTGCCAGCTGCCTTGCCGCATTGCAACGTAGGCTGGCGAAGCAGGGCGAACGTGCGCTTGGTGGAGTACGCGATGCACGATGTTGTCGCTGACGGCGTTCATGGCTATTTCTTCTTTGCGAAGTATTGGGTTACGCGGCGCGATCCCTTGCTGTAGATGCGGCCATCGGCAATCAGCTTGCGGATTGGCAATTGTAAATCTTTGGTAGTTGTGCCGAGCGCTTTATTAATCTGTTCCATGCGTTGACCCGGATTGGCCAACACATACAAACGCACTTGTTCCATCATGTCGATGAGTTCGGAGTTTGTGCGTTTGCCACCGGTTTTGCCGTCGAAGCGCATCTTGCCAGAGGCTTGATCCGCAAAGGCTTGTTGCAACGATTCAACCGCGGCGCGTTGCGCCAACTCGGTGACGCCAGCAACAAACTCAGCAACTAGTTTATTAATCTGTAGTTGGAAGTTATTCATTCGTACGGCCGCGAGCTTAGCTTACTTTTTGAAAACTTGCGGCATGTCCTTGAGCACTGCGTACACCAGTGGGCCACGATCTTTTTCTGCTAAGTGCGCATCGGCATAGTCGAGAATGCCATAGATGCGATCGGTGTTTTGCAGCGGTAACTGGACCGAAGGATGAAAACCGAACATCAACGTTTTGGCCGATGGTAGCGCTTTGCCATTCCAGTTGGCGGCGGCGATCTGTTTCATTTCATCGGCGCTGACATAGTCGGCCATGATGCCGTTGTCGGGCACTTCGAGGATCGACAGCGGCAGCAACCCAGGCATCAGGACGCTGGTATCGCTTGGGTAGTATGGTTGGCTGGTGTCGCCAATCGGCGTCCAGTTGGCCATGTTCCAACGATACAATTCGCCGGTGCCTTGATTCTGCCACTCTTCCAAGCGCGCCCAGTTCAGTGCGCTTGAATCGGCAACATAACCGTGGCTTGCGAGCGCTTTCACCGTGCCGAGATCGGCCGTCCAGCCACCTGCGCGGAACGTCACCGGTTTGCCTAAGCCGTTGGCCATGAATAACGCATCGGCGGCATCGAGCAACTTCCCAAACGTGGTTTCGTCGTAGGCTGCAACTTTGACCGTGTAGCCGCTGGCATCCATTGGATACACCGTCGACTGATCGGTGATGCAGGTGACCTGCGCATGGGTCACGAAGTTGCAATAAGGATGGATGTGCAACCCGATTTCATCGCCTTTGGCTTGGGCGTCGTGCAACCAATTGGTGATGGCAGTGCGGCGCGCGGGCGCTAGTTGCGGGTCGGTGTAGGTATACGGGCCAACGAAGTGCGTGAAGACCAACGACGGGTGTTTGCGTCGCATGGCGTCCATGATGATGGTTGAGTTTTCGCCAGGTTCGGCGAAATCCCAGTCGGTAGCGATGAAAAAGTAGAGCGGTGCGCTGCGGTGGATCGTGCGTTTTGCGAACGCGGTAGTTGCGCCGTCGGCGGCAAACAACACGTCGTAGTCGCCGGGCGCAAGCGCGCTGAGGTCTTGCTGCCAGCGAAACTTGCCATCCACCACCGGCAGCCGAATGCCTGGCTTATCGCCGAGCCAAACATCAACGGTTTCAACGCCGGCGGGGGCTGCAATGGTGGCATCGATGGCGCCGTCGCCAGCTGTGATGGCGTCTTGGACCAAATACCACGCCCGCATCCCGGAAATCATGAACGCCGGGTCGTTGGCACTTGGTACCGCCGGTGGCGTTGCCGCCGGGCCGGATAGGGCGCCGCCGCACGCCGTGGCCAGAGTCAAAACTAGCAAGTAACGCTTCATGCGCGCACGCTAACATGCAGGCCCACCGTGCACATGGCAAAAATGAGAGCTATTCGGTGCGCACCAACACCAACGGCGATGCCGCCGCGGGCGCCGGCCCAGCGGTTTCGAAATATGCGTAATTGTTATCAGCCGGTACCAGCTCACACATCTGCCCAGACCGGCGATAGCCGATCGCGTTGGCAGGGAGCGCCGCGCCGACGGGATAGACGGTTGCGACGTTGGTCTGGTAACACGCACCATCACCGAGATTAACGACGCGGGCCGGAGGGACGAACGTTGCACTATTGCCTGTATAGATTTGCAAAATAGGCTGCGTACAAC